>CAXTTS010000001.1:0-53544 GCA_964247265.1 uncultured Sphingomonadaceae bacterium
AACCGCCTCATAGGCATCCCACGCCGCCGGATCGAAGCGGCCGAGGATCGCGATGTCCAACCCGGCGTCGCGGCCTTTCCGCTTGGCCGTGTTGCGCAGCCGGCTCGGCCGGCGCCGCCAATAGGCCGCGAAATCCTCGCTGCCGACATGCGCCACCCAGTTCGCGCTGCTGATCTCGGCCCGCACCCACCAGCCGGTGGCGGCAAAAGCGTCGGCCAGCGCGCGGCACGTCTCTTCCGCCAGCGGCGCCAGCACGATCCGGCCGAGTTTTTCCCGCAGGGCGCCGGCGATCGCCACCAATAACACCTTTTTCGTGCGTGGATCGGGGCCACCGGCAAACACCGGCGCGAAAGACAGCGTGTACCACCCGCCGTGGATCGTCCCCTCGCGCGAGAGGAACAGCCACGCAAAATCAGCCCCCTCCCGCGCCCGCGCCACCAGCGGAGCGCCCGCCACCCCGTGATCGGCGTTCAGCCGGTGCCACGAAAGCCGATCATAGAGTATGGCTTGGCCGGCCCGGTCCAACGCCCGCGCGGCATCCGCCTCGACCGCGTCGAGATCGTCGAACACACGCGTCTCGATCATCCCCGCCGCGCCATCCGCCGGGCTTTGGCAATCGCGCGGTAAGCGACTGATTTCGTGGCGTTCTGTTCGGGAAACCGCCCCGGTGCCGCCGGTGTCAGTCCCACCCGCCGCAGCAACGCATTCAACCCCCGCGCATCCGCCTCCCGGTAGCTCCATTCCGATCGCCAGGTGATGGAGAAGGAGACGGACGGCGCATCGCCGTTCTGCACCCAATGTGGCGCCTTTACCGGCACATAGACGGCAGCGCCGGGTGCCAGCGCGAACGGATGTCCCTTCCCGGCCTGCGCCGGATCATAAGGCAGGTTGCGATGCCCGCCCATGTGGAACGCCTCATGCACCGCCCCGCTCACCAGCGCCTCGTCAGCGGCGGGGAATATGGTCATCACCTTGCTACCGCGCAGCTGCAGGAGGATATTATGCTCGGGATCAAAGTGAAACGGCGTCACCGCGCCCGGCGAAGAGATGAAGATGAACGCCTCCATCTTCAACATCTCACCCGTGGCTGGCTTAACTATAGGTATCAGTTCTTCCAGCGCCGCCTGCATCAGCGCGCGATACTCCGCATCCTGCTCGACGAATTTGAGCACCATCCACGCACCGGCCTGCTCGATCGATCGGATGGTCTCTGCTACCGCCAGGCCGTTGTGTCGCACGGCGGCGGGATCGATGCCGATCGGCAGATCGCCGATATTCTGCTCCACATCCTCCGCCCGCATCCGCTGCGCCAGCCGCACCAGCGCGTCCAGTTCGAACGCGGGATGGCCGGCCAGCCGGTGGCGCAACAACCCCGGCGTTTCGGGATAGAGCCTGCCGAACGCCTCCCGTGCAGCGCCATCGAAGCAGCCGCTCACCGCTCCCTCCAACGCCGCAGCCGCGCACGGCCCTCTTCGGCGGCACGGCACGCCCGGAAGATCAGGCCACGGCGCAATCCGCTCAGCGGCACCGTCAACCGCACGACCGTGCGTCGTCCGCCCCACAGGCTGTCGATCATCGGATGATTCTCCGCCGCGCAGCTATCCATCCAGTCGACGTCGCCGCGCGCGAGCAATTGCAGATTCTCGATTTGCACCAATACGCCGGGCGAAAAGCGCGCATGATCCTCGTCGAACGCGATCTTGAACGAGAAGGAACCCGGTGGTGTGATGAAGTTCACCAGCATCGCCACCGCCCGCCCGTCCAGATCGATCCGCAGCATGTCGAGCCGCCCCGCGGCATGTGCCCCGGCCAGCATGTCGCAAAAGAAAGCGGACGTGTCGGGCCGGCTCCCCAAGGCCGAGCCGGCCTGCCCTTTCCAGCCCGATCTCTCCAGCGCGAGAAAATCGTCGCACCAGCCCGTCACCTCGTCCGGCCGGCTGAGTCGACGCACCGTAACTTCGCCCTGCTCGGCAAGGCGGGCGGCCAGACGCTTCAGCTCCTTCCGCTTCTTCTTGCGGACGTTGGCCTCGTAATAGGCGTCGGGGTTGAGCCCGCCATCCAGCTGCGCCCGCACCATCCGGTGAACCACATCGCAGCGGCGCCCGAGCGCGACGGCGGCCGCAGCGAGGCCGCGATGCACCGGCCCATCCTCGACGATGCCGCTGAGATGGAACAGCCCGCGCGCCCAGGACGCGCCATCGAGCGTCTCCAGCACGCCTCGCCAAAAAGCTTCCTCATGGCCCTTCCGAACCAGCGGCGTGCCGAGAAAAGCGTGATGGTGCAGCCAGTTCGCCACATGCCGCAACGGTATGCGGCCGTAACGCCGCGACGCCATCAGCGGCACGATTCCGATCAGCAGCGCGCCATCCCAGATATCGACCAATCGAAAGCCCGCCGGCTGCGCCAGATGCCGCACGCCCGCCATGACGAACCACCGCTCGGCAAAGGCGTTTGGCTCAGCCGCATCGCCGGCCAGATCGTCCCACGCCGCCGCCAGCCATGCGTCGGCACCGTCCATCGCGCCCAGGACGGCCCGCGATCCGCCCAACCCGTCGTGGCGATGCGCGGCGGGCACAGCGGATCCCAGGCGAAAATCCCGCCTCGCCACGTCGCCGGTGGCGCTTGCCGCCTGCATGCGAATGCCCATCCTTCGTATGTTGGCCTAGCAGGTTAGGCGCGGATCGTTAACAACCGGCAACCGGATAGCGGCGCTTTTCGGTCCGGCGCCACTAGCAGTAGTGGACTTCATCCTTCATGCACCACTGACGCGCTAGGTCAGCCCGGTGAGCTCATCGCCACGGCGAGGAAACAGGACGAGGAATGACGGCGGCCAACAGCGACATACCGGTCGATACGAGCAGTGCCGACGGCTCAGCCAGTTTCGGTGCGCGGGTGCGCAGCGCCGTGCTGTGGCGATCGGGCAGCCAGATCGTCGCGCAGCTGGTGATGTGGTCGGCGACCTTCTTCGTCATCCGCCTGCTCGCACCGGCCGACTACGGCATATTCGCGATGTCGCAGAGCATCCTCGTCATGTTCAGCCTGCTGAACGGCTATGGCTTTGCAAGCGCGCTGATCCAGGCCGAGACCATCGACGATCGCCAGATCGCGCAGGTGTTCGGCCTGATGCTGCTGTTCAACGGTGGCATCGCCCTCCTCCAGGTGCTGCTGGCGCCACTCGCCGCCGACTATTTCAATCAGCCGATCGTGGCGGACATGCTGCGCGTGCAGTCTCTGCTCTATCTCTCGACACCGTTCGTGGCGTTGCCGACCGCGCTGCTCAGCCGCGCCATGGATTTCCGCAAGCAGGCGCAGGTGAACTTCCTGTCGGCCTTTGCCGGGGCAGGCACCGCACTCGGCATGGCGCTCGCCGGCTGCGGGGTCTGGACCCTCGTTGTCGCGCCGCTCGCCTTGTTCTGGACGCGGGCGATCGGGATGACGCTGGCCGCCCGCCTGCTCGTGCTGCCCAGCTTCCGCTTCAAGGGCGCCGGCGCGACGATCCGCTTCGGTGGTGCCATGACGGTGAGCCAGCTGCTCTGGTTCGTGCAGACGCAGGCCGACGTGTTCATCGGCGGCCGCGTACTGCAACCGCATCTGCTGGGGCTTTACACCACGTCGCTGTTCCTCGCGCAGATCCTCAGCAGCAAGTTCATCCCGCCGCTGAACGAGGTCGCCTTCACCGCCTACGCCCGCATCCAGAGCGATCCGGCGGCTATCGTGCGGTCGTTCGAAGCCGCGACGCGGATCATCATGCTGGTCGCGCTGCCGTTCACCGCCGGCCTGGCCGTCACCGCCGGCCCGCTGGTCCACGCTGCGCTGGGCGACAAGTGGATCGAGGCGGTGCCGATCGTCCGGGTGCTGGCGCTGGCCATGCCGTTCGTCACCTTGCAGATATTATTCGCGCCCGCCGCCACCGCGCTCGGCCGGCCACGAGTGCAGGTCTATGCGGCGGGCGTGGGCGCGATCGTGATGCCGATCGCATTCCTGTTCGCGGTTCGGTGGGGGCCGATGGGCATGGCCTGGGCGTGGCTGTTCGCCTTTCCGCTGGTGACGATCGCGACCGCCGCGATGGCGATGCCGATCATCGGCCTCGGTGCGGGCGCGCTGGCACGGGCGATCGCGCCGGGCCTGATCGCCAGCCTGGTGATGGCGGCGGTGGTGTTCGGCCTCGATCTGGCCGTGCCGATCGATCCGCCCCTGCTGCGGCTGGCGGTGCTGGTCGCTGTCGGGATCGCAACCTATGCCGCGATGGTGATGCTGATCGCACGGTCCACCCTGCGCGACATCTGGTGGCTGATCCGCCGCCGGGAGGTCGCCTAGACCGCCGGCTGCGCGGCGGCGACGATCTCGCCCAGCCGCGCCGGCAGCACGCCTTCGCGTGCGAACAGGTCGAACACGCCATCCCACCAGGCCCAGAACGCCTTCAGGTCGGTCGCATCGCGGACATAGGGCGTGTGGCCGATCTCGACCGACGGCGTGTGGAAGGAGAGGCTGAACAGCCGCGTGCCCTCATCCAGCAACAGGCGGATCACCGCCAGCGCCTCGGCCAGCGGCATTCCCTCCGGCGTCAGCGCGACGCGGTTGAGCAGGCGGGTGCGGGCGAGCGGGCCGCGCAGCCAGCCATAGCGGTGCAGGCCCGGCCAGCGATGCAGCGCACCGGTGAAAGCGGCGGTCAGCGGCACCTCCAGCAGATCGTCGCGCACCCACCAGGGCCAGATCGGATGGTGCGAGAAATCCGGCCCCTGCTCGCCGCTATAGTCGAACAGCGCCCGCACGGAGACATCCAGCCGGTAGCCCGCCTCGGCCAGCAGCCGGGCGGTCTCCGGCCCGATACCGTAGCGGCCGGCGCGGTACACGATCGGCCGGACGCCGGTCGCCGCCTCGATCGCCTCGGTCAGCGCGATCAGCTTCGCGCGCTGGAGCGGCACCGGGAGGTTGCCGGTGAAGCTGTTGCGGGGGATCACCGCCTCGTCGAACGGCGGATTGACCCAGGGGTGCAGCTGGGTGCCGACGTCGCATTCCTGCGCCGCCACCATCGCCCTGATCGTCGCCGCGCTCGCCGCGTTGCTGACGACCGGATAATCGACGAGATAGGTCGGCACGAGGCCCGCCGCGTTGAACCGGCGGGTGGCGGCCGGCAGGGCGGCGATCGCCTCGGTCCCGGTGGAGTGGCGGTCCAGCGGCAAATGCCAGTCGAACTCCTCCTCGGCATCGCCGAAGATCACGAAGCGGCGGCCGAACTCCGGCGCCAGCTTCGCACGCGCGGCGACCGGGGGCGGCAGATCGATCCGCCCCGGTTTGGCTGGCTGAACCCTCGTCGCGATATTCATGCCCTCCACTAGGCCGGTCGCTATCACCACTTGGTTAAGCCGGCAACTCGGCTGCCTAGCGCAAGATAGAGGTGCGATCGCCACGGGCCCGGCGCACGACGGCGCTATCGAGGCGGAGACGGCATGACGCAGACATTGATCGAACGCGCGGCAATCCTGACCGGAGCCGGACTGTGCCCCGGCGTGGGCGCATAGCCATGCCGATCATCGAATATGGCGCGCCGCTGAAGATCATGGTCGCGGTGCGCGGACACGCCTTCGATCGCAACGCCTTCGATGCGTCGTTTCAGGCGATGGAAGGGATTACCGCGACGATGGTCGATCAACCGGCGGCGGCGCTGCTGATGAACCCCGCGGGCATGGCGGAGTTCGACGCACTGGTACTGTACGATATGCCCGGCCTCGACTTCACGGTGACGCACGATGCGCCCGCCTATATCGATCCGGGCGATGGTTTTCGCGCGGGCTTCGATGCCTTGCTCAAACAGGGCAAGGGGATCGTCGCGCTGCACCATGCACTGGCCGGCTGGCCCGCATGGCCGGGCTATGGCGAACGGCTGGGCGGCACTTTTCTCTACCGGCCGGGGCGGTTGCGCGAACACGATCGACCTGATTCGGGCTATCGCCACGGTGTCGATTATGTGGCCGAAGTCGTCGCGCCGCATCATCCGGTGATGCGAGATATCCCAACCACGTTCGCGATGCGCGACGAGCTATATCTTTGCGAGATCTTCGAAGACGAAGTGACGCCGCTTCTGCGCGCACGTCACCCGTTCACTCGCGATAACTTCTATTCGGCCACGGCCGCGATAGAAGGTCGCATGTTCAGCAACAAAGGCTGGTCCCATGATGAAGGAAGCAATCTCATCGGCTGGACCAGGCGGGTCGGCAACAGCCAGCTCGTCTACCTTCAGCCCGGCGACGATGCCGTGACGTATGACAATCCGGTCTACCGCCGCTTGCTGCAGAATGCGATCCGGTGGGTCGCCTCGCCCGACGCACGTCTTTCCGGATAAACGGGGTGCGACCCGAAAGCCGAAACCCCGCTTGTCATCCGGTCGCCGCGAGCGAACGACGCCCAGGCGGTTACTCGCCGGCAGGCTCGGCCGAGGCCTTGGGCTTGCGCCCGCGCTTCGGCTTGGGTGCCTCCTCCGGCGCAGCGTCGGTCTGCGGCGCGGGCTCCGGCGTCGCTTCGGCCTTCGGTTTACGCCCCGCGCGCTTAGGCTTTGCCGGTGCTTCCTCCGCGACGGGCTCGGCCTCCGGCGCGGGCACGTCAACCGCTTTCCGCCCAAGCCCGATGCTATGGGCAAGAGAGCGGCGCTTTTCGGCGTAATTGGGTGCGACCATCGGGTAATCCGATGGCAGGTTCCATTTGCGCCGATACTCGTCCGGCGACATGTCGTAATTGGTGCGAAGATATCGCTTCAGCATCTTCAGCTTCTTGCCGTCCTCAAGACAGACGATGTGGTCCGGCTTGACGCTGGAGCGGATCGAAACGGCAGGCTCCTGCTTCTCGACAACGGGTTCCGGTGTCTGGCCGAGACCCTTCAACGCCGTATGGACGCTCTGGATCAAGCCGGCGATATCGCCGGTCGCGACATTATTGTGCGCGACATGGGCACCGACAATATCGGCAGTGAGCGTGATGAGATCGGCGTCTTGTTCGGTCATGCGTTTCCTCCGGAATGACGGTGCTTTACGCCATAACATCATGCAGTTCAAATCCGGAACGCACCATTTCTTGGTAAAGTTGCGAAATCGTTATCGTAGCGCAATCAATCTCTTTTGACACCGCACAAGATGGCGCAATTGTCACTACAGCGGCGCCTGTCCCGCAATGATATCCTGCTCCGGCGAGATGGCTGTCAGATCCACGTCTTGCCACGCCGTGGGCGACCCCGCCTGCCCGGGACGTCACGAGACGAGAAAGCGCATCTGGTCGCGCCATCTGAGCGGCGGTCCGCATGAACCCTCCCGCAATATTGTCCTCTCTGTCCCGTTTTCGACCATGTTAGGGATCGATCAAGACAATCGGCCGACTGGATAACGAGAGGGGAGCCGCGACGCATTCTGTTCGCCTTTTCGGCCGCACTTTCATTCTTTCGCTTGCGTTCATATCTGTCCGCCTCATCAGGAGAATGGCAATGAGCGTGGCGTTTCGCCGTGAAAGCGATGAGGAACATCTGGAGCCCCGCTTCGAGTTGCCGATACCACCCGGCCCAAACCTGGTGACCGCGCGCGGGCTGGCCCTGATCGGCGACCGGGTCGGCGGGTTGGAGGCCGCCCTTGTCGCCGCCTCGGACGAGAGCCGGATCGCGGAGCTGCGGCGCGATCTGCGATACTGGCGCGCGCGCCAGGCCAGTGCCCGCCCGACACCGGCCGCCGAGGGCGAAGAAGCCGGCTTCGGGTCGCGGATTGCGTATCGCCACGGCGGCGGCCCGCTCGCGACGATCGATATCGTCGGGCAGGACGAAGCCGATCCCGCCGCCGGACGGCTGGCCTATTCCGCGCCGCTGGCCCGGGCGATCAGCGGCGCCACCGCCGGCGAGCGGATCGATTTCGCAGGCATGGTCGGCGCGATCGAGATAGTTTCGGTGGCCCCGATCGCCGACTGACAGGCGGCGCAACGATTGCCCGCTCCCGCCGTTTCCGTCGGCAGGAGTTCCCATGCCACACAATTACGCCGTAACCGTTCCAGAGCCTCATCCGCTCCCCGCCCCCGCCCGGCTGCAGGCACTGCTGTTCGACGCCGCGCGGGAGGGCCGGTGCGATGTGATCGACGCGCTGCTGACCTATGGCGCGTCGGTGGAGGCGCATGACGACAAGGGCCACACGCCGCTGATCCTGGCCGCCTATAACGGGCATGGCGATGCGGTGGACCTGCTGATCGCGCGGGGGGCGGATAGCGATGCGGGTGATCTTTCGCGCGGCAACACCGCGTTGATGGGGGTCGCGTTCAAGGGGCATGACGATGTGTCGGCCCGGCTGCTCGCCGCCGGCTGCGAGGCTGATCGGCGCAACCTTGCGGGACAGACCGCGCTGATGATGGCGGCAATGTTCGATCGCGTCGATCAGGTGCATATGCTGCTCCGCGCAGGGGCCGACATCGCTGCGGTCGACATCGCGGGCAACAGCGCCGTGACGCTGGCCGCCGGTCAGGGAAACGGGTCGATGGTCGCGATGCTTGAAGGATCGGTGGCATGAACGCGGTTATCGACGATCGCGCGGCCGGCCGCTTCGAGATCGCGGTCGATGGCCAGACCGCCTTCGCCGCTTACCGCCGCGAACAGGATCGCGTGATCTTCACCCACACGATCGTGCCGACCGCGCTCGGCGGCCGCGGCGTCGGCAGCCATCTGGTGCAAGGCGCGCTCGATCGGGTGCGGGCGGAAGGCCTGACGGTGGTGCCGGAATGCAGCTTCGTGGCCGACTATATCGAGCGTCACCCCGATTATCGCGACCTGCTGGCAGTTTAGGACGGCGGCTTGCGGAGCGCCCGTCGCGCATGGCGGCGGTCGCGCATGCGGCGGAACAGGCCGCGCTTGCCGAGCGCCTCGAACATTTCTTCCGGGCCTTCGGGATCGAGCACCTCATTGTCCGCGAGCCATGTCTTCACCGCGTTCAGGTCCGGCACCTCATAGGGGCGCAGCGAACGGCCGTCGCCGCGCAGCGCCTCGATCGTCGCGATGATCGAACCCTCGGCGTCGATCCCCGCTGACACTGTCGCGACGGCGACGCCCAGATGCTCTGCGATCAGGCCGTCGCGGATGGCACGGATGGCGGGGCTGCAATTGTCATTGTCGGGGCACGCTCGATCGATCGTGACGTCGCATTCGGTATCCAGCCGCAGCGAGCGATTGTTCATGTTCGACGATCCGACGCGGATCATGCGTTCGTCCACGATCATGATCTTGGCATGGACGTAGATCGGTTCGCCGGCGGCGGTGAACGGGTGGTAGATGCGGAGCCGCCGGTGCACGTCCCGCCGACGGAGCGCCTCGAACAGGCGGGCGCGGGCGCTGTCCATCGCGATCGGTTCCAGCCAGCCGTTAGCCGTCGTCGGATTGATGACCACGATCTCCGGCCCGTCCGGCTCGTCGAGCCGACGGGCGATCGCCTCGGCTATGCGGCGGGACGCGAAATACTGGCTCTCGGCATAGATGAAGCGACGCGCGCCCGCGATCATGTCGAGGTAGAGCCGCTCGATCTCGCGGATCGGCTCCAGATCGGGGAGCACCGGACGCGAGCGCGAGATGGCGACTGCCACGTCGCGGAACTGCGGCACCAGCACTTCCGGCCAGCAGGGCCCGGCGCCTTCGATGGCCGTGAGCGGGGTTCCGCCGGCGACGCGCCAGCGATCGCGCGCCAATTCGCCGAGCCGCGCCGCCGCCGCACCCTCGAGCGCCGTGGTGGCATCGTGCCACGGCGGATAGGCGCTGCCACCCGGACGCTTGCGCTGCGGCTCGACGTCGCGGTGGGCGCGCGTGTCCCAGCGATCCCCGGTCATGTCGATGCCGCCGCAAAAGGCGAAGCAGTCGTCGATCACGACGATCTTCTGGTGGTGGGAGCCGCCCGGGGGATGCGCGCCGTCAAGCCGGGTGTGGATGCGCTTGTGCCGCATCCATTTGAGGAAGGTGAATATCGTCGTCCCCCGGAAGATCGTGCGCAGCGCGCCGAGATCCCAGCGTAGCAGATAGACCTCCAGCTCCGGATTGCGGGCGACCAGCCACAGGATGAAGTCTCCGATCCGAGCCGGCGCATCCGGGGCGCCCTGCTCGCCGCCCAGAACGATGCGACCGTCGAAATCCCAGCCGATTAACATGATGCGTCGCTTGGCCGTCAGCATGGCGGCCCTGGCGGCGGCGAAATAATCATCCGCGTCGATCAGCACCGCGGCGCGGGTCGCGCGCTCGATCGACCAGCAATTCTCCCCCGGAGCAAGGATGGTGACGGCAGAGGGTGACATCTCGCTGGCGCTCATGCCGCCGCTTTCCCGCGCTTTTGCGACGGTTGCAAGCACCGCCGGGGCGATTTCGCGCGCGCTAAAGGCTTGCCATGCGCCCCCAAGCCGACGCATGGCGAGCGCCGATGCCCCGGCCCCGCGCCGGGCGGCGTCTCGCCAATAAGGAGGAACAGGCATGAACCATAGCGACCTGATCGATCATATCGCCACTGCCCAGGGTGTTACCAAGGCCGATGCCAAGAAGCTGGTCGAGGGTGTATTTGCCGCCGTCGCCGAGGCGGCCGGCAAGGATGGCGAGGTGTCGATCAACGGCTTCGGCAAATTCCGCGTCACCGACAGCCCCGAGCGCGACGGGCGCAACCCGGCGACCGGCGAGGCGATGAAGATCAAGGCGTCCAAGCGTTTCGCCTTCACCGCATCCAAGACGCTGAAGGACAAGCTGAACGGCTAAGCTGGCTTTCCGCACCGAATTTTTGCGAGCCTGGAGCTGGACGGTTCCAGGCTCGTTTGCATAGGTCTGTTCGGCATCGCCGCCGTTCGCAGGTCCCACGCCGGATCGGTCTTCAGGAAAGTCCCCATATGCGCATGAACCGTCTGGGCCAGACCGGCCTGTTCGTCTCCGAACTATGCCTCGGCACGATGACCTTTGGCGGCGGCGAGGGCATGTGGGCGAAGATCGGCAAGCTCCAGCAGGACGATGCCGATACGCTCCTGAAAACCGCGACGGAGGCCGGCATCAACTTCGTCGATACGGCGGATGTCTATGCGGAGGGCCTGTCGGAACAGATTACCGGCCAGGCGATCCGCAACCTCGGCCTGCGCCGCGACGAGCTGGTCGTCGCCACCAAGGCCTTCGGACCGACCGGCGACGGGCCGAACAGCCGTGGCTCGTCCCGCGTGCACCTGATCGATGCGGTGAAGGCCAGCCTCAAGCGCCTGCAACTCGATCATATCGATCTCTATCAGCTCCACGGCTTCGATCCGGTCACGCCGATCGAGGAGACGCTGCGCGCGCTCGATACGCTCGTCCAGCATGGCCATGTGCGCTATATCGGCGTCTCGAACTGGGCGGCGTGGCAGATCGCCAAGGCGCTCGGCGTGTCCGAACGGCTGGGTCTGCATCGCTTCGCTTCGCTGCAAGCCTATTACACGATCGCCGGTCGCGATCTGGAGCGCGAGATCGTTCCGATGCTGCGCTCGGAAGGCGTCGGCCTGATGGTGTGGAGCCCGCTGGCCGGCGGGCTTCTGTCGGGCAAATATGCCCGCGACGGGTCGACCAAAGGCGACGGGCGGCGTGCGCAGTTCGATTTCCCGCCGGTCGAGAAAGAGCGCGCCTTCGACGTCATCGACGCGATGCGTCCGATCGCGGAGGCGCACGGCGTATCGGTCGCGCAGGTGGCGCTTGCCTGGCTGCTGCATCAATCCACCGTCACCAGCGTGATCGTCGGCGCCAAGCGGGTCGAGCAGCTGGACGACAATATCGCTGCCACCAAAATGGTCCTCACGGTCGAGCAGCTTGCGATACTGGACGAGGTCAGCCGCTTGCCGAGCGAATATCCAGGCTGGATGATGGAACGGCAGAACTACCGGGACGGCCAGCTCAATCAGCCGCCACGGAGCGCCGCCTCCCGCTGAACGGGCGGGCGCATCGGCGGTACTTGCCCTTGCCTTTTGGCCAGTTGTCTTCAGCTTGGGATCAGCGACGCTGCGACAAGGCGTTCAGCAGATAAACGACCCGACGGAGAGCATCATGGCAGAAAAGGGCGCGTTCGATCCGATGGCCGCATGGTCGCAATTCGTCACCAAGTGGGAGCAGGAGGTCAACGACTTTTCCGCCAAGATCAGCGCATCGAAGGAATTCGGCGGCACGATGAACCAGGCGAGCATGGCGTCGCGCGCAGTGCAGCAATCCTTTTCCGAGCAGATGGAGAAGGTGCTGAAGGCGATGAACCTGCCGAGCCGGGGCGAGATCGGCGACCTGGGTGAGCGGTTGCTTTCCGTCGAGGAGAAGATCGATCAGCTGGCGATCGCGGTCGCCGACCTGAAGGGCAATGGAGCGGGCGAGGCGGTCATGCCCGTCAGGCGCACGCGACAGCCGCCCGCGTCGGCGATCGCGGGCGACACGTCACCTGCCGACAAATCATGAGCGAGGCCGATCCGCCTGCGGCGGATGCCGTGGCACGGCAGGTCCGCACCGAGATCGAACGCGCGATCCGCCGCAACATCAAGGGGCTGGAGTTTCTCGGCGCCCCGCGTCAGCCGGTTGGCGCGATGGAGAAGGACGTGCTGCACCGGCGCGGCACGCTGAACCTCTACCATTACCGGCCGATCGTGGATGAAGTGTACCGCGTGCCCGTGCTGCTGGTGATGGCACCGAGCAACAAGGGCTACATCTTCGATCTGGCACGCGGCCAAAGCCTCGTCGAGTTCCTGCTCCAGCGTGGCTACGACGTCTTCATGATCGACTGGACATCGCCGCGCGCCGACGAGAAGCGGCTGAGACTGCGGGATTATGTGCTCGATTTCATTCCGGAGTGCATCGCGCGGGTCCAGGCGGTCAGCGGTGAGCCGGATGTCTCGCTCGCCGGCTATTGCATGGGTGGCACGCTCTCCGTCCTGTACGCGACCTTGTTCCCGGACGGGCCGCTGAAGAATCTGGTATGCTTCGCCACCCCGGTCGATTTCGCGCAGATGAAGCTGTTTCGCGCCTGGTCGGACAAGGCCCATTTCGATGTCGATCATACGGTGGAGAGTCTCGGCAACATACCGGGCGATCTGATCCTGGGGGCGTTCGACCTGATGCGCCCGGCCAATCGGTCGGCCGGCGTCCTCCACCTATGGAACAACATGTGGAACGACGAATTCGTCAAATCCTATCGCATGTTCGATCGCTGGGCGGCGGAGACGCTTCCGCTGCCGGGTGAGTTCTTCCGTGACATCGTCAAGCAGTTCATGTGGGCCAATGCGCTGTTGGAAGGCACGCTGGAGATTGACGGTCGCGTTGCCCGGCTCGATGCGATCACGGTGCCGGTCTGCAACATCATCGCCCAACACGATCATGTCGTGCCGTTCGATGCCGCGCACCCGCTGACCGAGAAAGTCTCGTCCACCGAGACATTCGAAACCGTCGTCAAAGGCGGGCATGTCAGCGTGGTCGCCGGCGTCGCCGCGCTCAGGCGGCTTTGGCCGACCATCGATAGCTGGCTTGCCGGAAGGTCCATTTGATGTCCGTGACCCACGACTATCCCCGCACGATCGACCTGGCCGGGGTGGAGTTCGAACTCCGCCAGATGGGCAGCGACGATGCCGGGGCGGTACTCGCCTTTGCCGAGGGCATGCCCCACCACGATCTGCTGTTCCTCCAGCGCGACATCCGCAAGCCGAAGGTTGTGGCGGCATGGATCGAGCAGATCGCCAGCGGCAACATCGCCACCATCCTCGCTTGGCGTGATGGCCGCGTGCAGGGCTGTGCCGCCATCGTCCGCGACGGGCTCTCCTGGTCGCCTCATGTCGGCGAGTGCCGCGTGGTGGTGTCGCCGACGGCCCGTGGCCACGGCCTCGGCCGGGAGATCACGCAGGATGCGCTGGCCTTGTCGCTTTCGCTCGGCATCGAGAAGCTTCTCGCCCGCATGACGCCGGACCAGCAGGGGGCGATGGCGGTGTTCGAGGAACTCGGCTTCCATCCGGAGGCGTTGTTCCGCGATCTCGTCCGCGACGACGAGGGCGTCGATCACGATATCGTGATCCTCAGCCTCGATCTGGCGCGCCATCGCGCCCAGCTGGAGGCGTTCGGCTTCAGCGAGGTATGACGATCAGCATTCGTGCTTGGGGTAGAAGGCGCCGCGCCAGCCGCTCGCCTCGAACGGTCTCCAGGCGCCTTCCTCCTGCGCCAGCCGATCGGCGATGACGAGGTAGACGCTGGGGTTGAGCACCATGCCGAAATGGCTCGCGTAGACCGGGATGTTCTCGGCCTGATCGTCTGCCGCGACGATACAGTTCTGCCACGCGGTCACGCCGTCGGTCTTGCTGTAGACGGCGGTGGCAGGCACCTTCAGCGGATGGTGGCCGGTGCTGAACCGCTCGATCATCGCCGGCGTGGCGACGATGTTGCCCGTCATCCGCTCGTAAAGCGAATTGAGGTTGGTCGCCCTGGGATTGCCGCTGAACGGACTGCCGAGGGTTATGACCTGACGAACCGCCTCCGGATCGCGCCTCGCCGCCTCGCGCGCGATGACACCGCCGAGGCTCCAGCCGA
The DNA here is from genome assembly GCA_964247265.1 of uncultured Sphingomonadaceae bacterium. Classification (GTDB taxonomy): domain Bacteria; phylum Pseudomonadota; class Alphaproteobacteria; order Sphingomonadales; family Sphingomonadaceae; genus Alterirhizorhabdus. The sequence continues at coordinate 14,546 of CAXTTS010000001.1, forward strand.
TCAGGCTGATCCGCTTGCCCGTCGCATCGCGAATCGCATCGATCCGCCGCGCGAGATGCTCGCCATTCTGCCCCACGGTGCGATGATCGTAGTTCCGGCCCAATTCCCACGCATGCATGTCGTAGCCCAATTGGGCCAGGAAGGCGCGCAGCAGCATGGTCGCCCCGTCATCGGTGGCGAAACCCGGCAGCACCAGCACCGGGTGGCCATCGCCACGAGGCGCGGTGGCGAGCAACGGCGCGGACATAGCGAGGGCGGAAGTTTCCACTGCCGCCCGTGCCATTTCCAGCGAGGCGAGAAGCAGCGATGGCGCGCGAATGTCTGCATGGGTCATGTAGCCGATCTGGGATCGGCCATACCGCACTGCAACTAGCTTTTGCGTCATTCCGCGGCACGGAACCAAAACGGGACGGGCTTATTCCCTCAGAGCCCGAGCACCGTCTTCGCGATGATCGTGCGCTGGATTTCGTTGCTGCCGCCAAAAATCGTCCACGCGCGACCGTTGAGATAGGCCGGCGCGGCCACCTGCGCCGCGCGGCCGCGCACCGGCTCCGGCACGTCATTGCCGTAAAGCGGGCGCGTCTCGCACAATTGCAGCCCCGCATAGCCGAAGCTGCGCATCGCCAGCGCATCCACATCCTGCCGCACGTTGGAGGCGAGCAGCTTCACCACCGATGTCTGCGGCCCCGGCGGGCGGCCTTGTGCGACCTCGGCGAGGATGCGCAGTTCGATCATCTCCAGCGCCTGCGCGTCCAGTTCGATGCGCGCGAGCCGGGCAAGCCAGACGGGATCATGATCGAGCGAGCCTTCCGCGCCCGATGGCTCGCCTGCCGCTTCCGCCCGCAACCGTGCGAGATCCGCCAGCAGGCGCGGCGCATGGCAGGAGCCGCCGCGTTCATTCTCCAGCAGGAACTTGGCGATCGTCCAGCCCTGCCCCTCCTCGCCGACGAGATCGGCTGCCGGCGCGACCACATCCTCCAGGAAAACTTCGTTGACCTCATAATCGAGCGCGAGGCCGCGTATCTTGCGGACCTGCACGCCCGGCTGGTTCATGTCGATCAGCAAGAAGCTGATCCCCGCCTGCGCCTTCACCTCCGAGTCGGTGCGTACAAGGCAGAAGATGTGGTCCGCGAAATGGGCGTGCGTAGTCCAAATCTTCTGGCCGTTCACGACATAGCGGTCGCCGTCCCGCACCGCCCGCGTCTTCAGGCTGGCGAGATCGGAGCCGGAGCCGGGTTCCGAGAAGCCCTGGCACCAATAATCCTCGCCGGACAGGATGCGCGGCAGATAATGCGCCTTCTGCTCGGCCGTGCCGAACGTCCAGATCACCGGAGCCAGCAACTTCAGGCTCAGCACCGGCAGTTCCGGCGCATCCGCCAGCGCGCATTCCTTTTCGAAGATATAGCGTTGGGTCGGCGTCCAGCCGGTGCCGCCATATTCCTCCGGCCAGTTATAGCCGAGCCAGCCCTTTTCGTGCAGGATCTGCTGCCATTCGCGGCTGATATCCGGTTCGGCGAAGACGGTGGGCGTTGCCCGCGCACCTTCGCGCAGCCGCTCGGTCAGCCGCTCGGCGAGGAAGGCGCGCACCTCGTCGCGAAACAGCAGTTCCTCGGCGGAGAACTCGAAATTCATGGCAGGCGTGCGCCTTCCGTCGATGAAACATCCATGTCACCGCTAGACACCATGCGCTTCTCCGCGACTTCTGCGCAAATTGCTAGGTTCCAAGCGCCGTCTCGTGGCGCATCCGGCTTAGCGAAGCGGCGGCTGGATCGGCCGGGCCGATCCGTGGCGCATGGGCCATGACGAAGGCGCTTTTCAGGAAGGGCAGCCGGTGAATTTCGAGCTGGACGAAGACCAGATCATGCTGCGTGATCTGATCGAGAATTTCGTCGCCGAACGCTACGATCTGTCGCGGCGGCTCGGCTATCAGGCCGGGGTGCCGGGCTATTCGCCGGACAATTGGCGCAAGCTCGGCGAACTCGGCCTCCTCGCTCTGCCCTTCTCGGACGAGGATGGCGGGCTGGCCGGCGGCGCGATCGAGCTTGTCACGGTGATGGAGGTGATCGGCCGGGCGCTGGTGGCGGAACCGCTGATCGCGGATCTGCTGCTATCGGGCGCCGTGATCGCAAGGGCCGGCGGGGAAGCGACGAAAACCGCATGGCTGCCGCGCATCATGTCCGGCGAGGCCCGCATCGGCTTTGCCCATTTCGAAGCGGGCGCGCGCTTCAACCTCGCTCATGTCGATACGAGGGCGACGCCCGATGGCGACGGCGTGCGGCTGGACGGCGACAAGACGCTGGTGCTCGCCGGTGTCGGCGTCGATGCCTATCTCGTCTCCGCGCGGGCTGCCGGCACTCGGATGGACGGGCCGATCGACTTCTACCTCATACCCGCGGGCGCCGCCGGGCTTGTCGTCAAGCCCTACCGGGTCGTCGATGGCTCGATGGCGGTCGAGTTGCGGCTGCAAGGCGTGGCGGCGAGCGCCGGCTTCAGCATGAGCGCCGCCGCGCTGGACGAACTCGTCGATAAGGCGCGGCTGGCGGCATCGGCCGAGATGATCGGCATCATGGCGATGCTGTTCGACGCGACCCTGGAATATGCCCGCACGCGCAGGCAGTTCGGCGTGGCGATCGGCAGCTTCCAGGCGTTGCAGCATCGCATGGCGGACTTCTACGTGCTGCTGGAACAGTCCCGTTCGCTGATGCTGCGTGCCGCGCTGAAAGCGGCGGAGGGTGCCGACGATCGTGGCGCGGCGATCGCGGCGGCGAAAAGCTTTATCGCCGACGCCGCGATCCGCATCGGCGAAGGCGCGATCCAGCTGCATGGCGGCATCGGCATATCGGACGAGCTGGTGATCGGCCACGGCCACAAGCGCCTGCTGCTGCTCGCCACCTTGTTCGGGGACAGCGATGCGGAACTGCGCCGCTACAACCGGCTGGTGGCCTGAGGGCGATCACTTCAGGACGGGGTCCGGGCGCAGGGGCGGCTGATCGAAGGTGATGTCGCCGCCCGCCGGGCCGCAAATCCGTGCAGTGAATGTGGTCCGTATCGCCCTCTTGGCAATCGCCACGGTAGCGGAGGCGGGGCTGAGGCAGATGCTCCTGTCATAGACCTCGCCCGAGACCCAGCGCAGCGGAGCCGTGACCTCCGCTCCCGCCGCGAGCCCCACCGGCACCATCGCCGGGCCCGGATGCATGCCGGCCGGCGCACGACGGACGATCTTCAATGGCCGGTCGCGGGCATCGTTGAAGCTCAGCCGGGGCAGCGCCTCGATACGGCAGGCGTTGGGACCGATGTTGCGGATGACCAGCAGCGTGCCACTATGGGACACGCCGTTGAACGCGCCACTCTCGCCATCGAAGCCGAGCGACAGCTGATCGGCGGCGCAGGCCGGCAGGCTTGCCGACGCGAGCGTCATGAAGATGATCGACAGCATGATCCCTCCCCTGATGTCCGAGGCTCGAACCACCGGGCGGCGGAAGGATGCGCGCCCGGTCAGAACAGCCGCGTCGGCTCCTCGATCAGCACCTTCAACGCGGCGAGGAACCTGGCGCCGGTCGCGCCGTCGATCGCGCGATGGTCGCAGGACAGGCTGAGCGCGATGTGCGTTTCGAACCGGCCTTCGCCATCTGGGCCGGGCGCGAACACCTTGCGCGAGGCGCCGACCGCGAGGATCGCGCCCTGCGGCGGGTTGATGATCGCATCGAACTGGTCGAGCCCGAACATGCCGAGGTTCGAGACGGTGAAGGTGCCGCCGGAAATATCGTCCGCCGCCAGCTTGCCCGCCTGCGCCTTGGCGACCAGGCCCTTGATCGTGCTGGACAAAGCGTCCAGCCGCAGCCGCTCGGCGCCGCGCACGATGGGGGTGACGAGGCCCTTCTCGCTCGCCACCGCCACCGCCACGTCGGCCGAGGGGAAGCGGTGGATGGCGTCGCCCTGCACCTGGATGTTGACGTCCGGCACCTCGATCAACGCGAGTGCCACCGCGCGGACGATGAAGTCGTTCACCGAGGCCTTGACGCCGAGAATCATGTTGGCAGTGGGGCGCAGGGTGAGGAGGGCATCGACCGCGACTTCGGTGCGGAGGTAGAAATGGGGGATGGTCTGCTTGGCTTCGGTAAGGCGGCGCGCGATCGTCTTGCGGAGCGGCGACATCGGCACGATTTCGGGCGTGTTGTCGACCGGTGCGGCGCTGGGCGCGACGGGTGCCGCCGCGACCGGCTGCGGCACCTTGGCGAGCACGTCCGCCTTGGAGATGCGGCCGCGCGGACCGGTGCCGGCAATGCCCGACAGGTCGACATTGTGGTGCAATGCCAGTCGCTTGGCGAGCGGCGAGGCGTAGAAGCCGTCCAGCCCCTCGGTGCCGACCGCCGTCGCCACCACGTACCCTCCTACCGGATCGGCGGGGCCGCGCAGCGCGCGAGTGACGTCCTGGTGGGTGATACGACCTCCCCGGCCGGAACCGGCGATGGCGCTGACGTTGACGCCCTCCTCCTCGGCCAGCCGGCGCGCTTCCGGGCTGATCGCGAGACCCTCCGGGATCGCGACGGACACCGGCTTTTCGGTGCGATCGGTGGCGATCGGCGGCGTTTTCGCAGGCACTGGCGGCGGCGGGGCGCCGCGGCCGACCGCCGTGCTGGTGTCCGCCGCCTTGAAGCTGGCGGCAAAGGCGTCCACCGCCGCCCGATCGTCACCGGCATCGCCATAGACGCCGAGCAGCGCACCCACCGGCAGCGTCTCGCCAGCCTGCGCGATCTGCTTGCGAATCATGCCCGGCGCTTCGGCCTCGACCTCGTTGGTGATCTTGTCGGTTTCGATCAGCGCGAGCAGCTGGCCCTTCACGAACGGTTCGTCTTCCTTGACGAGCCATTCGGCCAGCGTGCCCTGCTGCATCTCGATGCCCCATTTGGGCATGGTGAAGGGGCGGGGGGCCATCAGCGATACGCCAGCGTCTTGCGGACGGCATCGGCGATGACATCCGGCTGCGGGAGATAGGCGCGTTCCAGCTCGCGCGCGAACGGCACCGGCGAATGCGGCGGGGTGACGAGTTCGGGCGGCGCCTTCAGGCTGGCGAACGCCTTGTTGCACACCATCGCCGCGATATCGGTGGCGAGCGAGCAGCGCGGCGGGCTTTCATCGACCACGATCAGCCGGCCGGTCGCCTCGACCGAATCGAGGATCGCTTCCTCGTCGAGCGGGCTGGTGGTGCGCAGGTCGATCACGTCGCAGGCGATCCCCTCCTGCGCGAGCAGGTCCGCCGCCTGTTCGCAGAAGCTGACCATGAACCCGCAGGTGACGATGGTGGCATGTTCACCCGCGCGCACCAGCCGGGCATGGCCGAACGGCAGCAGGTAATCGCCTTCCGGCACCTCGCCGCGCACGCCGTAGAGCGCCTTGTGTTCCATGTAGATCACCGGATCGTCGCCACGGATCGCGCTGGTGAGCAGGCCCTTGGCATCGGCCGGCGTGGTGGGCATCACAACCTTGATCCCGGGGATCGCGGTGAGCAGCGAATAGACCGACTGGCTGTGCTGCGGGCCGGCGTTGAGGCCGGCGCCATAAGCCATGCGGATCACCGCCGGGCAGCGCGTCTTGCCGCCGAACATGTAGCGGAACTTGGCGAGCTGGTTCCATATCTGATCGAGGCAGACGCCGACGAAATCGGCAAACATGATCTCCGCCACCGGCCGCTTGCCGCTGAGCGCAAGGCCCGCCGCCGCGCCGACGATCGCGCTCTCGCTGATCGGAGTATCGATCACGCGATCGCCAAACTTGCCCCACAGGCCGGTGGAGGTGCTCCAGATCCCGCCGATCGCCTCCGGCCCGCCGGCGGTGCCCATCCCGCCGATCACGTCCTCGCCCAGCACGACGACATTCTCGTCCCGCGCCATCTCCTCGTGAAGCGTCTGCACGATCGCCTCGCGCAACATCATCTGTGCCATTGCTCGCGCGCTCCGATCAGTAGGTGACGTAGACGTTCGTGATGACGTCGGCCGGGTCCGGCGCGTCGGCGGCGCGGGCTTCCTGCACCGCTTCCTCGATCAGCGCCGCCACCTCGCTGTCGATCCCGTCGAGATCGGCGGCCTCCAGCAGGCTGGCTTCGGTCACACGCTCGCGGAAGGTCTTGATCGCGTCGCGCTCCTCGCGGATGCGATCGAGTTCGCCGGGGCCGCGATAACGCTGCGGATCGCCTTCGAAATGGCCGTAGAAACGTTCGCAATCGAACTCCACCGCGGCCGGGCCGTTGCCGGCACGGACGTAATCGAGCACCTCGCGCATCGTATCGTAGACCGAGAAGAAATCGATCCCGTCCGCCCGCCAGCCCTTGATGCCGAAGCCTTCGGCGCGGCCGGCGATGTCGGTGGAAGTGGCGGTGGCGTAGGACGGGCCGGTATGTTCGGAATAATGGTTGTTCTCGAAGATGAAGATGCACGGCGCCTTCAGCACCGCCGCCATGTTCATCGCCTCGAACGTGGTGCCCTGGTTGCACGCGCCGTCGCCGGAAAAGGCGATCGAGACGCCGCCCTTGCCATCCAGCTTGCAGGCGATCGCCGCGCCCACCGCGATCGGCGCACCGGCACCGACGATGCCGTTGGCGCCGAGCATCCCCTTGTCGATATCGGCGATGTGCATCGAGCCGCCCTTGCCCTGGCAGGTGCCGCCGGCCTTGCCGTAGATCTCCTGCATCATCCCCTTCACGTCGACGCCCTTGGCGAGGCAATGGCCGTGGCCGCGATGGGTGGAGATGATCTTGTCATTGTCGTCGAGATGGTCGCAGATGCCGACGGCGACCGCCTCCTGCCCGGCGTAGAGATGGGTGAAGCCGGCGATCTCGCCCGTCTGGATCTCGCTGTGCAGACGATCCTCGAAATCGCGGATGATGCGCATCTGGCGATAGGCGTGCAGCAACGCCTCGCGACTATGTTGCATGACCTTGGTCGATCCTCTCTCAGCGGGACATTATCGTGACGGCGGAGACGCCGGGGGCGCCGTAGACATGGCTGTAGGCGGTCTTCGGATCGCCGGGCACCTGGCGGCGGCCGCCGGCACCGCGCAGCTGCACGACATTCTCGTAGACCTGGCGCAGACCGGAGGCGCCGATCGGCTCGCCGCAGGCGAGGCAGCCGCCATCGGTGTTGACCGGCAGCACGCCGTCGATGTTCGTGCGGCCTTCCGCGAGCCACCGCTCCTGCTCGCCATCAGCACAGAAGCCGTTTTCGCTCATGTGCATTATCTCGGCGCCGACCTCGGTATCCTGCAACTGGGCCACATCGATATCCTCGGGGCCGATGCCCGTCGCCTCGAACGCCGCCTGCGAGGCGATGGTGGTGGCCGAGCCGCCACGCTCGATCGACAAAGACGGCGCGAACACCTCGAACGAACCCGCCGGGCGCGTGCGCATCACCGCCGTGCGCAGGCGGATCGGGGTGATGCCCAGTTCGCGCGCCTTCTTCTCGCTGGCCAGCACCAGCGACACGGCACCCTCGGCGGGCGAGCAGAACATGAACTTCGTCAGCGGATCGCTGACCATCTGCGCGTTCAGGATCGTATCGATATCCACCGGATCGCGGCGCCAGGCATGTTCGGCATATTGGCCGTTGCGGAACGCCTTTTCGGCGACCCGCCCGAGCGTCCGCTCGCTGATGCCGAACCGGTCCATGTAGCGGCGCAGCTTCATCGCGAAGAATTGGGTGGTGAGCATTAGGCCCGCCTCGCCATACCAGTCGGGCAGGCCCCAGTCGGCCGGGCGGGGATCGAACGCGCCGCGCGGATGCTTGTCGAAGCCGACCGCGATCCCGAGATCATATTCGCCCGAGCGGATCGAGGCGGAGGCGGCGAACAGGGCCGATCCGCCGGTGGCGCAGCCATTCTTGACGTTGATGAACTGGATACCGGTGAGGCCGAGCCGTTCGATCATCGTATCGGCATTGCCCGACGCATCTGAGCCGCCATAAGCGAATTGCACGGCCGGCCATTCGATCCCGGCATCGGCCACCGCCGCGCGAACGGCGGCGACGCCCATGTCCATCCCCGTCATCCCGTCGGTGCGGCCGAACGGGTGGATGCCGATGCCGACAATGCAGACATCCCCGCTCATCGCGCGGCCTCCGTACCGGCGGGGCGGAAGGCGAAGGTGGTGATCGTGTCGCCCGCCGCGGTCTCGGTGAAGGGCACGATCGCCAGCTCCATCGCCATGCCGCTGCGGATATCCTCGATCGCGACATCCACCAGCCGCGCCTCGACAATTACCTCGTCCGGCAGCTCGACATAGCCGACGGGATAGGGGCGGAACGCCTCCGGCCCGGCATAAGGCGGCGATTTGGGGCGGAAGCGCTGGACGGTCCACGACCAGAGCGTGCCTTCGGTCTTCAGCTCGACCGGCTCGTAGAAGGCGGCCTCGCCACCCTGCGGCATGGGGAAGGTGATGCGGCCGTCGCTCGGCCTGCGCCCGCCGATCAGACGCGGTCGCGCGCCGGCGGTATAAAGTCCCTCTGCGATGGGCCGATCGGCCATGTCACCCTGCACCCTGTCCGGTTGTCACGGGCACTAAGCCGTAAAGGAGCCATCGGTGTTACCCATCAAAACGCTAGGGTGGCGCTGCCGCTAGCTGTTCAAGCCGATATAGCCGAGCTGCGCCGCCTTGAAGACGGTCTGGCTGCGGTTCACCGCGTCCAGCTTCAGCGAGGCATTGTGGATGTGGAAGCGAACGGTGGCGCGGCTGCGCTCCATGATGAGGCTGATCTCGAAATCGGTCTTGCCGATCGCCGCCCAGCGCAGGCACTCCACCTCGCGCTTGCTGAGGCGCGATCCGGCGGGCAGGCGCTGCGCGCGGCACATGGTGCGGACATAGCCGGCGATGAAGGTGCGGGCGTAGACCCCCATGATGTCGGCGTGGCGGCCATAAGCCTCCGTCAGGTCGCGCAGCGCGGGATCGCGCGGGGTGAAGCTGACCGCGCCGACCTGGCCGAACGGCAGATGCACCGGCACGACGATCGCGGCATGGGCCAGCGCGCGGCTTTCGAAATTGGTGAGGTCGATCGCGTCGAGGAAAGCGTTGTGCTTGTGGGTGCGGATGCCGTCGGCATTGCACCAGAAGGGCTCGCTTTCGTAGCGGCAGGCGCTGGGCAGCGGCGAATCGAGCGCCAGCCGCGGGCTTTTCCACCAGCGGTCGCCCTCCGTCGTGGTCCAGCCGAACACCTCGGTCGCGAGGATCGCGCCGGCGGCATCGACCATCGGCTCCTTGACGGCAATGTTGTGGCAGGCGGCAACGCGGAAGTCGCCGAGTTCGCGGGTCAACCGCAGCAGGGCCTCGGCCGCGGGCCGCACCTCATCCGCCGTGCCGATCCGCAACGAATCCATATTGGCCATGTCAGCCAGATTTTCGCTCATCGTACCGGCGTTCCTCTCCCGGCGCCGGGTGATCCCGGCCGTGTCGGGTATGATTTGCTGCCGGAACGGAATAGCCGAACGCGTCGGCCTCCGCAATCGCCGCGGCGCGTGCGGTCGATCTCAGACAGGGAACGCCCCGTCAGGCGACTGGCTGCTTCGTCCAGTCGATGCCACGCCGCAGCAAGGTATAGAACACCGGCAGATCCCAGGCGCAGCGATCGACGCTCGGCCAGTAATCGAGCAATGGCTGGAGATCATAATGGCCGCGACAATGGCCGAGCGTGAGGTACAGCACCGCCCCCGCTTCATGCCGCTTCACGTAGAAGACCGGGTGCGTGCCCGGCGCATCGGCCGCCTCGACGAAACCGGTGCCGGGACCGGTGCATTCGGTTTCGAGCAGGACGTGCAGATCGCCGTGTCGTTCGAGATGATACAGCTCGTCGGTGGTGTCGAACGGCTCCACCCCCTCCACCAGCGGATGCGACGGATCGGCGACGGTGACGCGATAGGGCTCGATCGGCGGGTGGCTGATGAACTGGTTGCCCAGCAGGTCGACGAACAAAGGCGCCCAGCGCGGCGTATCCCACAGGCCATCGGCCAGCAGGCGCAGGATCGAGCTGGTGCCGTGCAGCGCATACCAGCGGCCGCCCTTTTCCAGCCACGCCTTCAACGCCTCCTGCGCGGGCAGCGAGGGCACCACGTCGCAGGTATAGGTGACGAGGAAATCGCAAGCCTCGATCGCGGCGATATTCTCGAAATCCTCGAACACGCGGACGCGGACGCGCTCGTCCTCGGCCAGCAGCTTCAGCAGTTCGAGACGGGCGAAGTCGATATCGTGATACTTGCCGCCCGCGACGAGAACGCAATCGATCCGCGCCGGATGCGCCGCCTCGCTCATCAGGCAGCCATAGCGAGATATTTGGCCAGCGTCTGCTGGAACTGGCGGATGCGGATCTCCTGATAGTCGCCCAGCTGGACCAGGCCGTTCTTCGACGCGTGCAGCCCTTCCTGCACATAGGGCAGATTGTCCATGTCCTGATCGAACACATGGCCGAGCACGCCGAGTTCCGGCGCGTCGGACCAGGTCTGCTCCTCGGTGAGCAGCTTCATCTCCGGCCCACGGGGGATCGGCACGCCCGGCGCCTGGCGGACGAGGACGCGGACCTCCATCAGGCAGGTGTCGGGCGTCTTGCCCGGGCGCCAGCGGTAGACGATGTTCGGCATGAAGCCGCCCCACGGCGCGAAATTGGGGAACACGTTGTAGACGAACGCATCGAGCACCTCGGAGTCGGTCACGTCGCTGTGGTCGCGGCCGAATGTGGCGGTAAAATTCTGCCGCATGCTTTCGCCCAGCGCCTTGCGGGCACTGATACCCTCCGGCACGCTGACCGAGAAGGGATCGGACATGTTCTCGTAATTGTCGGTCGAGCGGCCATTATATTTGAGGAACTCGTCGACGATCCACTGCTGCTTCTTGTCGGTGGGATCGACATGCGGGGACATGATGCCGAACGGGGTGAGCGCCCAGTTCACATTGTCGCCGGCGATATTGTAGCTGGTGTTCGCGTCGCCGGTGAACGGCAGCAGCTGCGGGTGGGTGACGATCGTGTGCCAGGCCTCCATGAAGGCCTCCATCGTGACCTTCCAGTTCGCCGGCACCACCTTGCCGACCCAGACGGCGGTGACGCATTCCTCATGCTTCCAGCGGGTGAAATGCTCGGGGACCGGCGCGAGATATTCCTCCAGCGTCGGGCCGCCCTTATTTTCGCGGAGGAAGATGTAGCCGCCCCAGCGGCCGACCTCGGCCTCCGGAAGCGACATGTCCTGGCGCTTCAGATGCTGGAAATCCCAGTCGCACGGAATCTGTTTCAGGCTGCCGTCGTTGTTCCAGGTGAAGCCGTGGAACGGGCATTGCAATTCCGACGTCCAGCCATCCTTCAGCTGTAGCTTGCGGCCGCGATGCAGGCAGACATTGTGGAAGGCGCGCACCCCGCCATCGGGCTGGCGGATGATGAGCCAGGAACGGCCGGCATTGTCATAGACGACGTGATCGCCATCCTCCGGCAGATCCTCCTCGCGCGCGGCGAACTGCCAGACGTTGGGCCACATCTTCGTCCGTTCGGCCTCGGCGAAATCGGGGCTGGTATAGACGGTGGCCGGGATCGGCTCCGACCCGCGATATTCGTAGCGTTCGTCGCGCAGGATTTCCGGCACCGGCCTCGAGTCATTGTCGAGCAGGTCCGTCCAGGACATGCCGGGGCAACGCGCGGCACCCGCCGCATCGATCGCCGGATCCCGCTCCGCCATTACACGCTCCTATACCATCATTTTCGAGTTGGGACGAAGATAGGCAGCCGTCGCCCACGTTCAAACTCGCGCTTTTGCCAGTCGGTAGGCGTCGCGCCGATGACGTGCCCCGCCGCCTTGCCTACCTTGCCGAAAGCACAGGTTTACAGCGTGGCGGCGCCCGTATCCAAGGGCTGCGGTTTTCCGAACATGCTGAGGATTGAGGATGGGGCGACTGGACGGCAAGGTGGCGCTGGTGACCGGCGGCACATCCGGCATCGGCGACGCGGCGGTGCGGCGGCTGGTGGCCGAGGGCGCCAAGGTGGTGTTCACCGGATCGAACGCGGCCAAGGCGCAGGGCGTGGTGGACGCGACCGGCGCCACCTTCCACCCGCACAAGGTGGAGGATGCCGCCGCCTGGCCGGGGCTGATCGACATGATCCGGTCCACTTTCGGCCGGCTGGACTTCGCCTTCGCCAATGCCGGGATCGAGGGCGGCGATTCGAGCATCGAGGGCATCACGCTGGATGCCTGGAACGAGATCGTGCAGATCAACCTGACCGGCCCGATGCTGACCGCGCAGCACGCGATCACGCTGATGAAGGACAATCCGGGCGGTTCCGGCGGGGCGATCCTGCTGAACTCCTCGATGAACGCGATTCTGGCGCTGGGCCAGAACGTCGCTTATTCCACCACCAAGGGCGCGTTGCGCATCCTGGCCAAATCGATCGCGGTGCATTGCGCCGGCGCGGGGCTGAACATCCGCTGCAACGCGATCCTGCCCGGCGTGGTGGAGACGCAGCTGATCCGCGAGGCGATCGCCAGCGCCCCCGATCCCGCCGCCGCGCGCGCCATCTTCGAGGGGCTGTCCCCGCTGAAGCGCATGGGCAAGGTGGAGGAGATCGCCGCTTTGGTGGCGTTCCTCGCCTCCGATGACGCGGCGTTCATCAGCGGCGCGGAATATTCGATCGACGGTGCATCCACATCGGGCTTGGGGGGCGTATGACGGACAGGTTGCAGGGCCGCACCGCATTGGTGACGGGCGGATTGCGCGGCATCGGCCTGGCGGTCGCCGAACGCTTCATCGCCGAGGGCGCCAGCGTGTGGTTGGCCGACCTGAAGGCGGCGGGCGACGGCGATGTCGCGGCGGTCGCGACGAAGCTCGGCAATCGCGCCAGCTACCTGAAGCTGGACGTGGCGCAGGAGGATGAGTGGCTATCCGCCCGCGCCGCGATCGAGGCGGCGGGATCGCCGATCGACATCCTCATCAACAATGCCGGCGTCGACGCGGTCGGCCCGGTCGAGACGATGGAGCTGGAGCGGTGGCGCCGGCTGATGAGCATCAACGTGGACGGGCTGTTCCTGGGCATCAAGACGTTCAAGACGATGCTGGAGGCGCAGGGCGCGAGGGTGAACGGCGGCGCCAGCATCGTCAACATGTCGTCGATCATGGGGCTGGTCGGCTATGCGCAGACATCCGCCTACAATACCAGCAAGGGCGCGGTGCGGCTGATGTCCAAGGCGCTGGCGATCGAGTTCGCGCAAGGCCGCGTACCGATCCGGGTCAATTCGCTGAACCCCGGGTTCGTCCAGACCCCGCTGCTCGACATCGGCATGCAACGCTGGGTGGACGAGGGCGCGGCGGAGAAGGCGCAGGATCTGGTCGACCAGCTCGCCGCCGCGACCCCGATGGGACGGATCGCGCGGGCCGAGGAGATCGCTGCCGCCGCTTTGTTCCTCGCCTGCGAGGATGCGAGCTATGTGACGGGCATCGAACTGCCGGTGGACGGCGGCTGGACCGCGCAATGATCCGGCGCTGGTCGCGCGCCGCGAAGAAGGGAACAGCATGACCAACGCACTCGAAGGCTCGATCATCCTCGTCACCGGCGCCAGCGGCGGCATCGGCGCGGCGACCTGCGCCGCGATCCGCGCCGCCGGCGGCGAGGCGATCGCCACCGACGTGCGCGCGAGCGAGGGCGTGATCGCCCATGACGTTACGAGCGAGGACGACTGGAAGCGCATCGCCGACATGATCGGCGAGCGGCACGGCCGGCTCGACGGGCTGGTCAACAATGCCGGTTTCTCGATCGTCGAGCCGGTGGAGAGCAACTCGCTCGCCCTGTGGCGCAAGGTGCAGGCGATCAACGTGGAAAGCATCCTGATCGGGTTGCAGGCCACCCTGCCGCTGCTGCGGAAAAGCGGCGAGACGCGGCCGGGCGGCGCATCGGTGGTGAACTTCTCGTCGGTCGGCGGGCTTGCCGGTGCGGCGTTCAACTCGGCCTACTGCGCCAGCAAGGCGGCGGTGATGCTGTTCACCAAGTGCAGCGCGATGGAGTTCGCCGCGCTCGGCTACAACATCCGGGTGAATGCGATGCACCCGGGCGGGGTGGAGACGCCGATGATCGATTCGATCCTGCAGCGTTATGTCGAGGTGGGCGCCGCGCCCTCGCTGGAGGCGGCGCGGGCCGGCACGATCGCGGCGCACCCGATCGGCCGGATGGGCGAGCCGGCCGAGATCGCCAACGGCGTGGTGTTCATGCTTTCGACCGGCGCCAGCTTCATGACGGCATCGTCGATGGTGATCGACGGGGGCTTCACGGCGCATTGAGGCCGGTGGCCGCTCCCCGTCGAAGGGAGCGGCCGGCCCGCGCGTCACATCACCGGCATCGGCTTGGAGGTGTCGCCGGCCAGATACCAGTCCACTACCTCGTGGAAGAACTGGTTGCCGCGCTCGTTCCTGCCGAACACGATATCCTTGTGCGCGTGCGCCTCCAGCCCCTTCTGGATCTGGAGGCCGATCACGTAATCCTCCTCATAGGTCACGTCGCGGAGGAAGTTTATCATCCCCTCCAGCTGCTCGCGGTCCGCCTCGTCGCGGGGCGCCTCGCGGCGGGCGTAGAGCAGGACGGTGCGGTTGCGATCCGGCGTCGGCCCGGGGAAAAGCTGGGCGATCTGAGCGATCTCCGGCGCGAGGAAGGCCGAGACGTTGGGAAAGAGGATGCGGACAAAATCATAGCCGTCATTCTCCTTGCTCGCCCATTGCTCGCGCGGGACGGACCTCAGTTTCTCGGCGATGCTCGTCTGGGCGAAGCCGATGCGCTGGTGCGGGCCGAACGATTCGTAATGCGTCAGGTTCGAATAGGTGCGCGGGTGGATCGTCTGCGGGTGCAGCGTGGCGAAATGATAGCCTTCGAGATAGCCGTCATAGGCCACCTTCCAGTTGGCGCCGACGATCTCGCGCGCGCCGAGAAAGGTCCAGTTCTTGAGATCCTGATCCTCGAAATCGTCGAGCATTCCCTTGAAGAAGCCATCCACATCGATCGGCACGCCGGGGGTGAGCACGACGAAGATCATGCCGCCCTTCTCCACGCACGACAAAGCCGTGAGGCCGCGGGTGGATTTGTCGATGTCGCCGAACTTGGCGCGATCGGCGATGGCGAGCAGCTTGCCATCCAGCCCGAAGCTCCACGCATGATAGGGGCAGACGAGCCGCGCGCATTTGCCGTGCCCGTCGTTCAGCACCACCGGCGCGCCGCGATGCGAGCAGACGTTGAGGAAGGCATGCGCCTCCCCCTGCTTGTCGCGGGTGATGAGGACGGGCAGGCCCATCGCGTCCATCGCCTTGTAGGTGCCGGGTTCCGGCAGCTCGCACGACAGCGCCAGCATCAGCGGCAGGCGCTTGAAGATGACATCCATCTCCTTCTGCCAGATCGCCGGATCGGTGTAGGCGCTGGTGGGGACGGTGGCGATCTTCTCGCTCTGGAACGTCTCGTCCCGCTCCGCATAATCGAGCAGAATTTCGGCGACGTCACCATGATCGGCGCGATCCATGAGCCACATCCTCTTCGTATGGAACAGTTGTTGTACGGCGGCACTAGCATAACCGCGCGGATATGGAGGGGCTAAATCGCGCGCGCCGGGCTGTCACCTGCAACCAGTGACAGGTCGGGCGTAAACCTAACAGAATGTCGCATTGCATGAGGGCCGTCGCCCGTCATGGTCGCGGCATGAGCCAGATCGCCGCCGCCCCGCCCCGCCATCATGCCTGGGACTGGCTGACGCCGCCGGCCGAGCATCACCGCCGCTACCGCGCTGCCGGCCTGTGGGAGGATCGCACGATCGGCGACCGCGCGCGGGCCTGGGCGGAGCGGGCGCCGGATGCGATCGTGTTCCCCGGCGTGTTTCCCGGCGATCCGGCGCCGACCTATGCCGGGCTGCTGGCGGATGCGGAGGCGCTCGCCGTGTCGTTCGGCGATCTCGGCCTCGTCGCGGGCGACGTGGTGAGTTTCCAGACGCCAAACTGGGTGGAAGCGGCGGTCATCAACGTGGCGTGCGCGCTGGCCGGGCTCGTCATCAATCCGATCGTCATCATCTACCGCGATGCGGAAGTGCGGCACATGATGGCGGACAGCCGCAGCCGCCTGCTGTTCATTGCCGAGACGTTTCGCGGCACCGATTTCGCCGAGATGGCGGAACGGTTGCGCCCGGACCTGCCGGACATGGCCCACGTCGCCACCGTGCGCGGCACGCGCGGCGGGCTGGATTATGCGGCGCTGGTGGAGGCGGGGCGCGGGCGGACGTTGGCCACCGGGCGCATCAATCCGGACAAGGTGAAGATGCTGCTCTACACGTCGGGCACCACCGGCAAGCCCAAGGGCGTGCTGCACAGCCACAACACGCTGGCCCGCGCGGTGTTCGCCTGCACCCGGCACTGGGGCATCCGCGAGGGCGACGCGATGCTGATGCCCTCCCCCGTCACCCATGTGAGCGGCTATTCGAACGGGCTGGAGCTGCCTTTCCTCTCCGGCACGCGAACCGTGCTGATGGAAAGCTGGAATGCGGACGAGGCGCTGAGCCTGATCGTGCGCCACGATGTCGTCGGCACCGTCGCCGCGACGCCGTTCCTTCAGGAGCTGGCGATCAAGGCCCGGGCGGCGGGCACGACCCTGCCATCCTTCCGCTTCTTCGCGTGCGGCGGCGCCGCTGTGCCGCCGGAGGTGGTGCGGACCGCCAATGCCGCCTTCGCCCAACCCGCCGCCTTTCGCGTCTATGGCAGTTCGGAGGTGCCGCTGGTGACGCTCGGCTGGCCGCATGACGGCGAGCTGGCGGCGACGACCGACGGCGAGATCATCGACTATGACGTGCGCTTCCTCGACGATGCCGGGCGCGACGTGACGACGGGCGAAGAGGGCGAGATCGTGGCGCGCGGGCCGGCGATGTTCATGGGCTATGCCGACGAAGCGCAGACCCGCGAGGCGCTGACCGAGGATGGCTATTTCCGCACCGGCGATCTCGGCCGGCTGACGGCCGACGGCGCGCTGCTGATTACCGGGCGCAAGAAGGACCTCATCATCCGGGGTGGCGAGAATATCAGCGCCAAGGAGATCGAGGACGTGCTCCACCTCCATCCCGAGATCGCGGAGGCGGCGGTCGTCGCGATGCCGCATCCGCGGCTGGGCGAGGGGATCTGCGCCTTCCTGATCGCGCGGGGGGAGGCATCGCCCGACCATGCCGCGATCGGCGCGTTCGTCGGCGAGCATGGCCTGGCCAAGCAGAAGCGGCCCGAGCGGATCGAGTTCGTCGCCGACTTCCCGCGCACCGCATCGGGAAAGGTACGCAAGGACCGGCTGCGCGCGATCATCAAGGCGCTGGTCGAGGGGGAGTAGCGGCGGCCCTGGGGTCGCCCCCACTTTCGTCATGCTGAACTTGTTTCAGCATCCACCGGGTTCGATCAACGGGTCATGCGTGGCGAGCGGTGGATCCTGAAACGCGTTCAGGATGACGATCGCGTGCTGCCTCAATCCGCGAAGCTGGCGAGGAACTGACGGGTGCGCTGAGCCACCGCCTTGGCGCGCTCGCCGGCATCGGGGTAGCCATCGCGCAGCGCCTTGGAGCGCAGTTCGATGCTGAGCGGCAGGCCGGCGGGCAGCGCCTGCAACAGGCCCGCCAGCGGCAGCGCGCCCTCGCCGGTTTGCAGGCGAAGATCGATCGCCTCGGTGATGATCGCGTCGAAATCGTTCGGGTCCGGGCCGACGGCCACGGCATCGCAAATCTGGGCGTAGGGCAGCAGGTCACGCGGGACGGCCACGACGTCCGCCGGCGTTCCGCCCGAACGCGACAGATGCAGCGGATCGACCAGCAGGGCCGCCGCCGGATGCTGGACCGCCGCGATCACCGCCAGCGCCTCCTGGATGGTGCGGACGTTGGTAAACATGCCGAACTCGAGCGCGATCCGCAGGCCGCGCTCGCCGCCATGCCGGCAGAGCGCGGCGAATTTGGCGGCGGTGGCGCCGGCATCCGGATCGGAGCTGACGACGAGCACATTCGCCGCGCCGAGTTCAGCGCCGATATCGAGGATGCGCAGGTGATCGGGATCGAGCGGGCCGGGCTTGATCCACACCACCTCGACGTCGAGTAGCGGCAGGCCACTATCGGCGAGCCGCGCCTTGGCCGCGCGCGTGGTGGCGTCGGTCCAGTCGGCCGGTTCGATCCAAAGGCCGACGGCATCGAAGCCGCCTTGCACCGCCGCATCGATCGTCTCGACCGGGCCGCATTCCGGCACGATGCCGGAGGCGAGCGAGATGGAGTGGCTCATGCGGTGGCGCCGGTTGCTTCGGAAGTCGCGGCCGGGGTGCCGGCCGCCGCCATGATCGCCGCCTGCGTCTCCTCGCGCGTGGGATTGCGGCGGAGGGTGAGGCCGCCATTCACCTGGAGGTTCTCGCCCGTCATGAAACATTCGTCGGAGGCGAGGAACACGGCCGCGGCGGCGATATCGTCCGACGTTCCGATGCGGCCAAGCGGATAGCCCTTGAGGAAGCTTTCGGTGAGGCCCGGCACCGCCATGTGGCCAGAAGTCATCGGCGATTCGGTCAACCCCGGCGAGATCGAGTTGGCGCGGATGCCGTTGACACCGAACTCGTGCGCCACCACGCGGATAATGTGATCGGTGCCGGCCTTGGCGCCCATATAGGCGGCATGGTCGTTCAGCATTATCTTCGCCGTGGCGGACGAGATCTGGATGATCGATCCGCCGCGCCCGCCCGCCTTGTTGTCCATCGCCGCGATCATCGCCTGCATGAACAGGAACGGCCCCTTGAACTGGAGCGCGCTCATCTCGTCGAATTCGGCCTCGGTGGTTTCCTGAAAGCCCTTCAGCAGGCCCCAGCCGGTCGCGTTCAGGGCGATGTCGAGATAGCCGTATTTCTGCTTGGCGAAGGCGGCGGCCGCGACCAGATCGGCCTTGCTGGTAATGTCCACCCTGGCCGCCGCGCCGCCGATCTCGGCGGCGAAGCGTTCCAGCTCGTCCATCCGGCGGCCCGCCACGATCACCGTCGCTCCTTCGGCGGTGAAGCGGCGGGCGATCGTCTGGCCCATATTGCCCTTGCCGGCCGCACCGACGACGAGCGCGATCTTGCCTTCCAGCCGCCCGCCCACGCTCAATGCCCGACCGCGTCGTTGAGCAGTTCGTGGAAACGCTGGATGCGCTTCTCCTGCCCGGAGATCACGCCGCCGGTATAGCCGCGCGAGTGGAGGCCCTGCTGCTGGCCGATCGCGATCGACATGTCCTGATCGGCGACGAAGCCGAGCGACTTCTCGCCGTAGATCACGATCTCCTTCTCGTTATCGCCATACGGCACGGTGCCGACCGGTGTGACGACCTCGTGCCGTCCCTCGACCGGCGGCATCAGATACCAATGCTGGAAGATGCACTTCTCCGGATCGGTCGGGTGCGGTTCGGAGCGCAGCACCTGGAAGCCGTCGGGACTCATCGTCAGCGTCAGGTTCGGCCAGAGCGTATAGTGATAATAATCGGTCAGCTGGCTGTCCGTCATCGTATCGTGGTGCCGGAAGCCGCGCTCCTTGCCGAGCGTGCGCTTCTGCTGCTGGAGGGCGAGCCGAGCCTCGCGCGCACGGCCCTGGAACAGCGTGGGATCGAGGCCCCAGTCGGCCAGCACCGCCGCCAGATCCGGCTCCACCGCATCGGGCAGATCGAGTCGGCCGGATGGCTGGCACCCCTTCTGCACCATGCGGTTATGCCCGCTCGGATACATTTCGAAGCTGGTGTCGGTATAATCGTCGTCGATGAAGGTCGCCAGTTCCGGGTGGAGCGTCGGCAGGTGGTAGCTTTCGTTGAAATTGTCGCGGATGATCTTCCAGTTGCAGTCGATCACCGCCTCCACATAGAGGACACGCTTCATTGTCTCCATCTGGTAGTTCTTCAGCTGATCGGGCAAGGGCGCCAGCCACTCCTCGAGCGGCTTGCACCCCTGATCCATATTGTACCAGGCGAAACCGCCCCAGGTGGCGCAGCGTATCTCGACCAGTTTCACCTTGCCGCACGGATTGCCGCCGGGGAAATCCTCGGCATCCTGCGCATGGACCAGCACGCCGTCCTTGCCCCATTGCCAGCCATGATAGGAGCAGGTGACGACATCGCCGCCGCCGATCTCCGACCAGACGAGGCGATTGCCGCGGTGACGGCAGGCATTGTAGAAGGCGCGGACGCTGCCGTCGTCCTGCAGGATCATGATGACGGATTCGCGCATGAAATTGTGGACGAGATAGTCGCCCGGCTCCTGCAGATCGTTCATCAGGCCGCCGACGTGCCAGATGCGCGTCCAGAGGCCGTTCCACTCCTTGTCCATCCACTCCTTGGCGTAATAGCGATCGCCGGTGATCGCATCGCCGCGGATCGGCGGATCATATTCGGCGAGACGCTTTCCCATGAAGGTTTCGACGGTCATCGGCCGGTCTCCTGTGGCAAGCGAGCCCTGCGGGCCTGCTCCTTTTAACGGTTGTGCCTTGCCCTATCACGGCGCGCACGACCGCGCGCATTCCCAAAAGTGACAGGTCGGCCGGCGATCAGTCCGGGTAGGCGCGGATCATGCTGAAATCGGCCGCGCCGCGCGCACCCAACGCACCCTGCGGCAGGCCCGCCTGCGCGAGGAAGCTGTCGCTCGCGGGATCGGTTCGCGCCCAGTCGATCAGCTCCTTGCGTTTGGCGATGCGCCACTCGCCGTCGCGGCATTCGTAGCGATCGATGTAGCGGCCGGCGACGAACAGATCCTTTTCGACGCCATCCTCGGTGAGGCGATGCTGGGCGAGGAAGTAGATCTCCCCATGCGCCACCGCGCCGTCGACCTGGATATCCATCTGACCGGTGAGGTGCTGGCTGGACGTGAAGTCGCCGAGAAAGCCTTGGGCGAAATCGACGAACTCTGTGGCGGGGCCGGCCATCAGCCCGCAATCATCCCAGGCATCGTCGTGGAAGGCGCTGCGCTGAAGATCGGGCAACAGCCGATCCTGCCCGCGCATGTAGCGGAAATGCGCGGCCTGAATATCCCGCCGCGCGCACAGATCGCGCACCTCGGCCTCCAGATCGAACGGCCTGGCTTCGCTCATCCCGCTCACCCCATCGTCTCGCCATTGTCGATCACGATCTGGGTGCCGGTGATCTGCCGCGATTCATCGGAGGCGAGGAACAATACGAGGTTCGCCACATCCTCCGGCCTGCCCTGGCCGTGGCCTCGTACCTGGTCCAGCCCGGCGGAGTCCGCCGGCAGCAGCGCGAGCGCCGACGCCGTCATCGGGGTATCGTGCGCGCCCGGCACCAGCACGTTGCAGCGGATATGGTAGCCCTGTTCCTGGCAGTGGATCGCGATGCTGCGGCTCATCGCGACGATCGCGCCCTTGGCGGCGCTGTAGGCGACGATCGTGCTGACGCCCTTCGTGGCCGCGACGGACGCCATGTTGACGATCGATCCGCCGCCGCCCTGTGCCATCGCCGGGATGACATGCTTGCAGCCGAGGAACGTGCCCTCCGCCATCACCGCATGGTGCAGGCGGAAATCGGCCAGCGTGCAATCCTCGACGCTGGCGAACTTCACCAGCCCGGCATTGTTGACCAGCACGTCGACACGGCTGAAGCGGGCCATCGTCTCGGCCACCACCTCGGCCCAGCGCGCCTCGTCCGTCACGTCGTGCGCGAGCGCCAGCGCGCCGGGGATCGCCGCCGCCACCGCTTCCACCGCCGGGCCGTTCACGTCGGTCAGCACGACATGGGCGCCCTCTTCGGCCAGCCGCCGCGCATCGGCCGCGCCCAGGCCGGAGCCGGCGCCCGTGACGATGCACACCTTGCCTTCGGCGCGTCCCATGATCTCTCCTGCGGAATGTCCGGTCTGCACGGCAGGATGGCGGCGATGACCGGCGTGCACACCTAGCCTTTGCGCGGATTGGCACTCGCCCAAATCGATCGGTAGCGGCTATGCGTGGGCAGAAGCGCCGACCGCGCGCGCCATCCAGGACCGGAACCTACCATGAGCGAGACCTATCACCGCGCCTGTGCCGAGGCCGATCTCGGCGACAACAAGGCCATCGGCCTCGTGCTGAACGGGTGGCCGGTGGCGGTCTGCCGCGCGGACGGCAAGATCATGGCGGTGATCGACAAATGCACCCACGCGAGCGCCGAGCTGAGCACCGGGCGGGTGCGGCGCGGATCGATCATGTGCCCGCTGCACGGCGCGCGGTTCGAGCTGGCCAGCGGCAAGTGCATCGGCGGCGCCTACCGCCCGCTCAAGACGTTCGCGCACCGCATCGTCGATGGCTGGATCGAGGTGGCGGTGCCCGAGGAAGCGCCGGGCGCCGAGCATCAGCCGGTCCGCAAGCCCGCCTGATCGCCCTGCTGCAAAACGCGCGTTCACTGTGGCGCGCAAGCAACGCCTAGCGAATGTCTTAGTGCAGGGCGTCCGGGCGAACGCCTATTCTGCCGCTGCACGCGTCGCCCGAATGCAACGGGCTCGATGCGACAGGAGAGTTCGATGCCGTTCACTGGCCCCACCGAAGATCGTCTTGCCATCCGCGAACTGCTCGATTCCTATGCAGACGCGGTTATCCGCAACGATCCGGTCGCCTGGGGACAATGCTGGGCGGTGGACTCCTTCTGGAGCATGCCCGATTATCCCGAGTTCGGCAGCCCGAGCGGACGCGAGACGATCGTCAACACCTGGGTGGAGGCGATGAAGCATTTTCCGGGCGTGATCTTCGTCGCAAACCCCGGATCGATCGATGTCATCGGCGATACCGCGAAGATGATCTCCTATACCTCCGAAGTCTATAATCAGGATGGTATGGTGAAGCGCGACCGCGGGACGTATGAAGATAGCTGCATCAAGGAAGACGGTCGGTGGGTATTCAAGAGCCGGGTCTTCCGCAACATCCACCGCGGTTGAGTCTACCGCGTATTTGACAGGACAAACCGCAGACAAGCGGTATTTTCGAGGGGAGACGATCGACATGACATTCCAGCAAGCCGGATTGCGCGCAGGCTCCGCGCTGTTTGCCGTGGCCGCCGCCACCTTCTTCGCCGCCTCCGCGCAGGCGCAGGAGGCAGCCCCCGTGCCCGCACCGAGCGACGCGGCGCCCGCCCCCGGACTGAACCAGAGCGCGGTGGAGGACGCCACGCAGGCGCAGGGCGGGCTGGAGGACATCGTCGTCACCGCGCGCAAGCGGGCGGAGAGCGTGCAGGACATTCCGGTCGCGGTGACGGCGATCTCCGAGGCGCAGATCCAGCGCCAGGATCTGACGAGCCTGGAGAAGGTGGCCGCGCGCACGCCGAACTTCACCGTCGGCCGTGCCTCGAACGGCTCCGGCGCGCAGTTGACGCTGCGCGGCATTGGTTCCTCCTCCACCTCGATCGGCATCGAGCAGTCGGTCGCGGTGGTCGTCGACGGCGTTTATTACGGCCAGGGCCGGATCATCAACGAAGGCTTCTTCGATCTTTCTCGGCTGGAAATATTGAAGGGTCCGCAGGCGCTGTTCTTCGGCAAGAATGCCACCGCCGGCGTGGTCTCGATCACCACCGCCGACCCGACCGACAAGCTCGAAGTGCGCGCGCGCGCCGGCTACGAGTTCCGCTCGCAGCAGGTGCAGGGCGAGATCGTCGGCTCCGGCCCGCTCACCGACACGCTCGGCCTGCGGGTGGCGGTGCGCGGCACCAAGATGTTCGACGGCTATTTCAAGAACGAGGCGTCGCCGGTCAACTATGCGACCACCGATGTCGCCGCCGTCAACAATGTCGGCACGACGAACCATATCGCCCAGCCCGCCGCGCGCAACGAACCGGGCGAGAAGGAACTGCTCGGCCGGGTCACGCTGAAGTGGCAGCCGACCAGCGAACTGACTGCCACGCTGAAGGCATCGGGCGACTATAACAAGACGAACAACTCGTCCTGGAACTACGTGAACTTCAGGTGCGAGAATGGCGGCGGGGTAAGCTCGCTCAACGCGGCTTATGCCTGCAAGAATCATTTCGTGACGCACCAGAACAACATGCCGGCGGACATCGCGGCGACCTTCCCCTTCGCCAAGGATGATGGCGCGCTATACAACCGCTACAAGTCGTTCGGCACTACCGGCACGATCAACTATGTGATGGACGACGTGACCTTCACGTCGGTGACGAACTATAACTGGAACAATAATCGCTGGACCTGCGCCTGCGACTTCCAGTCCAGCAACACGGGTACATGGGCGACGGAGAATTCGAGCTGGCACGCCTTCTCGTCCGAGTTGCGCGCGCTCACCACCTATGACGGCCCGGTCAATCTGATGGTCGGCGGGCTGTACCAGAAGACGAAGCGGAAGTTCAACCAGTGGGTGATGTTCGCCGGCCTGCAGGACAGTTCGGCCTCGCCGGAGAATCGCTATGTCGCGTCGAGCAAAGCGTCGAACACCGATGGCGAGACGCTGGCGGGCTTCGGCCAGGTGACGTGGAAGTTCACCGATACGCTGGAGGCGACCGGCGGCGTGCGCTACACGCATGAGACCAAGGACAGCATCTTTTCCCAGCCCTATAACAATGCCGCCCTCACCACGATCTTCCGCCCGGCGAACGATCCGGACGGTCTCGGCATCGTGACGGCCAAGCAGACGTTCAACAACTGGTCGCCGGAAGCGACGATCAGCTGGAAACCGGCGCGCGGCCTGCTGTTCTACGGTGCGTTCAAGACGGCGTATAAGTCGGGCGGCTTCTCCAACTCCGGCATCAACTCGAAATTCTCGCAGGATCCCTCGGGCGATCTGACGTTCGAGCCGGAAAAGGCGAGCGGGTTCGAAATCGGCGCCAAGACGACGCTGCTGGACAACCAGCTGCGCTTCAACGTCGGCCTCTATACGTTTGGCTACAAGGATCTGCAGGTTGATTTCTTCAACTCGCCGATCTTCGCCTTCCAGACGCTGACCGCCGATGCCCGCACCAAGGGCGTGGAGGTGGAGCTGGAATATGCCCCACGCGCGATCGAGGGGCTGAACCTGCACGGCTCGGTCAACTATAACCGTGCGCGTTACACCAACTTCCCACTTGCCCCCTGCTATGCCGGGCAGCGCCCGACCGAGGGCTGCTTCTCGATCGGCGGCGGCAGCTTCCGCCAGAATCTCGACGGGCAGCAGCTGGCCAACGCGCCGGAGTGGACCGCCACGCTGGGCGCCAGCTACGATACGGTGATCGGCAACGGCTTTCGCGTCGGCGCATCGGTGGATTCGCGCTATAGCGGCAGCTACATCGCCTCCGGCTTTGGCAATTACGACTCGCAGCAGGGCAAATATGTCAACCTGGACGCCAGCATCCGCTTCGGCACCGAGGATGATCGCTACGAGATCGCGCTGATCGGCAAGAACCTGACCAACCGCTTCTACGTGACGGGCGTGGTCGATGGCCCGTCCACCGGCAGCGGCACCGGCACGGCCGCCGGCATCCATGCCGACCAGCTCGGCTTTGCCACGCTACCGCGCACGGTGCAGGTACAGGCCACCTTCCGCTATTGACGAACCAGGCGGGGCCGATCGGCGGCCCCGCTGCACCGACCGGAGACGATATGCCCGACGCGAACCGGATGACCGAGATCGTCAAAGCGCTCTATGCCGCGACCGGCGTGGGTGACTGGGACACCGCCGAAAGCTATTTCACCGACGATTTCCGCATCGTCGAGGCCGACAGCCTGCCTTATGGCGGGGTGTTCACCGGCAAGCGGGCGATGCGCGACCTGTTCGCAAAGGTGATGGGCTTCTGGTCCGATCCCGACCTGAAGCTGGAGGGCGTGGCGGCGGGCGACGGCTATGCCTACGGGATCGTCCGCCTGATCGTCACGTCACGCACCACCGGCAAGCGCCACGAACTCGAAATCGCCGAGCGTTTCGAATTTCGCGGCGAGCAGGTGTGCGAGGTGAAGCCTTATTATTACGACACGCACGCCATTTACATGGATGCCAACACCGATCCGATCGCCGCCTGACGACGGGGCCTGACCGACGGGCCGCCTATCCCCCCAGCGCCTCGACATAATCGGCTTCGGTCTTGACGCGGATCTCGTCGGCGGTCACGCCGTGGGCCAGTTCGATCAGGCGGAACGGCCCGGTGCGATCGATCCGTTCGAACACCGCGAGATCGGTGATGAGCAGGTCCACCACGCCGGCACCGGTCAGCGGCAGCGTGCAGGCCTTGCGGAACTTGGCCGATCCGTCCTTCGATACATGATCCATGATGACGATGATGCGCTTGCAGCCGGCGACGAGATCCATCGCGCCACCCATGCCCTTCACCATCTTGCCGGGGATCATCCAGTTGGCGATGTCGCCATTCTCGGCGACCTCCATTGCACCCAGCACCGACAGGTTCATGTGGCCGCCGCGGATCATCGCGAAACTGTCCGCCGAGGAGAAGAAGGCGGTGCGCGGCACCTGCGTGACGGTCTGCTTGCCGGCATTGATGAGATCGGCATCCACCTCCGCCTCGGTCGGGAACGGGCCGACGCCGAGCATGCCGTTCTCGCTCTGCAACGTCACGTCGATGCCCGACGCGATATGGTTGGCGACGAGCGTCGGGATACCGATGCCGAGATTGACGTAATAGCCATCCTTCAGCTCGCGCGCGGCGCGGGCGGCCATCTGGTTGCGGTCCATCGGCATCAGGCGGCCTCCACTTTCGTGCCCAGGCTCGGGCGGATCGTGCGCTGCTCGATGCGCTTCTCGAACGTGCCGGCGATCAGCCGCTGGATGTAGACGCCGGGGGTGTGGATCGCATCGGCCTCCAGCGTGCCTTCCGCGACGATCTCCTCCACCTCGGCGACGGTGACGCGGCCGGCGGTGGCGACGTTCGGGTTGAAGTTGCGGCTCGTCTTGCGGAACAGGATATTGCCGCTGCGATCCGCCTTCCACCCCTTCACCAGTGCGAGATCGGCGACGATACCGCGTTCGAGAATGTAAGTTTCGCCGTCGAATTCCTTATGTTCCTTGCCCTCGGCCACCAGCGTGCCGACGCCGGTGCGGGTGTAGAAGCCGGGAATGCCGGCGCCGCCGGCGCGCAGCCGTTCGGCGAGCGTACCCTGCGGGTTGAACTCGATCTCCAGCTCGCCGGCGAGATATTGCCGGGCGAACTCCTTATTTTCCCCGACATAGGATGAGACCATCTTCCTCACCTGCCGGGTCGCCAGCAACATGCCGAGGCCGAAGTCGTCCACCCCGGCATTGTTCGAGACGATCGTGAGATCCTTCACCCCGCTGTCACGGACGGCGGTGATGAGGTTCTCCGGGATGCCGCAGAGGCCGAAGCCGCCGGCGGCGATCGTCATGCCATCAAACAGCAGGCCCTGGAGGGCGGCGGCGGCGTCGGGGTATATCTTCTCCATGCCTCTTCATTTCGCGGGCGGCGAGGTTCGTCAATAGCCAGCGGCAGGCCGGGCCAGTTCAGCGGCTCGCGCTGGTCATCCTGGCGGGCGGAGCAGGCTCCTGAAGCAGGGGCACCAGCAGCGCGTTCAGATCGTCGAGATCGAAAGCGGCCGCCTTGGCGTAGCGCAGCACGCCGGCACGATCGATCACATAATTCGTCGGCACGCCCCCGAGCACGCCATATCTGCCCTTGAAGCGCCGCACCATCGGGATCGTCATGCGCTCGGCTAATGGCTTCAGCCGGGCGAGGGGTAACGAATCCTCCGTCGTCACCGCCAGCACGCGCAGGCCGACATCGCGGCGCAGCTCGTAGAAGCGGTCGAGGATCGGCAGCTCGCGCTTGCACGGGCCGCACCATGTCGCCCAGAAATTGACGACCACGACATTGCCGCGCAGGCTCTCCAGCGTGACCGTCCGGCCATCGAGCGTCTGCACGGTGAAATCCGGCGCCAATTGCCCCACCACCGGCCCGGCCGCCTGCGCGCCCGACGCCAGCGAAGCCGCCGCAAAGGCGACCAGCCCGATCAACCGCTTCATCCGCCTGCTCCCCCCTGCCCCGCTGCACAGGAACGACGCAGGGGCCGCCGTGTCAATAAGCCGGTGCGCCGGGCTCACGATGCGTCAGAGAACGGGACGTACCCAGCCATAGGGGTCGGGCGCCAGCCCGCGCTGGATCGCGGTCAGCGCCTCGCGCAGCCGCATCGTCTCGATGCCGGGGCCGCCATTGCCGATCGTGAAATTGTGCTGCTGCCCGCGCACCTCGACGATGGGGGTGATGACGGCGGCGGTGCCGCAGGCGAAGGCCTCGC
Source organism: uncultured Sphingomonadaceae bacterium (assembly GCA_964247265.1). Classification (GTDB taxonomy): domain Bacteria; phylum Pseudomonadota; class Alphaproteobacteria; order Sphingomonadales; family Sphingomonadaceae; genus Alterirhizorhabdus. Next base: position 42,751 of record CAXTTS010000001.1, read on the forward strand.
GCAGGCGGCCGCTGCGCGCATCCGCCTGCCACTGGTCCATCGCATAAGGCTCCTCGCGCACCGTCAGCCCTTCGTCGCGGGCGAGACGGATCAGCGAATCGCGCGTGATGCCCGGCAGGATCGTGCCGCCGATCGGCGGGGTGACGAGCGCCCCGTCGTCCATGACGAAGAAGGTGTTCATGCCGCCGAGTTCCTCCACCCAGCGCCGTTCCACCGCATCGAGGAACACGACCTGATCGCAGCCGTGGCCGATCGCCTCCTTCTGCGCGATCAGGCTGGCGGCATAGTTGCCGCCGCACTTGGCGGCTCCGGTGCCGCCGGGCGCGGCGCGGGTATAGTCCTCCGACACCCAAACGCTGATGCCGGGCTTGCCGCCCTTGAAATAGGCGCCGACCGAGGAGGCGATGACGATGAACAGATATTCGGCGGAAGGCTTCACGCCGAGAAAGGTCTCGCTGCCGAACATGAACGGGCGGAGATAGAGGCTGCCCTCCCCCTCCGGGATCCAGTCTCGGTCGATGCGGATCAGCTCGTCCAGCGCGCGAAGGAAGGTCTCCTCCGGCAGCGCGGGCATCGCCATGCGCCCGGCCGAGGCGTTGAAGCGGCGGGCATTGGCATCGGGGCGGAACAGGACGATCCGGCCGTCGGCGGCGCGATAGGCCTTCAGCCCCTCGAAAATCTCCTGCGCATAATGCAGCACCGAGCAGGCGGGATCGATCGACAGCGGCGCGCGCGCCTCCACCCGGGCATCGTGCCAGCCGTCCGCCTCCGTCCACTTCACCACGACCATGTGATCGGTGAACACGCGACCGAAGCCCGGATCCTTCAACATCGTGCCGCGCAGATCGGCGGCGACGGGCGCGGCGTGGGGGCGGATCGCGAAATCGGGCATCGGCTCTTCTCTCAAGGGCGGCTTCGATCGAGGCGCCGCGCACCGCCCGTTGCGGCAGGCCCGCGCGCCTCCGTTCCGCCTTGGCCATATGCTTGCGACGATGCCAGCAAAAACGGCACGGCCTCCGCCTCATTCCTCTGGCGGGAGGCGGCGGTGAGATCGCCCAGGCCCTCCGGCAGCGGATCGCAGCGTTCCGCCGCGCGGGCGCTGCTGCCGCGCCCGCCGGCGATCAGCCGATTGAGATCGAACAGGCCACGCGCCAGCGCGATGTCGCCATTGGCGGCGATATAGCGCGGCTCCCAATCGGGCTGATATTTCTGCTTGTAGAAGCGCAGCCCTTCGAAGCCGTAAAGCCCCTCGCCGCGCCGGTAGACGAGGTTGCCTCCCTGCGCCCACAAGGGCGCGAGCCGCCGCGCATCGAGCCCGGACAAGGGGGCAAGGCCGAGCGAGAAGCGGCGATACCCCTGCGCCTTGCCCCAGCCGAGCAGCCGGGCGAACAGCAGGTCCATCGCCGAATAGCTGAGGCCATCGACATGGCGCATCAGATCGACCGAAAGCTCGCTCTTGTTCGGCAGGGACCAGATGTTCGCGAAGGCGGTGATCCGCTCACCTTCGCGCACCACCGCCAAATCGAAGCGGGCGAGATAATCGGGATCGAACCGGCCGAGGCTGAACGCCTTTTCCGTCCGCCCCTTCATCGCCAGCCACGCATCGGAGACGGCGGCGAGCTGGGGCAGCAGCGCCGGCACCTCGGCCGCGGGGACCACCGCGAAGGTGGCGCCGGCCTTTTCGGCGCGCCGCTCGGCATGGCGCAGCGACTTGGCGGCCGGGCCGGCAAGCGAGAAGTCGGCAAGCCGCACCCGCGCCTCCTCGCCATATTTGACGATCACGAAGCCGAGATCGATCGCGACCGGTAACGCCTCCGCGCCGATCTGATAGAAGATCAGCCGGCCCTGCGCCGCGTCTGCCATGTCGCGCAGCTGCCACATCAGATCGGGCCAGGCGGCACGGGGCCCGACCGGATCGCCCATCGCGATCCAGCTGCGCCCCTGCACCTGATAGCAGAGGAAGGCATCGCCCGTCTCCGCCACCAGAAAGCGTTTGTCGCCGGTGAAGGCGAGCATCGCATCGGTGTGGCCGGCCTGCGCCAATGCCCGTGCGACGACATCCGCCGTCAGCGCGGCGGAGGGGGCGGGCGCGGTGGGAGCGCCGAGCCGGTGCAGGATCACCACCACCGCCGCGACCGCGACCGCCAGGCTGGCGCGCAGGAAGCGCGAGGCATCGCCGCGCAGGGCGAAATCCCACCACAGGCTGCTGCGATACTCCACATGCTTGAAGGCGAAGAAGCCGATCCAAGTCGCGATCAGGATCGCGGTGCCGGACGCGGCGAGCCAGCCTGGCGAGAGCAGATCGTTGGTGAAGGCCGTGCGCCGGTAGAAGGCCGGGCGCGACCATTGCAGCAGGCCGAGCACGACGAGCAGGATCGCCGCCTCCTCATAATCGATGCCCTTGACGAGCGAGAAGACGGCGCCCGCCGCCAGCAGGGCGCGGGTGGCGATGAAGGCGCCGTCCAGCCGGCGGTACAGGCCCGGCGCGAGGAACAGCAGCAGGGTGCCGACGAGGCTGGCCGCGATGTGCGACGCCTCGATGAAGGGCAGCGGCACCACCCGCGCCAGATCGTACAGCCGTCCCGGCACCGCCGGCAGCGCGCCGGAGACGAGCAGCATCACGCCGCCGGTGAACACCAATGTGCCGATCAGCGCCGGCGCCACCCCCTGCCCCACCAGCCGCAGGCCGGAGGCGAAGCGATCGATCGGCGCGCGCAGCCGGCGGCCTTCGCGCAGCGCCATGATCGCCGCCGCCAGCAGCAGCGGCAGCAGATAATAGATGGCACGGTATAGCAGCAGCGCGGCGGCGAGCCCGGCACGATCGACCTGCGGCAAAGCGAGCAGGATCACCGCCTCGAACACGCCGATGCCGCCGGGCGCGTGGCTGATCGCGGCGATCACGATCGCAAGCGCATAGCCGACGAAGAAGGCGGGGAAGCCCGCCCATGCCAGCCCCGGCACCAGCACGAACAGGGTGGCCCCGGCAAAGCCGACATCGCACATCGATACCAGGATCATCGCGACCGCCGCGCGCCTGCCGGGCAGCGGCAACGTCCAGCCGAGCAGCGACAGGCTGCGGCGGTGCCCGGCCAGCAGCACCAGCCCGGCGACGCCGAGCAGCAGCGCCGCACCGATCACCCGCTGCGCGCCATCGCCGATCGTCAGCCCCGCCAGCACGAGCGGTGCCGGACGCAGCACGAGGCCGATGCCCGCCAGCATGGTGATGCCGGACCAGAAGGTGAGCGTGGCATTGGCGATCACCCGCCCGACATCCCCGCCGCTGAGCCCGGCCGCGGTATAGACGCGGTAGCGCGCCGATCCGCCGGTGAGCAGGGCCAGCCCGAGATTGTGGCTGAGCGTGTAGCTGGTGAACGAGGCGAGCGCCGCCACCCGATAGGGCAGCGGCTTGCCGACCACGCGCAGCGACAGCACGTCGTAGAACGTCAGCGCGACATAGCTTCCCGCCGTCAACACCAGCGCGGCGACGATCTGGCCCGCGCCGAACTGATCGACGGCGGCGCGGACGCGGCCGATCTGCACCTCGGCCAGCAGACTGTGCACCGCCTCCAGCGCGAGCGCCATGACCACCAGCAGCGCGACCGCCGCGAGCGCCGCACGGCGGCGGGCGGCGAAGAGGCCGATGCGCCTGAGGAGAAAGGCCGGCTTCATCTCAACGGCGATGATGCTGGATCGCGTCGAACGATGCGGCGAACAGCGCCGCATCGTCGCGGTTCAGCTTGTGGCCGCCGGGCAGCACCACCTGGCGCACGTTCGGCAGATCCAGTTTCCCCAGCATCGGGCACAGGCTTGTCGTTTCGGTCGCGCCGCGGATGCACGTCACCGGCACCCAGTTCAACCGCACGGCGGAGACGAAGGCCGGCACATCCGGCGTGCCGATCTCGAAATATTCGCGGAAGCCGGCGGTGAGATAGATGGAGTCGGTCGGCACCTCCAGGATCACCAGCGCCACCCTGGCCTTGTACGCGGCGGGCAGGTCGGCCAGCCCGACATGCAGCAGATCGGCGCCGAAGGAATGGCCGATCAGCACGATCCGGTGGACGCCGGGCATCGCCAGCAGCCGGCGCATGCACCCCATCACCAGCGCCCGGATCTCCGCCGGCGAGCGCCCGTTTGCCGCGAAGCTGAGCGAATTGACGCCGATCACCGGATAGCCGGCCTCCGCCATCCGCCGCGCCACCGCCGGCGACAACCCGACGCGAAAGCCCATGTCGCCGGACAGCACGATCACGCCAAGCCCGTCGCGTGGCGCCCGCGCCGTACCGGGCGGGCGCAGCATGTTCAGCAAGGGACCACCAAAAAATCGCAGCCGCTCGAGATGATCGAGCGTCACCCCCGCCGCCAGCAATGCCAGGATCAGCGCGACCGCCAGCCCGGCCAGCCGGCGGAGGAAGGGGCGTGGAGGCCGCGTCGGACGATATCGAGTGCGGCCCATCGGCGATCCTGCGTTCCGTTATCCCGAGTGGCTGCGACATGCCGGCCGCGACCGGATCGGGACGCGCCCTACCCCGGCCATAAAGGCGGAACCAGCGAAAGCCAGTCCATCTTTCGGCCATCCTCGACCGTACTTCCCATGCGTCGCCCATAAGCGCTGGCGAATGTGGGCGACCCTTCTACATTGCGCCCATGCGCTTTCGCCTGCTGTCCGAACCCGAATGGCAGTTCGCCCCGCATGAGCGGGCGGCGCTGCCGGGATCGCCCGCCTCGCCCGATCATTCGCCGCGCCTGCGCGTCGCCTATGGCGCGATCGGCGTCCTCGTCGGCCTGACGGGGGGGCTCGGCAATGCGCTGATCTCGGTCAACACGGTCAATCTGCAAGGCACGCTGGGGCTCGATCCGTCCGAGATCGCGTGGCTGCCGACCGCCTATGTGATGACCAATGTCTGCATCAACCTGCTGCTCATCAAATATCGCCAGCAGTTCGGCCTGCGATCGTTCGCGCTGATCTTCCTGGGCGCCTATGTCGCCGTCACCGCCGCGCACCTGTTCGTCCACGGCTTCGCCTCTGCGGTGGCGGTGCGCGCGGTGAGCGGCATGGCGGCGGCGGCGCTGAGTTCGCTCGCGTTATATTATGTGATGCAGGCGTTCCCGGCGAAGTGGCGGCTGAAGGCGGTGGTCGTCGGCATCGGCGTGCCGCAGCTGGCGATCCCGTTCGCCCGGCTGTTTTCGCCCGAGCTGCTGGGGGTGGCGCAGTGGCGCACGCTCTATCTGTTCGAATTCGGGCTGGCGCTGATGTCGCTCGCGGCGGTCGTCGCGCTGCCGCTGCCGCCGGGCGAGCGGCGCAAGGCGTTCGAGGGGCTGGATCTCGTCACCTTCTGCCTGTTCGCGCCGGGCATGGCGCTGCTCTGCGCCGTGCTTGGCCAAGGGCGCCTGCAATGGTGGCTGGAGGCGCGCTGGATCGGCGTGGCGCTGGCCGCCGCGATCCCGCTGATCGCCACCGCCCTGTTGATCGAGCATCACCGCAAGAACCCGCTGCTGGACACGCGCTGGCTGGGGAGCGCCGACCTCCTGCGGTTCGCCGTCGTAACGATCATGGCGCGCATCGTGCTGTCCGAGCAGACCTACGCCGCCGTCGGCCTGCTGAACACGCTCGGGCTGAACAACGATCAGCTGCAACCGCTGTTCATCATCATCTCGCTCGCCAGCATCGCCGGGATCGCCGCCAGCGCGATCACGCTGAACGTGGAAAAGCTGACCCATCCGGTGATGCTGGCGATCGGCCTGGTCGCCATCGCCGCCTTCGCCGATTCCTTCGCCACCAATCTCACCCGCGCGCCGCAGATGTACCTCACGCAGGCGGTGATCGCCTTTTCGGCCACCTTCTTCCTCGGCCCGGCGCTGCTGTTTGGCATGACCCGGGCGCTCGCATCGGGCGGCGGCCGGATCGTGAGCTTCATCGCCATCTTCGGCATCACCAACAGCATCGGCGGGCTTGACGGCGCGGCCCTGCTCGGCACCTATCAGGTTATCCGCGAAAAGGCGCACAGCAACGCGCTGGTGCAGGATATCGTGCTGACCGATCCGCTGATCGCCCAACGCATCCAGCAAGGGGCCGGTGCCTATGGTCGGGTGCTCGGCGATCCGGCGCTGCGCAACGCCGAGGGCGGTGCGCTGCTGAGCCAGCAGATCACGCGCGAGGCGAATATCCTTGCCTATGATGACGTGTTCCGCCTCGTCGCGATCCTGGCGGCGCTGACCACCGCCTATCTGCTGATGCTGATCGTCCGCCGCAACCTGCGCGCGCGTCGGGCCTTGCGCCTCGCCACGCCCGCGCCGATTGCCAGAGCATGACCGATTCGCCTCGCACGCCGCCGATCGGCCCAGCACCCGTGACGGAGGAGGCGGCCGCACAGGCGGCCACGGCCCCGGTCGGCTCCGGCTGGCGGCCACCCCGCCTCAGCCCGATGGCAACCATCGCCGTGATCCTGATCGCGCTGGCGGGCGTGCTGCTGGTGCTGGCAGCGTGGCGGCTGCCGCCGTTCAACACCGCGGTCGAGACAACCGAAAACGCCTATGTGCGCGGCCAGACGACCGTCATCAGCCCGCAGGTGAGCGGCTATGTGGTGCAGGTGCTGGTGCAGGATTATCAGGATGTGCAGGCCGGCCAGCCGCTCGTTCGCATCGACGACCGCATCTACCGTCAACGGGTGGAACAGGCCAAAGCGGTGCTGGCGGCGCAGAACGCGACCCTTTCGAACAGCGCGCAGGCTGCCCGTTCGCGCGCGGCCGGGCTCGGCGCGCAGGAGGCGGCGGTCGCCAACGCGCAGGCGCAGCTGCTGCGCGCCGAGGCGGACATGCGCCGGGTGGACGATCTCGTCACCGACGGCTCGGTTTCCCTGCGCGAGCGCGACCAGACGCGCGCCGCGTTGCGTCAGGCGGAAGCAGGCGTGGCGCAGGCGAAGGCCGCGCGCGAGATCGCCACGCAGGATGTGCGTTCCGTCACCGTCGGGCGCGGCGGGCTGGCGGCGGGGGTGGAGGGCGCCGAGGCGGCCTTGCGGCTGACCGAGATCGATCTGGCGAACACCGTGATCCGCGCGCCGGAAAGCGGGCGGCTGAGCGACGTCGGCGTGCGCAACGGCCAATATGTCACCAGCGGCACGCAGCTGCTGTTCATCGTGCCGCCGCGCATCTGGGTGATCGCCAACTACAAGGAAGCACAGACCGCGCGGATGCAGCCGGGCCAGCCGGTGACGTTCACCGTCGATGCGCTCGCCAATGCGCGGCTGAACGGCCATGTCGAACGGCTGTCGCCCGCCGCCGGATCGGAGTTCGCGGTGCTGAAGCCGGACAATGCCACCGGCAACTTCACCAAGATCGCGCAGCGCATCGCGATCCGCATCTCGATCAATCCCGATCAGCCGCTAGCGGCGCGGCTGCGGCCCGGCATGTCGGTGCAGACCCGCATCGATACGAGCGGCGGACCGACGCCGCGATGAGGCGGGTGGCGCTGCTGGCGGCGATCGCGGTCGGCGGATGCGTCGGCCCGCGACCGCAGGCACCATCGGCCAGCGCGGTGGTGGTGCCGCCCGGCTGGCGCACGCCGGTGACGCAGACGACACCGATACCCGCCGGCTGGTGGCGCGGCTTCGGCGATCCGCAGCTCGATGCGCTGGTGGCGGCGGCGCGGGCGAACAATGTCGACCTCGCCATCGCCGTTTCCCGCGTGGAGGAGGCGCGGGCGCAGCAGCGACTGGCGCGCGCCCAGCTTTTCCCATCGGTGATCGTGGGCCTGGGGGTGAGCGAGGCACGCGACCTCGACCCGTTTGGCATCGCCGACCGGTCCACCGGCGCGCAGCCGGAGGTGCAGGTGGCCTATGACACCGATCTGTTCGGGCGGTTGCGCAATGCGAATGCCGCCGCGCGCGCGACCCTGCTCGCCACCCAGGATGCGCGCGATACGATGGATCTCGCCGTCACCGCCACGGCGGCGAGCGGCTACATCACGCTGCGGGCGCTCGACGCGCGGCTGGCGACCGCGCTCGCCACGCTGGAGGCGCGGGCCGACGCCCTGCGCATCGCCCGCCGCCGGGCGGAGACGGGCTACACCTCGATGCTGGAGCTGCGGCAGGCGGAGGGTGAGTATAAGGCGACGGAACAATTGGTGCCGCAGGCCCGCCTGGCCGTGACCCGGCAGGAGGATGCGCTGAGCCTGCTGATCGGCGAGAGCCCCCGCGCGATCGGGCGCGGCCGGCCGCTGGAAGAGCTGACCACGCCTTCGGTGCCGGACGGCCTGCCCGCCGATCTGCTGCGCCGCCGCCCCGACATCGCCCAGGCCGAGCAGACGCTGGTGGCGGCCGATCGAACGCTCGACAGCGCGCGCGCCGCCTTCCTGCCGAGCGTGCGGCTGACCGGATCGGCGGGGCTCGTCCTGTCCACCCTGTTGCCCGATCCGGTGACGATCTGGTCGATCGGCGGCAGCATTCTGGCGCCTTTGTTCGATGCCGGCCGCATCCGCGCCCAGGCCGACACCGCCGCCGCCCGACGCGATCAGGCGGCGTTCGGCTATCGCCGCACGGTGCTGACGGCGTTTCGCGAGGTGGAGGATAATCTGGCCGGCGTGGTGCGCACCGGCGAGCAGGTGATCTCGCTCACCGGGCAGGTCGATGCGCTGCGCCAGTCGCTGCGCGTCGCGACCAACCGCTACCGCGCCGGCTATGCGCCCTATCTCGACCAGCTGGACGCGCAGCGCCAGCTGCTGTCCGCCGAACTCACCCTGATCCAGGCCCGCGCCGATCGCCTGAACGCGCTGGTGGCGCTGTATCAGGCGATGGGCGGCGGGTGGCCGGGGCAGGCGAACCCGTAAGGCCAACCCGCCCCGTCCCGTTACGCCGCCAGCTTGCGCAGCACGTAGTGCAGGATGCCGCCGTTGAGGAAATATTCCAGCTCGTTGACGGTATCAATGCGGCAGCGCGTCTCAAACGTCTCGGTGGTGCCGTCGGCGCGGGTCAGGTGGACGGTGACGTCCTGGCGCGGGCGCAGCGCGGCGACATTCTCGATCGTGAACGTCTCGGTGCCGTCGAGCTTCAGCGTCTTGCGATCGACGCCTTCGGCGAACTGCAACGGCACGATGCCCATGCCGACGAGGTTGGAGCGATGGATGCGCTCGAAGCTCTCGGCGATCACGGCGCGCACGCCGAGCAGGTTGGTGCCCTTGGCCGCCCAGTCGCGCGAGGAACCGGTGCCATATTCCTTGCCCGCGATCACGACGAGCGGCGTGCCGTCCGCCTTGTAGCGCATCGCCGCGTCATAGATCGCCATGACCTCGCCGGTCGGGATGTACTTGGTCATGCCGCCTTCGATGCCGGGGATCATCTCGTTCTTGATGCGGATGTTGGCGAAGGTGCCGCGCATCATCACGTCATGATTGCCGCGGCGCGCGCCGTAGCTGTTGAAGTCCGCCTTGGAGACCTGATGCTCCTGCAGATACACGCCGGCGGGGCTGTCCGCCTTGATGCTGCCGGCCGGGCTGATGTGATCGGTGGTGATCGAATCGGCGAAGATCGCGAGCGGGCGCGCGCCGCGAATGTCGCTCACGGCCTCCGGCGTCATCGTCATGCCCTCGAAATAGGGCGGGTTGGCGACGTAGGTGGAGCTGGGATTCCACTTGTAGGTGTCGCCGCCCTCGATCGCGATGCCGCGCCACTTGCGATCGCCCTCGAACACGTTGGCGTAGCGGGTGGCGAACATCTCGCGATCGATGAACGAGGTCATCACGTCCTGCACCTCGATGTTGGTCGGCCAGATGTCCTTCAGATAGACGTTCTTGCCGTCGGTCGAGACGCCGATCGGCTCCTTGGTGATGTCCTCGCGGACCGTGCCCTTGATCGCGTAGGCGACGACGAGCGGCGGCGAGGCGAGGAAGTTGGCCCGCACGTCCGGCGAAACGCGGCCCTCGAAGTTACGGTTGCCTGACAGGACGGAGGCGGCGACGAGATCATTCTCGTTGATCGCCTTGCTGATCGCGGGTGCCAGCGGCCCCGAATTGCCGATGCAGGTGGTGCAGCCATAGCCGACGAGGTTGAAGCCCAATGCGTTCAGATCGTCGGTGAGCTTCGACTTGTTCAGGTAATCGGTGACGACCTGCGATCCGGGCGCCAGCGAAGTCTTGACCCAAGGCTTCGAGGTGAGGCCCAGCGCGTGCGCCTTGCGCGCGACGAGGCCGGCGGCGACCAGCACGGAGGGATTGGAGGTGTTGGTGCAACTGGTGATCGCGGCGATCACCACATCGCCGTGGCCGATATCGTGATCGCGCCCCTCAACCGAGACGCGCTGGTCGCTCGCACCGGATTTCTTGTAGCCGGTGGCCAGCTCGTTGTTGAAATTATCGTCCACATTGTCGAGCAGCACGCGATCCTGCGGCCGCTTCGGTCCGGCGAGCGAGGGCTGCACGGTGGCCATGTCCAGCGCCAGCGTATCGGTGAACACCGGATCGGGCAGGTTGACGTCCCGCCAGAAGCCCTGCGCCTTGGCATAGGCCTCGACCAGATCGATCGCCCACTCGTCGCGGCCGGTGAGGCGCAGATAGTTGAGCGTGGCGTTGTCGACCGGGAAGAAGCCGCAGGTCGCGCCATATTCGGGCGCCATGTTGGCGATCGTCGCGCGGTCGGCCAGCGACAGCGCATCGAGGCCGGGGCCGTAAAACTCGACGAAGCGGCCGACCACGCCCTTGGCGCGCAGCATCTGCGTGACGGTGAGCACCAGATCGGTGGCGGTGATGCCTTCGGCCAGCGTGCCGGTGAGCTTGAAGCCGACGACCTCGGGGATCAGCATCGACAC
>CAXTTS010000002.1:0-52465 GCA_964247265.1 uncultured Sphingomonadaceae bacterium
CGCCGGCGGATAGAAGGCATCGGCGGCGCGACGGGCGGGCGCGGGCGGCGGCGGAGCGTTCCCGGCCGGCAGCGCGGTACCGGTGTCGGCGGGATCGGGCGCGGCCTGCGGCTTCGGGATGCAATGGCCCATCGCGGCATGTTCGGGCGGACAGGCGGGGTCTGCGGCGGGTGCGGCGGGGGCTGCCATCCCCGGCATCGCCGCCATCGCCGGACCGGACGTGGCCGGCTTGTGCGGCACCGATCTGGCCGTCGCCCGCCTTGCCGCTGGCTTGATTACGGGCTTCGGTGCGGGTGGCATCGCCATGCCGGGCATGTCCGCCATTCCCGGCATGGCCTGCCCGACGGCCGGCGCGGCGATGGCGCCGAGCAGCAGGATTGCGAGACGCTTCATGCCGCCGCCCTCGCATCGGGCCGGACCGTCACGACCTGCATCATGCCCGCGTGCATGTGGTAGAGCAGGTGGCAGTGGAACGCCCAGTCGCCCACCGCATCGGCGGTGAGATCGAAGGTGGCGGTGCCGCCCGGCGCGACGTTGATCGTATGCTTGCGCGGAGCATGGTCGCCGTGGCCCGTCACCAGCTCGAAGAAATGGCCGTGCAGGTGGATCGGGTGGGCCATCATCGTATCGTTGACGAGCGTGATGCGCACGCGCTCGCCCTGGCGGAACGGGATCGGCGCCTTGACCTCGTTGAGCTTCACGCCATCGAACGCCCACATATAGCGTTCCATGTTGCCGGTCAGGTGGATGCGCATCTGGCGCGAGGGCGCGCGCACGTCCGGATTGCGTTCCAGCGCGACGAGATCGCGATAGACGAGCACCTTGTGGCCGGCATCGGCCAGCCCCTGCGGCGGTTCACCGGTGCGGTCGATCGGCATGGGGGAGATCGTCTGGATCGTCGGCGTGGGCTTCAGGCCGGGGGCGTTGGCGAAATCGCGCATGCCATGTTCCATCGCCATCGGCGCGCTGCCGCTCGCTCCAGCGGGCGTGCAGTGGCCCATCGCCGCATGTTCGGGCGGGCAGGCCGGATCGGCGGCGGGCGCGGCGGCCATGCCGGGCATGCCGGCCATCTCACCCACGCCGGGCATGTCGGCCATGCCGCCGCCGCCGCCCATCGCGCCCATGCCCATATCCTTCATCGTGGCGAGCGGGCGAGGGCGCAAAGCGGGCACCGGCGCGATCATGCCCGAGCGTGGCGCGAGCGTGGCGCGGGCCATGCCCGACCGGTCGAGCGCCTCGCCGACGAGCGTATAGGCGCGGTCGTCGGGCGGGGTGACGATCACGTCAAAGGTCTCGGCATTGGCGATCTGGAACTCGTCCACCGTGACCGGCCGCACATTCTGCCCGTCCGCCTGGACGATCGTGAGCGGCAGGCCGGGGATGCGCACGTTGAAGATCGTCATCGCGGATGCGTTGATGAAGCGGAGCCGCACGCGCTCGCCGGGCCGGAACAGGCCGGTCCAATTGTCGGCCGGGCCGTGGCCATTGACCAGGAAATCATAGGTGCTGCCCGTCACGTCGGAGATGTCGGTGGGATCCATCCGCATCTTGCCCCACGCCAGCCGCTCGGCGCGGGACTGGTCGCGGCCGGCGGCGAGGCCGCCGAGCGTCTGCTTCTGATAGTTGAAATAGCCGCCCTGCAGCTTGATCCGGCGGAAGATCTCGTGCGGGTGGATCGGGCTGTGATCGGACAGCACGATCACATGCTCGCGATCGGAGGCGATCGGATCGGCGCCGGCGGGATCGATCACGATCGGGCCATAATGCCCCATCTGCTCCTGCAGGCCGGAATGGCTGTGATACCAGTAGGTGCCGGCCTGCGCGATCGGGAACTCGTAGGTGAAGGTGCTGCGCGGCGCGATACCGGGGAAGCTGATGCCGGGCACGCCATCCATCTGGAACGGCACGAGCAGGCCATGCCAATGGATCGAGGTCTCCTCGTCCAGATCGTTGGTGACGGCGAGGCGCACGGTCTGCCCCTCGCGCAGTCGCACCAGCGGGGCGGGCACGGTGCCGTTGATGCCGATCGCATGGCTCGGCACCCCGTCGACCATCATCATCTGGTGGGCGACGCGCAGCGCGATATCGTTGCCGGAGACGGTCGGCAGTTGGGCCTTCAGACCCGCCGATACCGGCTGCGCCCAGGCCGGCAGCCACGGCATGGCGGCGGCGATGCCGGCCCCGGCCAGGGCGGCCTCGCGAAGGAAGTGACGGCGGCTGATCGGGTTCGACATGATGATCCTGCGTGAAGGGCCGGCGCGGCCGCTTGCTGGATCATACGCATGCCGGCCCGTTCCCCCTCGCGACCGATCGTCCGTCATGTCGCGGGCAGAGGCGTCTACCCGGACCGTTTGTCGGCCAGCGCGATGCGGGCGCGGCGCAGGCGGGTCTCGACCGCCTTCACGCTGATGCCGAGCGCCTCGGCGGCTTCGGCCTGGCTCAGCTCCTCGACGGCGCAGAGCAGCAGCGGCTCGCGCAGCGCGGCCGGGAGGCGGGCGATCGCGTCGAGCGTGTGGCTCAGTCGCTCGCGATCGATCGCGAGCGTCTCCGTGTCGGCGCGATCGTCCGCGATGGCATGACCCTCGTCGATCGGCAGCAGGCGCGCGAGAAAGGCGCGGACCCGCCGCCGCCGCGCCCAATCGCGGCACTTGTTCAGCGCGATGCGCGAGAGCCAGGCGCGCAGCGAGCGATCGTGATCGAAGCGGGCGAGCGCGCGATGGGCGGCGACGAACGTCTCCTGCACCAGATCGAGCGCCTCGTCGGGATCGCGGACATGTGACACGATCAGGCGATAGAGTGGCTGCTTGTGGCGTGTGACGAGCCCGGCGAACGCCGCCTGCCGCCCGGCGAGAGCGAGCGCGACGAGCGCGCCGTCGTCGAGGCTGGCGAGATTTCCGTTGCCCGGCGGCGGCGCCACCGGCTCAGCCCGGATCGGCGGTCAGTGCCCCGATCACCTGGCGATCGAACGTGGCGGCCTGATCGGGGCGCAACAGGCGGCGCATCGCGAAGACATGGGCGAGCGTCGCCTTCTGCAATTCGCCCATGCTGTGGTGCGATCGATCGATCGCCGCCAGCACCTGCGGCCCGTTGCCATGTTCCTGTTCGATCGCGGCGGCCAGGCGGGCATTGTCGGCGCGCATCTGCGCCTCCAGCGCGGCGCGGGTGATCGCGAAGCGTGCCTCCAGCCGGTCCAGCGCGATCTCCTGCTGGCTATCGAGGGTGATGTTGCGGTGGATCAGGCTGTGCAGCTCGGTATTGTGGCGCATCGACAGGTGCATGACGCGCGCGCCGATCGCGACGCCGGCGAGCGCGGCGAGGAAGGCCAGCGCGGCGGTGACGAGCGTGCGGCGGAGCGCGGGGCTCACCGGCCGAGCAACAGGGTGGACGGGGCGAGCGCGCCATTCACCCCGATCGGCGCGGCAATGGCGGGGCTGGTGCCGCCGGCGAGCACCCCGCCGCCGACGCCGACGGCCAGAGCGGCGCCGATCATCAGCGTGCCGACGATGCCGCCGCCGGCCTGTGGCGACGTGGCGGCGATGCGCGCGAGCACGGCCGTCTCCATCGCCTCCAGCGCGGCAGGCGGGGCGGCCAGATCGGTGAGATCGAGATCGAACGGGTGCGGCATCAGGGGCTCCGGCATTTTCCTGTCATACGCGCGCCGGCTGCGAAACCCTCAACCCGATGAGGGGACGGCATCACGGCCGCGTATAGGCAGGCGCAACCCATATGAGGAACGATCATGCGCTTCACGCTTCCGCTCATCGCCGCTGCCGCCGTCCTGCTCTCGCCGGTCGCCGCGCTGGCGCATCCGAAGATCGTCTCGGCCAGCCCGGCTGCCGACGCCACCGTCGCCGCGCCGACCAAGGTGGAGATCAGGTTCAGCGAGAAGCTGTTGCCGAAGCTTTCGGGCGGCACGCTGATGATGACGGGCATGGGCGGCAAGCCGCATGCGCCGATGCCGGTGGGCGGCGTGACCAGCGTCGCGGCCGGTGACACGCTGGTGCTGACCTCGGCCAAGCCGCTGATCGCCGGCAGCTACAAGGTCGACTGGCACATCGTGTCGGCGGATACGCACCGCGTGACCGGCGATTACGCCTTCACCGTGAAATGACCGACTGGACGGCCGTCACGCTGCGCTTCGCGACCTACGCGGACCTCGCCTTGCTGGCGGGCGTGCCGTTCCAGCTATGGCGCGAGCGCGGCGCGGCCGGCCGTCTCTCCCCCCGAGCCGGCAAGGGGCTGGCGCTGCTGGGCGTTCTCGGCCTGGTGATCTCCGGCCTCGGCCTGCTCGCGCTGACCGCATCGATGGCCGGCACCGGACTGCTGGCGGTGGATCG
The DNA here is from genome assembly GCA_964247265.1 of uncultured Sphingomonadaceae bacterium. Classification (GTDB taxonomy): domain Bacteria; phylum Pseudomonadota; class Alphaproteobacteria; order Sphingomonadales; family Sphingomonadaceae; genus Alterirhizorhabdus. The sequence goes on from CAXTTS010000002.1 coordinate 4,338, forward strand.
CGAGACGCTGCGCATGGTGTTGAGCGAGACGCCGCCCGGCAGCGCCTTCCTCGTCCGCTTCGCGGCGCTGGGCGTGGCGCTCTTCGCCGCGCTGTCGTCGGGCGGGGGGCGAGGCCGGCTGGCGGTGATCGCCGCTGCCGGCGGCGCGGCCCTCGCCACGGTCGCGTGGACCGGCCATGGCGCGATGGACGAGGGCGGGCGCGGCTGGGTGCATCTGGCCGCCGACATCCTTCATCTGCTGGCGGCGGCATATTGGACCGGGGCGATCGCCACCCTGCTGGCATCGCTGCGGAGGCCGACCGATCCGGTGCGGCTGCGGCAGGCCGCGCGCGCGCTGGCGGGATTCGCCGGCACCGGATCGGTGCTGGTTGCGGTGCTGATCGTCACCGGTGCGATCAACGGCTGGATGCTGCTGGGGATTGCGGGCCTGCCGACGCTGCCCGCCACGCTGTACGGCCGCCTGCTGATCGCCAAGCTGGCATTGTTCGGCGTGCTGCTCGCGATCGCCGCGGCGAACCGATGGCGCCTCACCCCCCGCCTCGATGCGGCGCTGGTGGGCGGAGACCTGCCCGCCGCCGTGCGCGCGCTGCGCCGGAGCATTGGGATCGAGCTAGCCACGGTGCTTCTGGTTCTGGCCATCGTCGCGTGGCTTGGGATGATGTCGCCCTTGCCCGATGTCGCTTGATGCCGCTTCGCGTCACTCGGGCATGACGCCTTGTCGCCAGCCATGCCGCACGATAGGCTGACGGCGTGACCGAGCGACAATCACGTTCCGCGCTGCTCGGCGGCATGCTCGCCTTGCTGGCGCTGTTCGGTCTCGCGATCCTGTCCGGCTGGCATAGCGCGGCCTTTGGCGATCATGCTCCCGCCCACGCCGCATCGCTCGAACATAGCCATGACCGATCCGGTCAGGACGATTCGAGCAGCCCGATCCACCTCGCCGCGCATTCCAGCGGACAGTGGCTGGCGGCGAGCGGACATATGTTCTTTCCCACGACGCCGGTGTCGATCGCCCGGGCGTGGACGACCATTCCGTCGGTTCCGGGCGGCGGGTTCGATCCGTCCAGTCTGCTGAGACCGCCGAGAGCCTGATCCTGACGGGCGCGGATGCGCCGCAGGCTCACTCCCGGAGGATCATATCACTTACGGCAGACATTGCCGTCGGCGCAGCCTTGCGCTGATCGGTACGCTTGCGGCGCTGACGCCCGCAGGCAGCGCGTGGTCCCAGGCCGCGCCCCCTTTCGCGACACTTCTGAAGCAGGCGCGGAATGCACCGCGCGTAATGGCGCTGGACGCCGAGGAGGCGAGGGCGCGGGGCCTCGCCCAGCAGGCGCGCGCCCGACTCAATCCCGTCCTCAGCATATATGCGGAGAATTTCGCCGGCGATCGCGAGCGGAATGCCAGCGACCAGCGACAGACCACGTTCCAGGTCGATCTGCCAATCGAGGTCGGCGGGAAGCGATCGGCCCGGATCGCGGCGGGTGCCGCCGAGATCGCCGCCGCGCGGGAGCGAGGTATCGACGGCCGGCTGGCTTATGCCACCGAACTGGCCCGCATCCATGTCGGCGTGGAGATCGCCGAGCGGCGGATCGCGCTGGCCGAGGATGAGGTGGAGGAGGCCACCACCGACCTGAAGGTAGCGCGCGCGCTCGTGGATGCGGGCAAGGAAGCGCGGCTTCGCCAGGTACAGGCCGAAAGCGAACTTGATACGCTACGGGCCGAGCTGGAGACGGCCCGCGCGCAGCGGACGGCGGCGCTGGCGCGACTGTCCGCACTCGCAGGTGCCGAGGTCCCGTTCACCGGGCTGTCCGAATCGCTGCTGGATCGGCTGACGGCGAAACCGGCGGCCGGCCCGGTCGATCCGCTGCAGGCGACGACGGTGCGCGTGGCGGAGGCGGCGCGCGGGGCTGCCGCGAAGGCGGTGACGGCGCAGCAGCGGCTGGCGATCCCCAACATCACCGCCCAGTTCGGGGTGCGTCAGCTGCGCGTCGCAAGCGGTCCGGCGGTGGTGGCGGGCATCGCGGTGCCGCTGCCGTTCTTCGATCGCAACCGGGGCAACATCGCTGCCGCCCGCGCGGACTATCAGGCGGCCGGGGCACGGGCCGCGGAAGCCCGGCTGGAGGCGGAGGCGGGATCGCGCACGTCGCTCGCGCTCGTCGAGGCGATGGATCGGCGCGCCGTCGCCGCCGATCGCGCGAAGGCGACCGCCGAGGAAGGCTATCGGCTGGCCCGCATCGCCTATGAGGCGGGCAAATCGCCGATGATCGAGCTGCTCGCCGCCCGCCACACCCTTGGCGCCGCGCGCGGCGTCATCCTCGACGCGGCTGCCGCCCGCATCGATGCACGCGCCAATCTCGCCCGCTTGCAGGGCCTCAGCATCACCGGAGAACCGGTTCAATGATCGATCGACACCGCCTGTACGCCGGCGCCGCCCTCGGCCTCGTCGCTGCCGCCACGCTCGGCTTCGGCGTAGCGCGGCTGACCCAGCCGCCGATGCCGCCAGCCGCACCGCCTGCCGGCGAGACGGCCGAGCCCGCCGAACCCGCCAACGTCCTGACGATGACGCCGCAGGCGATCGCGCTGTCGGGTATCGCCGTCGCGCCGGCACGGTCCGGCGAGCTGGACGTCGCGATCCCGGCGCCGGCGACGGTGGATGCCGCGCCCGATGCCGAGGCCTTGCTGACCGCACGCGCGCCCGGCACCGTGACGCGAATCTTCGTGCGGATCGGCGATGCCGTGCGTGCCGGCCAGACGCTCGCCCTGGTCGAAAGCCGCGAGGCCTCGCAGATCGCGGCCGATCGCGGCGCGGCGGCGGCGCGCGTCACCCTGGCGAACCGTCAGCTCGCGCGGGAGGCCACGCTGCTGCGGCAGGGCGTCACGCCGCGTGCCGATTATGAGACCGCGCAGGCCAATCTCGCGGTTGCCCGGGCCGACGCGCAGCGCGCCAGCGCCGCGGCGGGTGCGGCGCGCGTCACGCGAGATGGTCGGTCGGTCGCGGTCGTCAGCCCGGTATCGGGCCGGGTGACGAATGCGACGGCGGCGCTCGGCCGGTTCGTCACCGCCGAGGCGGAGCTGTTCCGCGTGACCGATCCGCGCCGGCTACAGATCACCGCCAGCATTCCCCCGGCGGAGGCCGCCAGGGTCCGCGCCGGCGATCGGGTGGAGCTGACCAGCAATGACGGGCAGCGGGTCGGCGGGCGGGTGCGCGCTGCCACCGGCGTGGTCGATCCGCGATCGCGCGCGGCGACGGTGATCGTCACACCCGCAGAGGGCGCCAGCTCCCTCCTCCCGGGCCAGCTCGTCCAGGCGCGTATCTTCGCCAGCGGCGGTGCCGTCCGCAGCGGGGTGATGGTGCCGCAGGACGCCGTCCAGACGGTCGGGCCGGAGACGGTCGTGTTCGTCAGGACGCGTAGCGGCTTCCGCGCGCAGCCGGTTCGCATCGGCAGCCATTCCGGCGGCATGGTCTCCATCGTCGATGGCCTGCCCGCCGCGACGCCGATCGCGACGACCAACGCCTTTCTGCTGAAGGCCGAACTCGAAAAGGGGGCGGGGGAATGATCGCCCATATCCTTGCGCTGTCCGTGCGGCTGCGGTGGCTGGTCGCGACGCTGACCCTCGCCATCATCGGCTTCGGCTTCTGGCAGATCACCGAACTGCCGATCGATGCCGTGCCCGACATCACCAATCGCCAGGTCCAGATCAGCGCGTTCGTCCCGACGCTGGGGCCGGTGGATATCGAGAAGCAGGTCACCTATCCGGTCGAAACGGCGCTGGCGGGCATTCCCGGCCTCGAAATGACGCGGTCGATCTCGCGCAACGGGTTCAGCCAGGTCACGGCCGTGTTCACCGATGCGACCGACATCTATTTCGCGCGCCAGCAGATGGCCGAGCGGCTGACCCAGACCAGGGACAGCCTGCCGGCCGGCGTGCAGCCGACGCTGGGGCCACTCAGCACCGGGCTGGGCGAGATATTCTTCTATTCGGTCGCCTACCGCCACCCGGACGGCAAGGGGAAGGAACATGTCGACGGCAAGCCCGGCTGGCAATCCGACGGCAGCTACCTGACGCCTGAAGGCGAACGCCTGGGCACCGAGCTGGCGCGGGCGGCCTATCTTCGCACGGTACAGGATTGGATCATCCGCCCGCAGATGCGCAACGTAGCGGGGGTCGCCGGGGTGGATTCCAACGGCGGCTACGTGAAGCAGTATCTGATCGAACCCGATCTCAACGCGCTGGCCTCCTATGGCGTCTCGATCACCGAGCTGGCCGACGCGATGGAACGGGCAAACCTGTCCGCCGGATCGAACTATGTGCGCCGCGCCGGCGAAAGCTTTCTGGTGCGCGCCGATGCGCGGCTGAAATCGATCGCCGATATTCAGGAGGCGGTGGTCGCGACGCGCAACGGCGTTCCGGTGCGGGTGAAGGATATCGGCCAGGTCGTCATCGGCGGTGCGGTACGCACCGGATCGGGCAGCCGGATGGGTTCGGAAGCGGTGATCTCGACGGTGCTGATGCGCGTCGGCGAGAATAGCCGCATCGTCGCCACCAGCGTCGCCGACAAGCTTATCGCGGTGAACAGGGCCCTGCCGCCCGACGTGTTCGCCGAGCCGGTCTATAACCGCTCGAAGCTGGTGGATTCGACGATCGCCACGGTCGAGAAGAACCTGACCGAAGGCGCGCTGCTCGTCATCGTCGTGCTGTTCCTGCTGCTCGGCAACATCCGCGCCGCGCTCATCACCGCGGCCGTGATCCCGATCACGATGCTGATGACGGCGGCGGGCATGAACGGGCTGGGCGTATCCGGCAACCTGATGAGCCTGGGTGCGCTCGACTTCGGCCTGATCGTCGATGGCGCCGTCATCATCGTCGAGAATGCGCTGCGGCGCCTGGCCGAGCGGCAGGGGCATGAGGGCCGGCTGCTGACCCGCGAGGAGCGGATGGAGGAGACGACGCACGCGGCGCAGGAGATGATCCGGCCGACCGTCTATGGCCAGCTCATCATCTTCCTCGTGTTCGTGCCGTTGCTCACCTTCCGGGGGGTTGAGGGCAAGACCTTCTCGCCGATGGCGGTCACGCTGATGCTGGCGCTGGCATCCGCCTTCCTGTTGTCGCTGACGTTCGTGCCGGCGATGATCGCGATCATGGTCAAGGGTCGCGTCAGCGAGGCGGAGGTGCGACCGATCCGCTGGTTCAAGGAGCGATATGCGCCGATCCTGCGGCGGGCGGTCGCCCGGCCGATGCCGTTCATCCTGGGTGGCATCGGCGTGTTCGCGGCGGCGGCGCTGGCGTTCGGCGCGCTGGGCGAGGAGTTCATGCCGCAGCTCAACGAGGGCGACATCACCATCACCAATTTCCGCGTGCCTTCGGCATCGATCGACCAGTCGACCCAGATGCAGATGCGGATCGAGGACAATCTGAAGATGCTGCCGGAGGTGGCGCTGGTCTTTTCGAAGAACGGCAATGCCGATCTGGGCACCGATCCGATGCCGCCCAACGCCTCCGACACCTACGTCATCCCCAAACCGCGGGACGAGTGGCCCGACGAGGTTACGAGCCACGAGGATATCGTGCGGCGGATCGAGGCGCGCATGAAGCCGCTGATCGGCAACCGGACCGAGATACAGCAGCCGATCCAGATGCGCTTCAACGAACTGATCGCCGGGGTCCGCGCCGATGTGGCGATCAAGCTCTATGGCGACGACCTCGACGCGATGAGCGCGCAGGCCAAGCGGATCGCCGCCGTCGTCCGCACGATACCGGGTGCCGGCGACGTGAGTGCCGAGCAGACATCGGGCGCGCCGACGTTCGACGTGCAGATCGATCGGCAGGCGACGGCGCGCTACGGCCTGTCGGTCGAGGAGGTGGCGAACACGATGTCCGCGGCCCTCGGCGGCCGCGAGGCGGGGCTGTTGTTCGAAGGGGACCGGCGCTTCGCCGTCGTCGTCCGCCTGCCGGATGCGCAGCGCGACGATCTGGAGACGCTGGGCGCGATACCGGTGATGCTGCCGGCGGCGGACGGGCAGACGGCGCGATCGATCCCGCTGCGCGAGGTGGCGCGCTTCAGCTACACGCAGGGGCTGAACCAGATCAGCCGGGAGAATGGCAAGCGGCTCGTCATCGTTCAGGTGAACGTGCGCGGGCGTGACCTGGGCGGCTTCGTGCAGGAGGCGCAGGCCCGGATCGGCGCGCTGCGCTTTCCGCCCGGCATGTACGTGGAATGGGGCGGCACCTACGAAAGCCTGCAATCGGCGCGGCTGCGGCTGGCGGTGGCGGTGCCGATCTGCTTCCTGGCAATCTACGCCTTGCTGTATCTGGCGCTCGGCGGCTTCGTGCCCGCGGCGATCGTGTTCTCGGCGGTGCCGATGGCGCTGGCCGGCGGCGTGTTCGCGCTGCTGCTGCGCGGCATCCCGTTCTCGATCACGGCGGCGGTCGGCTTCATCGCATTGTCGGGCGTCGCGGTGCTCAACGGGCTGGTGATGATGGGCGCTATCCGCAGGCACCGCGACGATGGCGACGATGGCGACGAGGCGATCGTCGACGGCGCGATGGAGCGCGTGCGCCCCGTATTGATGACGGCGCTGGTGGCGTCGCTCGGCTTCGTTCCGATGGCGCTCGCGACCGGAACCGGAGCGGAGGTGCAGCGGCCGTTGGCGACGGTGGTGATCGGCGGGCTCATCACCTCGACCGCGCTGACCCTGCTGGTTCTGCCGGCGATCACCGCCTGGGCGTCGCGGCTGATGGCGCGGCGCAAGGCCGGCGGCGAACGGAGGATGGAGTGGAGCTGGCCGTTCCGCTTTAGCGAACGCCGATGACGGACCGCGATGTCGAGGCGGTATATTCTTCTGTTACAACTGCAAGTCACGGCACGAGGCCGCCGCATCCGGCCGAAACTCGATAGCTATCGTCTGGCGAAGACGATCATGATCGGCCAGATCGGCGATACCGATGACATGAGGACAGCAGATGGCGGGAACAGCTTCGATCGCATCGCGACCCATAGCATCCGGCGCGACGGCGAAGTCGGTGCCGGTCGCGCGGACGCGGCTCGAGAATATCGATGCGTTGCGTGGCTTCGTCATGGTGCTGATGCTGCTCGATCATCTGCGCGAGACATGGTTCGTCTATTACGCCGTCACCGATCCGCTGGATGCGCGAACCATATTGCCGGCCATCGGCTTCGCCCGTTTCGCGGTCAGCTTCTGCGCCCCGATCTTCGTCGCGCTCACCGGGATCGGCGCCTATCTGTTCAGCATCAACCACAGCGCGAAGGAAACCACATCCTTCCTGCTCAGGCGCGGATTGCTGCTGATCGGGCTGGAGGTGGCCTATCTCGGGCCGCTTTACTGGGGTGTGGTGCCGCAGCCGACCTTCTGGCTTCAGGTGATCTGGTGCATCGGCCTGTGCATGATCGCGCTGACGGTGCTGATGCGCCTGCCGCGACCGGCGCTGATCGCGCTGGGCCTGGTGCTGGTCTGCTTCCACAACCTGCTCGATCCGATCCGCCTGGAACAGGGCGACACGCTGTTCCCTTTATGGGCGATCCTGCACCAGCGCGACACGTTCGCCTTGCCGTTCGGCGCGGTCGCCAAGACGACCTATCCGATCCTGCCGTGGCTGGGCGTCATCTCGCTCGGCTTCGGCATCGGGCCCTGGTTCCGGCCCGAGGTGGAGCCCGGGACGCGGCAGCGGCGGCTGCTGATGCTGGGTTCCGGCATGATCGCCGCGTTCATCGTGCTGCGCCTGCTCAACGTCTATGGCGACAAGCCGTGGTTCGTCGTCGAAGGGGATCCGGTTCGGACCCTCATCAGCTTCATCTCGCTGACGAAATATCCGCCGTCGCTGCTGTTCCTGCTGCCGACGCTTGGCGGTGGCGCGCTGTTGCTGGTGCTGTTCGAGCGGATCAGGACATCCGGCCTCGTCGCGGCGCTGGCGGTGTTCGGCGGGGCGCCGATGTTCTTCTACCTGTTTCACCTCACCGTGCTGCGCATCCTGTACCATAGTGCGCTGGCGATCTGGGGGCCGAACCACGGCAGTGCCTATGGGTTCGACAATTATTACTGGGTGCTCGTCTGGTACGTCGGCCTGATCGTGCCGCTATACGTGCCGACCGTCTGGTTCTCGCGGCTGAAACGGCGTCGTCGCGATATCGCATGGCTGAAATATTTCTAAAGCGTCGCTGCTCCGCATGACAGGCCGGCAAGGAACGGGGACTTCGCTATGGCCGATATGATCTCCGCCGATATTTCGCGGCGAACGCTGCTCGGCGGGATGGCGGTGGGGCTGGCGGCGGGCAGCGCGGGCGCAGCTGTGGAGCGGCCGCGGATCGGCGGGCGTATCCGCGTCGCCAGCATCGCCGCTTCCACCGCAGACACGCTGGACCCGGCCAAGGGCGTCCAGTCGACCGATTTTGTACGGCATTATCTGCTGTATAGCGGGCTGACCCAATATGACGGCCAGCTGCGTGCGCGGTCGGGCCTTGCCGAGCGCATGGAGACGCGGGACAATATCGTCTGGCACATCCGCCTGCGGCGCGGCGTGCATTTCCACGACGGCAAGGCGTTGACGGCCGACGACGTGGTCTATTCGCTGATGCGGCACCGTGATCCGGCGATCGGATCGAAGGTGAAGGCGGTGGCCGACCAGTTCGCCGCCGCGCGCCGGACCGGCCCGCTCGATGTCGAGTTGCGGCTGACCGGCCCCAACCCCGATCTACCCGTCATCCTGGCGCAGCCGCATTTCCTGATCGTCGAAAATGGTCGTCGCGACTTCAGCATCGCCAACGGCACAGGTCCGTTCATCTGCCGCGCCTTCGCGCCGGGTATCCGCACCGTCGCCCGCCGCAACCCCAATTACTGGAAAACCGGCCGGCCCTATCTCGAAGAAATTGAGCTTATCGCCATCAGCGACGAGATATCTCGCGTGAATGCGCTCCTTTCCGGCGACGTGCAGATGGTCAACGCCGTCAGTCCCGGCTCGGTCAGGCGGGTGCGCGCCTCGCCGGGCCACAGGATCATGGAGATCAGGTCGGGCCTGTTCACCGACCTCATCATGCGCCGGGATCAGCCTGTCACCGGCAATCCCGACTTCGTGCTCGCGATGAAATATCTGATGGATCGCGAACTCATCAAGCGGGCGCTGTTTCGCGGTTATGCCACGATCGCCAACGACCAGCCGATCCCGCCCTTCGATCCGAACTTCAACGCCGATATCCCGCAACGCGCCTTCGATCCCGAACGCTCGCGTTTCCTGCTGAAGCGGGCCGGGCTCCTGGGTACGCGGCTGCCGGTCTATGTCTCGCCGGCGGCGAACGCCTCGGTCGACATCGGATCGGTGTTGCAGGAACATGCCGCGCAGATCGGGCTGCGGCTGGCGATCAATCGCGTACCCGGCGACGGCTATTGGTCGACCCACTGGATGAAGCATCCGATGACCTTCGGCAATGCCAACCCCCGGCCGACGGCCGACCTGATGTTCAGCCTCTTCTTCCAGTCGAAGGCGATGCAGAACGAATCGGGCTGGGCCAACCCGCGCTTCGACAGACTGCTGCTGGAGGCGCGCCACGCCACCGATCCCGCGCTGCGCAAGGAGATATATGGCGAGATGCAGTGGCTGGTGCATCAGCATGGCGGCGTCGGCATACCCGTCTTCGCCAGCCTGCTGGACGGCTATGATCGCCGGCTGAAGGGCATGTTTCCGATCCCGCTGGGGGGCTTCATGGCCTATATGTTCGGCGAATATGCGTGGTGGGACGCATGAGCGCGGCCGCCGCCTCTTCCCGCTGGCAAGGGTCCCGCTGGCATGGTCCGGCCCGGCTGATCGCCAAGCGCATCGGGATGGCGATCGTCACGCTGCTGCTCGTGTCGGTGGTGATCTTCACGGTCAGCGGCCTGTTGCCCGGCGACGCCGCGCAGGAGGTGCTGGGGCAGGGCGCCACGCCCGAACAGGTGACGGCGCTTCGCCATGAAATGGGCCTCGACCGGCCGGGGCCGGTCCGCTACCTGCGCTGGCTCGGCGGCATCGTCGCCGGCGATCCCGGGCAGTCGCTCGTCGCGAACAAGCCCGTCACCGACATCATTTCAGAGCGACTGCCGAACACGCTGATCCTGGCGGCGCTGACCACCTGCGTCGCTCTCCCGTTCGCGTTCCTGATCGGCATCTCATCCGCGATCGCACGGGGGCGCAAGCGCGATCGCGTGCTCAACGTGATGACGCTGTCGATGGTCGCGCTGCCGGAGTTCCTGGTGGCGACGATCGCGGTGTTGATCTTCTCGGTGCACCTTCTCTGGCTCCCGTCGATCGCGCTGGTGCCGCAGGAGCCGACGCTGGGCCAGTTCCTGCGCGCCTATGCGATGCCCGTACTGGCGCTGAGCGTGGGGGTGATCGCGCAGCTCGCCCGGATGATCCGCGCCGCCATCGTCGCCGAGCTGGACCGCCCTTATGTCGAGATGGCGCGGCTGAAAGGCGTGCTGCCGGCGCGACTGATCTTCCGCCATGTCCTGCCGAATGCGGTCGGGCCGATCGTCAATGCGATGGCGCTCAGCCTGTCCTATCTGTTTGGAGGTGCCATCATCGTGGAAACGATCTTCAGCTACCCCGGGCTTGCCAGCCTGATGGTCAACGCCGTCACCTCGCGCGACATGCCGCTGCTCCAGGCATGCGCGATGATCTTCTGCGCGACCTATCTGCTGCTCGTGCTGATCGCGGACACCGTGGCGATCCTCGCCAATCCGCGGCTGCGCCACGGATGAGCGCGCGGGGCCTCGTTCGCGCCGCGCGCGGCCTGCCATTATCCGGCAAGCTCGGGCTGCTGCTCGTCAGCTTCTGGATCGTCACCGCGCTGCTCGGCCCGCTGATCGCGCCTTATCCGCCCGGCGCGTTCGTCAGCGAGGAGGTGTTCGCCGGCGCGAGCGGCCGCTTCTGGTTCGGCAGCGATTTCCTCGGCCGAGACGTGTTGAGCCGCCTGCTGGTCGGCGCCCGCTTCACCGTCGGCCTGTCGGCGGTTGCGGTGACGCTGGCCTGTGTAACCGGCACCGGCCTGGCCTTGACCGCCTCGGTCGGCCCGCGCTGGCTCGACGAACTGCTGTCGCGGGCGATGGACACGCTGATCTCGATCCCCAGCAAGATCTTCGCGCTCGTGCTGGTCGCCGCCTTCGGTTCGTCGCTGCCGCTGCTGACGCTGATCGTGACGATTACCTACGTGCCCGGCAATTATCGCATCGCCCGTTCGCTCGCGGTGGGGCTGGCGCGGCTCGACTATGTCGAGGTGGCACGCGCGCGGGGCGAGGGGCGGCTACACATCGCGCTGGTGGAAATGCTGCCCAACATGATCCGCCCGCTGTTCGCCGACATCGGCCTGCGTTTCGTCTTCATCGTGCTGCTGCTCTCCGGACTGAGCTTCCTCGGCCTCGGGCTACAGCCGCCCGATGCCGATCTGGGTTCGCTGGTGCGCGAGAATGTGTCCGGGCTGGGGGAGGGGGCGCTCGCCATCCTCGTTCCCGCGATCGCGATCGCCAGCCTGACCGTCGGCGTCAACCTGCTGATCGACGCGGCCACACAGGGAAGGGTGCGATGAGCCAGCCGCCGCATGTCGAGGTGCGCAACCTGTGCGTCACCGTGACCGGACCGGCCGGCGCGCCGCGCCGGATCGTCGACGATGTGTCGTTCGACGTGGCGCGCGGCGACGTCCTGGCGCTGATCGGCGAATCGGGCTCCGGCAAGACGACGATCGCGCTCGCGCTCATGGGCTATGCCCGCAGCGGCGCGGCGATCGGCGGCCGGCTGCGCGTTGGCGCGGCCACATTCGACGGCGCCGGCGGCGCGACGCTGGCGGCGCAGCGCGGCCACCGCATCACCTATGTCGCGCAGAGTGCCGCTGCGGCGTTCAACCCGGCGCGCCGCGTGATGGATCAGGTGATCGAGCCGGCGCTGATCCACCACACCGCATCGGCGGCGGAGGCGCGGGCGCGGGCGGTCGAACTGTTTCGCGCGCTGGCGCTGCCCAGCCCCGACACGATCGGCAGCCGCTATCCGCACGAACTCTCCGGCGGGCAGCTCCAGCGGCTGATGGCGGCGATGGCGCTCATCACCAAACCCGATCTGGTGATCTTCGACGAACCGACGACCGCGCTCGACGTGACGACGCAGGTGGAGGTGCTTCAGGTCTTCCGCCGCGTCTTCCGCGAACAGGGCGCGACGGCCGTCTATGTCTCCCACGATCTCGCCGTCGTCGCGCAGATCGCCAACCGGATCCTTGTCCTCAATGCCGGCAAGGTGCGCGAACAGAATGAGGCGGGCGCGCTGCTGGCGGCGCCGGCGGACGATTATACGCGCACCCTGATGGCGGCCGCCCATCCGGTGGTGAAGGCGCGGGCGCCGATCGTCGCCGGTGCCGAGCCGCTGTTGACCATCTCCGGCGCCTTCGCCGGCTATGGGCCGATCGACCGCGCTGGCCGCCCGGTTCATCCTGTGTTGAGCGACGTGAGCCTGACGATCGGGCGCGGCGCTGCCGTCGGCGTGATCGGCGAATCGGGATCGGGCAAGTCCACCGTGGCGCGCGTCGTCGCCGGTCTGCTCGCGCCTAGCGCCGGCACGATCTCGCTGGGCGGCACACCGCTCGCCCCCACCGTCGCCGGCCGCACGCGCGAGCAGTTGCGCCGCATCCAGATCGTCTTCCAGAATGCCGACATCGCGCTCAACCCCGCGCACAGCGTAAGCGAGATACTCGGCCGCGTGCTGCGTTTCTATCATGGGACGCGCGGCGTCGCGGCGCAGCGGCGCGTCGCCGAACTGCTCGATCTCATCAAGCTGCCGGCCGGAGTGGCCACGCGCCGCTGCGACGAGCTGTCGGGCGGGCAGAAGCAGCGCATCAACCTGGCGCGCGCGCTGGCCGCCGAGCCGGACATCATCCTGTGCGACGAAGTAACGTCGGCGCTGGATACGGTGGTGCGCGGAGCGATCCTCGATCTTCTCGCCGAACTGCGTCGGGATCTCGGCGTGGCCTATCTGTTCATCAGCCACGACATCGCGACGGTGAAGGCGCTCTGCGACGAGATCGTCGTGCTCTACAAGGGCACGCGGGTGGAAAGCGGGGTGCGCGAGAGCTATGCCGCCGCGCCCTTCCACCCCTATACCGACCTGCTGATCGCATCGGTGCCGGAGCTGAGGCCGGGCTGGCTGGCCGACGAGAACACCTATGCCCGCGCGCCTTTCGCGCATCTGGCCGAGCGACCCGATCTCTGTCGCTTCCTGCCGCGCTGCCCGGTCGCGATTGCCGACCGTTGCGATGCCGTGGCCCCGCCGCTCCGCCCGATGAGCGCGGGGAACGCGGTGCTGTGCCACCGATCCGAGGCGGAACTGACCGGGTGAACCGCGCCGCGCGGATGGGGCGTGGCATATCCTGCGCTGGCGTTCATCAATTCGAAACATATACGGGCTGGCGGAGCGGCAACACGGCGGCAAATGCCGGCGCCCGTCACGGATACTTGATGATGCGGGATATCGGCGACGACCACGGCAACAGATGGCGCGCCAGCAGATGCAGGAACCAGACGCACGGCTAACGGAACAGGGGACCATCATGGCGATTAGCTCGAAGAAGTTTCTGCTACTGGCAAACGCGGCGTTTTTCGCGATCACGCTGCCGGCTTTTGCCCAGGTGACGGAAGTCGCCTTGAAAGACGCGCCATCGGGTCCGCGCGCCGCGACGCCGGGCGAAGACGCTCCCTTTGCCTCGATCGACGACTCCGAGATCGTCGTTTCCGGCATCCAGGCCTATCGCGGCAACGTGCCGCTGAAGGAGCTGCCGCAGGCGACGCAGGTGCTTTCCGTGGCGACGCTGCAACAGCTCAACATCACGCGGCTCGATACCGCGCTCGATCTGTCGGCGAGCGTCTCGCGCCAGAATGCGTTCGGCGGCCTGTTCGATGCGTTCGCGATCCGCGGCTTCGTCGGCGATCCGAACACGCCCTCGGGCTTCCTGGTCAACGGCTTCAGCGGCGCGCGCGGCTATGGCGGCACGCGCGACACGTCGAGCGTCGAGGCGATCGAGATCCTGCGCGGCCCGACCTCGGCGTTGTTCGGGCGCGGCGAGCCGGGCGGCACGGTCAACATCGTGACGAAGAAGCCGACGCTGGATCACGCGTTCGGCTATGTCAGTGGCAGCATCGGCCGGTTCGATACCTATCGCGGCGAAGCGGACTATAACATGCCGATCAACGACGTGCTGGCACTGCGCCTGACCGGCGCATACGAGCAGGGCGACAGCTATCGCGACACGATCAACTATTCCAAATATGCGATCACGCCGAGCCTGCTGCTGAAGTCCGGCGGCTTCACCGCCAATCTCGAATTCGAATATGGCCACCAGCGCATCCCGTTCGATCGCGGCGTGATCGCGCTCAACGGCAACCCGCGTGCCCTGCCCCGGTCGCGCTTCCTGGGCGAGCCGGAGGACGGCCCGAACGTGGCGAAGAATCTGGGGCCGCAGCTGCAGGTGCAGCAGGAACTCGGCGGCGACTGGAAGATCCTGGGCGGCGTCGCCTATCGCTTCACCTCGCTGGAGGGCTTTGGTGAGGATCCCGAATTCGGCGCGGCGCGGAATCCGGTGTTCACCGGCACGGCGCTGAACGGCGCGTTCACCTCGCGGCGCCGCATCTTCCGCGACTATACCGGCAAGGACTTCATTCCGCGTGCCGAGGTTTCGGGCAGCATCGACATCGCCGGGATCAAGAACAACGTCCTGGTCGGTGCCGACTACGAATGGTTCAAGCTGGATATCGTGCAGACGCGCTTCCGCCCCGGCAATCTGACGGCCGCCCAGCGCGCGCAGTTCGCCTCGGGCAATCCGTCCCGCGCGACCCTGCTCGCGACCAACGCGATCAGCCTCTACAACCCCGTCTACTTCTCGCCGGGCGAGCTGGCGACGCTGACGATGTCGCCGTTTCAGAGCCGGACCGAACTGGCGAAGGCCTGGGGCACCTATTTCCGGGACCGGATCGAGTTCACCGACTGGCTGTCGTTGCAGCTAGGCATCCGCTACGACGATTATCGCCAGACGGTGAACAACCGGCTCAACAGCGTTCGCACCAAGCAGGACTTCACCAAGTGGAGCCCGTCGGCCGGGCTGAGCATCAAGCCGAGCGAGCACCTGACCGTCTACGGCAATTATTCGGAAGGGTTCCGCGCCAACACCGGCGTCAACGTCCGCAACGAGGCGTTTCGGCCCGAGACGACGGTATCCTATGAAGTGGGTACGAAGTTCGACGTGATCGACCGAATGCTGACCGGCACGATCGCCCTGTTCAAGATGAAGAAGTCGAACCTCCTCACCTCCGATCCGGTCAATTCGGGTTTCTCGCTCGATGTCGGCAAGGCCAAGAGCAAGGGCGTCGAAATCGACCTCAACGCCAAGCTGCCCGACGGACTGAACGTGCTGCTCTCCTACGCCTATGTCGATGCCGAGATCGCCGACGACATTCTCGATCCCGATTTCGGTCGCACGATCAATGCCGGCGATCCGCTCATCAATATCCCGAAGAACAGCATCACGCTGCTCGTCTCGAAGGATTTCCAGATCGGCGAGCGCGAGTTGACGGTCGGCGGCGACGTGAAATATGTCGACAAGCGGCTGGGCGAGACGGGTACGCAATATTTCATCCCCGATTACACGCTGGTGCGCCTGTTCGGGTCCCTCGACGTGACCCGGAACGTCACGATCTCCGGCGAGATCAGCAATCTGTTCAACGTCTATTACTTTCCGAACTCCTATGCCCAGCTGTGGACCTTCCCGGGTGCGCCGAGGACCTGGTCGGTCAAGGCGAAGCTCCGCTTCTGAACGAACCTCGCCGCTCCCGGTGCGTGATCCCGTCGGGAGCGGCATCGCGTGAAGCGAGCCGGCCGAAGCCATCGCCGCCTGACCGCGCACCGGCGCGCGGCTGCGCGATGCTTCCCGTGTGGCATCATACGGCGGATCGTGCCGCAGGCGGCGGGAAAATGGTGCAAGCTGCGGCAGGCGGAGCATAGCCTCGCTGCGACAATCAAGGGAAAGTGAAGCAATGGCGAAGATCAACACCCTGGCATGGTCCGCAATCGTGTCGGCCGGCCTCCTCGCTCCTGTGATGGCGAACGCGCACGGTATCTGGTTCGCCCAACGCGCCAAGCAGATCGCCGTGATCTACGGCATCGGTGCGGATGATCTGGAGGCGGTGAAGCGCCAGCCCAACATGGAAAGCGTGCAGGCGTGGGATGCCGACCTCAACCCGATCAACGCCCAGCTGCGCACCGCGGGATCACTGGTGATCGTCGATACGGATGCGCCGCCGGCCCTCGTCAGCGCGGTGCTGCAGAACGGCACCTGGTCCAAGCTGCCCGATGGCGAGTTCGTCAAGAAGCCGAAGGACGAGGTGCCGAACGCGGTCAAAAGCGAGACGACGATCAAATATGCCGTGTCGGTGCAGGGCGCGCTGACCAAGCCGATCCCGGTGATCCCGGCGCAGCTGCTGCAGATCACGCCTGCCGGCAAGATCCCGACGATGCTGGGTCAGCCCCTGACCTACCGTGTGACGTTCAAGGGCAAGCCGGTGGCCGGCGCGTCGGTCATCAACGATATGGTCAACGATCCCGACGCGAAAGAAGTGGCCACCAAGGCGGATGGCACGGTGACATTCCCCGTGCGCAACCAGGGGTTGAACGTCATCCGCGCTGTCTATGTCTCGCCGAGCGACAAGCCCACCAAGATCGATCGTTACGAACATACCGCCACGCTCGCCTTCACGCTGCCCCACGCACCGGAGCAGTGATCGTCCAGAAACGGAGAAGCCCGATGAAGTTCATGCTGTTCGCCGCCGCGTCGATCCTCGCCGCCGCACCCGCTTTCGCCCACGGAGACGACAAGCCGCGCCACGGCGGCCAGGTCGTCGAGGTCGGCGAGACGATATTCGAGCTGGTGCGCGCCCCGGGCGGCGCCTCGATCTACATGATGGAGGATGGCGACGAGGTGCCGGCCGCTTCGATGACCGGCCGGATGATCGTGACCACCGGCGCCGGGAAGGTCGAGATCCCGCTCGTCCCGGTCAAGGGCAACCAGTTCGTCGCGAAGGACGCCAGGATCGCCAGCGGATCGCGCGTCGGCGTGATGGTCATCAACAAGCAGACGCAAGCGCGCCAGTCGGCGACGTTCGCGATCAAGTGAAGCGCCTGCGGCACATCGCGCTGCCGCTGATCGGCGTCCTGCTCGCGGTCGGCCTCCACGGGGTCGCGGCGGCGCATGGCGTCGCGGAAGGGGACAAGGCGTTCATCCAGAACAATCCCGGCGTGAACATCGTCCCTTATCTGTACCTTGGCGCCAAACATATGGTGACCGGCTACGATCATCTGCTGTTCCTGTTCGGCGTGATCTTCTTCCTCTACCGGCTGAAGGATGTCTGGGCTTATGTCACGCTCTTTGCGATCGGGCATAGTACCACGCTGCTGGCCGGCGTCTATTTCAACATCCATGCCGACCCGTTCCTGATCGATGCGATCATCGGCCTGTCCGTGGTGTATAAGGCGCTCGACAATCTCGGTGCGTTTCCGACGCTGGTCGGGTTTCAGCCCAACCAGAAGATAGCCGTGCTCATCTTCGGCTTCTTCCACGGCTTCGGGCTCGCCACCAAGCTGCAGGATCTGATCGCCTCGCGCGACGGGCTGATACCCAACCTCGTCAGCTTCAACGTCGGGGTGGAGATCGGCCAGTTCATGGCGCTGAGCGTGATTCTGATAGCGATGACGCTGTGGCGTCGCTCGCCCAGCTTCACGCGGAGCGTCGTCGTCGCCAATGCCGCGCTGCTGTGCGCGGGGATCGTTCTCACCGGTTATCAGCTTGCCGGGTTCATGACGGAGAAGACCATATGACCCCCGCCGCCACGCGCGCCACGGCGTATCAGGCGCCGCCGAAGACGCTCGCCCGCGCCTCGCTGGCCGCGCTTGCGGCGGCGGCCGCCATCCTGGCGCTATTCGTCCTCCCTGCCGAATATGGAATCGATCCGACCGGCGTGGGCGGCGCGATCGGGCTGACCCGGATGGCGACGGGCGAAGCCGCCGCCGTGCCGGCCGAAGCCGCGCCGGTTCAGGCCCCGCCCGCCTCCTATGCGGTTCCGGCGCAGACCCGGGCCAATATCGCCAAGGCGACGCCCTATCGCAGCGACGAGAAGACCGTCACGCTTCCGCCGCACGAGGGCATCGAGGTGAAGGCGCGGATGAAGGCGGGCGATACGTTCAACTTCCGCTGGACCTCCACCCGGCCGGTGCGCGCCGACATGCACGGCGAACCGACCGGCGCCAGGGACATCGAGTTCACCGATTATTGGAAGCAGAAGGACATCGCCGCTTCGCAGGGCAGCTTCACCGCGCCTTTCGCCGGCACCCACGGCTGGTACTGGAAGAATCGCGGCGAGGTGCCGGTGACGATCAACGTCCGGACCGACGGCTTCTACGAAAGCGTGTTCGAGCGGAAATGATCGAGCCGTCGGCGCCTGCGGCCATAATTCGGGAGGACGAGCGATGAACTTCATTTCCGAGGAGGAGTCGGCTGCCCTCGTCTCTCATGCGATGGCCTATGAGGCGGCCCGGGAGGCTCTTGTCGCCGCCGCCGGAGGCGCCGTCATCTTCCCGGCGGTGCTCGCGCATGGCTCGTCGAGCGCGAACCGCTTCTCGATCAAGTCGGCGGCGACGGCCGACTTCGCCGGGCTGAAGGTCGGCTCCTTCTGGCCGGGCAACAGCGATCATGGCCTCCCCCGGCATAATTCGCTGATCCTGCTGTTCGACCAGCGCGTCGGGCGGGTCGAGTGGGTGATCGAGGCCGGCAAGGTGAACGCCTACCGCACCGCCGCCGCAGATGCGGTCGCGGCCGATGCGCTAGCGCGGACCGATGCCGCGGTGCTGGCGATCTTCGGGGCGGGCAACCAGGCGTTCCACGAATGCGTGGCGATCGCCCGCATCCGTCCGATCCGGCAGGTTCTGGTGGTGGCGCGCGATCCGGCAAAGGGCGACGCGTTCGTCGCGTCGCTTCAGGCAGAAGGCCTGGCCGCCGCACCCGCGGAACCGCGCGAAGCCTGCGAGCAGGCGGATATCGTCGTGACCGCCACGCCATCGCGCGCGCCGCTGTTCGAGGCCGACTGGATCAGGCCCGGCACCCATGTCGCGAGCATGGGATCGGACGCGGCGGGCAAGCAGGAACTGCCGCCGGCGCTGTTCGATCGCGCGGCCTTGTTCTGCGATCTTCCGTCGCAGGCGGTCGTGATGGGCGATCTGCAGCATCATGGCGGCGACCGGGCGGCGATCGTCGCGATCGGCGATGTTCTTTCGGGGCGTGCGCCCGGGCGGGTATCCCGCGATCAGATCACCGTTTTCGACAGTTCGGGCATCGCGCTTCAGGATCTCACGATCGCGCGGCGGCTGGTGGCGATGCGCGATTGAGCCGGCCGGGCACTGGCATTCGCTGCCGTGCCGACCGCTAACTCGGCCCTTTCGATCGTATGCGCGGCACATGCGCAACTTCATGCCGCAGTGCCGCCTTATGGTTCACGGAACACCAAACGAAAGCCGGATGGTCTACATGTCGATGCTGAAGCCCAAGTTCATCACCTTCGATTGCTATGGAACGCTCATCAACTTCGAAATGGCGCCGGTCGCCCGCGAAGTCTATGCCGACCGCCTGTCGGGTAAGGCACTTGAGAACTTCTGCGAATATTTCTCGGCCTACCGCCTCGACGGCGTTCTCGGCGCGTGGCGTCCCTATCTCGACGTGGTGACCGAGGCGCTTCAGCGAGCCTGCCGCCGCTCCGGCATCGATTATCGCGACGGCGACGCGGAGGCGCATTATGCGGCGATCCCCAACTGGCAGCCGCACCCCGACGTGGTGGCGCCGCTGAAGCGGGTCGCGGCGGAAATCCCGCTGGTGATCCTGTCCAATTCGATGGTCGATCTGATCCCCTACAGCGTGGCCAATCTCCAGGCGCCGTTCCATACCGTCTGCACCGCGGAGGAGGCCGGCGCCTACAAGCCGCGCATGCAGGCGTTCGAATATATGTTCGATACGCTCGGCTGTGGGCCGGAGGATGTGCTGCACTGCTCGTCGAGCTTCCGCTACGATCTGATGACCGCTTATGATCTCGGCATCACGATGAAGGCGTTCGTCAATCGCGGGCACGAGCCGCTGAACGCCTATTATGAGGTGCATGACATACCCGATCTCGGCGGCCTGCCGGGGCTGGTCGGGCTGTGAGCGCCGCTGTGGGTCAGACGGTGGGCGCGGTCGTCGATATCCGGGCCTATGCGGCGGGCACGGCACCCTCGACGGACTGGCTGACGGGCCGCGCCACGCCCGCCTTCGCCGATGCCGCCGCGCAGGTCGCGGCGCTGGCGCTGCGCGGAGAGGGGCGGGTGGAAGCCCTGCCGACGGACGAGTTCGTGCTCGTCCTCGAAGGGCGCCTCGAGATCGAAAGCGATGCGGGAACGATCGCGATGGAAGCGGCGACCGGCGGCGCCGTCCCTGCCGGCACCAGCTTCGTCTGGCGCGCGTCGGACGACCTCCTGGCGATCATATATGCCGCGCCGACCGGGGCACCCGGCAGTCCGGCATCGCCGGTGATGATCGATCAGGATGCGCCGCTCACCCTATCCAGCCCACCATTGGCGCAAAACCTGATCGGCGAGACGCCCGTCTGCCGCAACCATACCGACTTCCTCTCGGCGAATGCGGAGTTCGTCTGCGGCACCTGGGATTCCACGCCCTATCGCCGCCGCCAGATACCGTATCGCCAGGTCGAGCTGATGCTCCTGCTCGAAGGAAAGGTCTCGTTCGAGGATGAGTGGGGCCGGGTGAGCTTCTCGGCGGGGGATGCCTGCCTGTTCGTGCGCGGCGACGGCTGTGCATGGATCAGCGAAGAGCATGTGAAGAAGATCTACGCGACCCAGCGCCCGGTCGCCTGAGCGAACCTTCCGGCGGGTAGCGCCTGCATGGCCCGCCGGATTGCGGCAGCATCTGTCGCACCGCGCGGGCACGTCCGCAGGACAGCTTCGCACCAAGGGGAGATTCGGGAGATGTTGCCAGCGGGACCGGGGTTTATGGAGCGGATCGGTGCCGGCACGGAATGCGGCGGGGAATGGAAGATGAGCGGAATGCCCTCAGTTGCGCCAGGATTGCCGGATGCCGACCCGATTGTGGAAGGCCCGGCCAACGGCGCGTTGAACCTGATGCCGCTGGAGGCACGCCATGTCGATCAGGCGCTGGTGCTTTCGCAGGCGCTGGAATGGCCGTATCGCGCCGAGGACTGGGCCTTTGCCGCCGCTCTGGGGCGCGGCTTCGCGGTGGAGACGGACGGGCGGCTTGTCGGCACGGCGTTGTGGTTTCCTTATGGCGCTGACCATGCCTCCGCCGGCATGATTATCGTCGCGGCCGAGGCGCAGCGGCAGGGCATCGGCGCGCGGCTGATGGCGGCTTTGCTCGCGGATGCGGCCGGCCGCACGATCATCCTCAATTCGACTGTCGAGGGTGAGGCGCTCTACACCCGGCTCGGCTTCGTGCCTTACGGGATGGTGTACCAGCACCAGATGGTGCTGCAAGCCGCGCCGGAAATCGACGTGTCGGTGCCGCTGCGCGCGGCCCGGCCGGACGAGCGGGCGGCGTTGATCGCGCTGGATCGTGCGGCCGCCGGCATGGACCGCACCGCCCTGCTGGACGCGCTCGCGGCGGTCGGCGACATGCTGGTCGTCGATCGCGAAGGCGATGTCACGGGTTATGCCTGCGTGCGCCGGTGGGGGCGGGGTTATGTGATCGGGCCGGTCGTCGCGGGCGACGCGCAGGACGCGCGCGCGCTGATCGCGACGCTCGCCGCGCGGCATGTCGGGGATTTCGTGCGGACCGACGTGACGGCAGCCAGCGCACTCGGGCCGTGGCTCGCGACCATCGGCTTGCCGCAGGTGGGGCAGGTCGTCTCCATGTCGCGCGGGCCGGTGCCGCGCGCGGACCCCGGCGCGACCCTGTACGCTTTGTCCAATCAGTCGCTCGGTTGAGCCGCAAGGAGTCCGCATGATGCGCACCGCGCTCCAGATGCAAGGGCAGGATGCCGACGCCAGTCTCGATACAATCGAGACGCCGGCGCTGGTGCTCGATACCTTCAAGCTCGACAGGAACGTCGCTCGGCTGCGCGCGCATCTCGGCGCCTTCGGCGTCACCTTCCGTCCGCATGTGAAAAGCGCCAAGTCGATCGACGTCGCGCGCCGGCTGTTTCCCGAAGGCACCGGCCCGATCACCGTCTCGACGCTTGCCGAGGCGGATTACTTCGCCGCCGCCGGCTTCACCGACATCACCTATGCGGTGGGGCTGGGATTGGACAAGATCCAGCGGACGCGCGATCTGGTGGCGCGTGGCATCGACCTGTCGGTCCTGATCGACACGCCCGAACAGGCGTGGGCGCTGGCCGATGCGGCGCAGAATGCGGGCGCGATGCCGGCCGTGCTGATCGAGATCGACTGCGACGGGCATCGTGGCGGGCTGGTGCCGGGCGATCCGGCGATCGTCGCCATCGCCGGCATCTTGAAGGTCGGCGGCGTCACGCTGCGCGGCGTGCTGACCCATGCCGGCGAATCCTATGGCGCCCGTGGCGGCGCAGGCCTGCCGGAGGCGGCGGAGGGAGAGCGTGCCGCGGTGGTCGCGGCGGCGCGGATGCTGCGCGAGGCCGGGCATGACTGCCCGGTCGTCAGCGTCGGCTCGACCCCCACCGCGCATTTCGCGCGCAACCTGGACGGCGTGACCGAGGTGCGGGCCGGCGTCTTCATGTTCTTCGATCTCGTCATGCACGGCATCGGCGTGTGCGACCTGGACGACATCGCCCTTTCGGTGGTGGCGACGGTGATCGGGCATCGTCCGGAAAAAGGTTGGATTCTGACGGACGCCGGCTGGATGGCGATGTCGCGCGATCGCGGCACGCAGCGGCATCCGCTCGATCAGGGCTATGGCATCGTCTGCGACATCGACGGTACGCCGCTGGCCGACGTGATCGTCGAGGATGCCAGCCAGGAGCATGGGATCATCAAGGTGCGGCCGGGCAGTGGCGCCGTGCTGCCCGATCTGCCGCTCGGCACGCGGGTCCGCATCCTGCCAAACCATGCGTGCGCCACCGGCGCGCAGCACGAGGCCTATCACGTCGTCGCCAGCGGCAGCCGCGCGGTCGGCGCGATCTGGCCACGCATGCGCGGCTGGTGAGGATGATGACGCCGCCGGCCGCGCAGCCGGGCGCAGGGGAATATATATGAAGATGATGTCCTACTGGCTGGATACGGCCACGCCCTTCGCTTCCGCCGCACCGGGCGGGCCGGAAGGGGTTGCCGACGTGGCGGTGGTCGGCGCGGGCTTCACCGGCCTGTCGGCCGCGCTCGCACTGGCCAAGAAGGGCGCGAAGGTCGTCGTGCTGGAAGCCGATCGCGTGGCGGGCGCCGCCTCGGGTCGCAATGGCGGGATGTGCAACAACGGCTTCGCGCAGGATTACGCCACCCTTTCGGCGAAACTGGGCCGCGAGCGGGCGAACATGCTGTACCGCGCCTTCGATGCCGGCGTGGACAAGGTGGAGTCGATCATCGCCGAGGAGAGGATCGACTGTCATTTCGCCCGCGTCGGCAAGCTGAAGCTGGCCGCCAAGCCCGAACATTATGACAAGATCGCGCGGTCGCAGGAACTGCTCGCGCGCGAGGTGGACCCGGACACGCGGATGGTGCCCGTGTCCGAGATGCGCGACGAGATCGGGTCCGACCGCTACTTCGGCGGCATGCTTTATGAAAAGGGCGCTAACATGCACATGGGCATGTACGGGCAGGGCCTGGCCGAAGCCGCCGCGCGGCACGGCGCGAGGATCTACCAGCATAACCCGCTGATCGGCATGCGCCGCACGGCCGGGCATGTGCACGAGCTGACCACCCCGCACGGCACGGTCCGCGCCAATCAGGTGCTGCTGGCGACCGGCACGTCCGCATCGGGGCCGCTCGGCTGGATGCGCCGCCGCATCGTGCCGGTGGGCGCCTTCCTGATCGCCACCGAGCCGCTTTCGGTCGCGCTGCTGGACAGGCTGACGCCGCGTCGCCGCAACACCACCGACACCCGCAACTTCGTCAACTACTTCCGCACGTCGCCGGACAACCGAATCCTGTTCGGCGGACGCGCGCGCTTTTCCGGGCGGAGCGATGCGGCGTCGGACGCCAAGAGCGGCGTGCTGCTGCGCCGTTCGCTGCTGGAGGTGTTTCCGGAACTCGCCGATACCCGCATAGACTATTGCTGGGGCGGCATGGTGGACATGACCCGCGACCGCCTGCCGCGCGCCGGCGAGCGCGACGGCCTGTTCTATTCGGTGGGCTATAGCGGCCACGGCACCCAGATGGCGACCTATATGGGCGCGATCATGGCCGAGGTGCTCGACGGTCGCGCCGATCTCAACCCGCTGCACGACTTCGCATGGCCGGCAATACCCGGGCATTTCGGAAAGCCGTGGTTCCTGCCGTTCGTCGGCGCTTATTACCGCTTCAAGGACCTCGTGAAGTGACGGCGGCACGTGCCGAGGCGACGCGTATCGCGGCCGAACATGGCGGTTGCGCCTACATCGCGGGCGGCTGGGTGGCGGCATCCGGCAGCGACCGACTGTCGGTCATCGATCCGTCGATCGGCGAGACGATCGCCGAGGTGACGGCCGGCACGGCGGAGGATCTCGATCGTGCGGTCGCGGCCGCGCGCGCCGCTTTCCCAGCCTTCGCGGCATCGCCGGTGGCCGATCGGATCGCGCTGCTGGAGCGCATCCACGCCCTGATCCTCGAACGCGCCGAGCCGCTCGCCCGAACGCTGGTGCGCGAGATGGGCGCGACGATCAGCCACGCGCGCGGATCGCACGCACCATTGGCGGCAGCGCACGTGCAGGCGGCGATCGACGTGCTGCGCGATTATGACTTCACCACGATTCGCGGCACCACCGCGATCGTGCGCGAGCCGATCGGCGTCTGCGCGCTCATCACGCCGTGGAACTGGCCGCTCTACCAGATCACCGCCAAGGTGGCCCCGGCGCTCGCCGCCGGTTGCACGGTGGTGCTGAAGCCCAGCGAATTGTCGCCGCTCAACGCGCTGCTGTTTGCCGAGATCGTGCATGATGCCGGCGCACCCGCGGGCGTGTTCAACCTCGTCAACGGCACCGGCGCGGAGATCGGCGCGGCGATGGCGGCGCATCCGGATGTGGACATGATCTCGATCACCGGATCCAATCGCGCCGGTGTGCTGGTGGCGCAGGCCGCCGCACCCACCGTCAAGCGGGTGACGCAGGAACTGGGCGGCAAATCGCCCAACCTGCTGCTGCCGGATGCCGATTTTGCGCGGGTGGTGCCGCTCGGCGTGATGACGGCGTTCCGCAATGTCGGCCAGTCGTGCAGCGCGCCGACGCGCATGATCGTGCCGCGTGCCCGGCTTGCCGAGATCGAGGCGATCGCACGCGCCACCGCGGAGGCGATCCTGATCGGCGATCCGGGCGACGATGCGACGGTGTTAGGCCCGATCGCCAATCAGGCGCAGTTCCAGCGCGTGCAGGCGATGATCGCGGCCGGCATCGCGGAGGGCGCCACCCTGCTCTGCGGCGGTCCCGGTCAGCCGGGCGGGTGGGAGCGCGGCTTCTTCGTGCGTCCGACGATCTTCTCGGACGTGACCACCGGCATGCGGATCGCGCAGGAGGAGATATTCGGGCCAGTGCTCGCGATCATCCCCTATGACGATGTCGACGAGGCGGTGGCGATCGCCAACGACACGATCTACGGCCTTGGTGGCCATGTGCAGGGGGCCGATCTGGAACGCGCGCGCGCCGTGGCGCGCCGGATCCGCACCGGCCAGGTCCACCTCAACCATCCGGCATGGGACGCGCACGCGCCCTTCGGTGGCTACAAGCGTTCCGGCAACGGGCGTGAATATGGCGCGTTCGGTTTCGAGGAATATCTCGAAACCAAGGCCATCGTGGGTTTCGCCTGACCTTCCGTCCATCGGAGACCGATCATCATGCCCGCGCCGCTGCGCTTCATCGCATCCTCGCTTACGCTCCCCGCCGAAGCCGACGCCGTCGTCATTGGCGGCGGCATCATCGGCACCTTCACGGCCTATTATCTGGCGAAGCGCGGATTGAAAGTGGCGCTTCTGGAAAAGGGCGTGATCGCCGGCGAGCAATCGAGCCGCAACTGGGGCTGGTGCCGCCAGCAGAATCGCGACGCGCGCGAACTGCCGCTGGCGACGAAGGCGCTCGATCTGTGGGAGCAGTTCGGGGCCGAGAGCGGCGAGGATACGGGCTTCCGCCGGTGTGGCCTGTTCTATGTCAGCAATGACGAGGCCGAACTCGCCACGTGGGCGCGCTGGGGTGAGTTCGCGCGGTCGATCGGCGTGCAGACGCGCATGCTGACCGGCGACGAGGCGACGCGATATGCTGGTTTCACCGGGCAGCGGTGGCGCGGCGGGGTGCAATCGGGGATGGATGGCATCGCCGATCCGGGCCGCGCCGCACCCGCCGCCGCGAAGGCGCTGATCGCGCTGGGTGGCACCGTCCACCAGGCGTGCGCCGCGCGCGGCATCGAGACGACGGGCGGCGCGGTCAGCGCGGTCGTGACGGAAAGAGGCACGATCCGCACCCGGCTGGTGGTGCAGGCCGGCGGCGCCTGGGCCTCGTCCTTCTGCCACCAGCTCGGCATCCGCTTCCCGCAGGCGACGGTGCGTCAGTCGATCATCGCGATCTCCACCGGCGCGCTGACGCTGCCGGACGCCTTCTACAGCAAGTCGATCTCGATCACCCGGCGTGGCGAGGGCTGCCACACGCTGGCGATCAGCGGCCGCGCCAAGGTGGACCCGACGACCCAGTTCATGCGCTATCACCGCGAGTTCCTGCCGATGTTCGCACGCCGCTGGCGCAATCTGTCGCCGGGCGGCTTGCAGGGGGCGCGCGCCGGCCACGAAGGCGTTTCGCGCTGGCGGCTCGACCGGTCGACGCCGATGGAGGCGATGCGCATCCTCGATCCGGCCGCGGACCCCAAGACGGTGCGCCTGACGCGGCAGCGCGCGGCCCGGCTGGTCCCCGCGCTGGGATCGATGCCGATGGTCGCCAGCTGGGCCGGCTTCGTCGACAGCACGCCCGACGGGGTGCCGGTGATCGGCGAGGTTCCGGCGATAGGCGGCCTGATCCTGGCGGCCGGTTTCAGCGGGCACGGCTTCGGCATCGGCCCCGGTTCGGCTCATCTCGTCGCCGATATCGCGACCGGGCGGGAGCCGCTGGTCGATCCGCATCCCTACCGGCTCTCCCGCTTCGCGACTGGCGAGAAGATCGAGGTTTCCGAATTCTGACGGCTTTGGCGGGGGCTCCGGTGTCGGCCGCCGTTCTGCCGTTCAGGCACCCGCGACAAGCCGGATATTCTTGGGAGCGGATCAACTGCGGCATTTTTGCATGAAGCGGGAGCGGTAGAAGCGCGATACGATCAAGCGCAACGGTGAGACGAACAATGACCTTCCGTCCAGACTTCATCAGCTTCGATTGCTACGGCACGCTCATCAACTTTGAAATGGGGCCGGCTGCGAAGATGTTGTTCTCCGATCGCGTCGACCACCGGAAGATGACGCCGTTCCTCAACAGCTTCAAGGCCTACCGCCTCGACGAAGTATTGGGAGAGTGGAAGCCGTTCATCGACGTCGTGGTCAACTCCATGGTGCGGACCTGCAAGGCGCATGGCATCGAATATCGCGACAGCGACGGCCAGGCGCTCTATGCTGCGGTGACGACGTGGCAGCCCCACCCCAATGTCGTGGAGACGCTGGAGGCGATCGCGCCTCATTACCCGCTGGTGATCCTGTCGAACTCGATGATCGACCTCATCCCGGCAAGCGTCGCGCACCTGCAGGCGCCGTTCCATGCGGTCTACACCGCCGAGGAAGCGCAGGCCTACAAGCCGCGTATGCAGGCGTTCGAATATATGTTCGACCGGCTCGGCTCGACGCCCGACCGGATGATGCACTGCTCGTCCAGCTTCCGCTACGATCTGATGACCGCCGACGATCTCGGCTTCATGGCGAAGGCGTTTATCGACCGGGGGCATGAGCCGACATCGACCGAATATGGCGTGAGCCAACTGACCGACATCCGCCAGCTGCCGGCCCTGCTCGGTCTGTAAGGGCGCACGGCATCCTCCGGCAGTTGGGGTAAATCATGTCCGCCGATCCCGCCAGCGACGCGCCTTCCAGCGGCGCGCAACTTTCATCGAGCGTGCCGGACCTTTCGCCAGGCGAGGCGGAGGCGCTGGTCGCGCGCCTCTACGGCGTCAACGGCAGCGCCGAATTGCTGACCAGCGAGCGCGACGAGAATTTCCGCCTAACGGCGGCGGACGGCGGCACCTGCCTGCTCAAGATCAGCAACCCGCTCGAGACGGACGAGGTGGTCGATCTGCAGACGGCCTGCCTCGATCATATCGCGCGCGTGGATGCCGCCCGGCCGGTGCCACGCGTCCTGCGCACCCTGTCCGGTGGCGATGGCGACCATATCGTGCTTGCCGATGGCCGGCGCTGTGCGGTGCGGCTGCTCACCTATCTCGAAGGCGTGCCGGCGAAGGGCACGGCGGGGAGCCGGGCGCAGCGCGCGCAACTCGGCGAGCAGCTGGCCCGGCTCGACCTCGCGCTCGGCGGCTTCACCCATCCCGCCGCCTCGCATGATCTGCTGTGGAACGTCGCGCGGGCCGAGCGGCTGGCGCATCTCGTCGACGAGATCGCCGGCGACGACCGGCAAAAGATCGTGCGGCATTTCATGGATGTGTTCGTCGGCAGCCTGCTGCCGCGCCTCGGCCGGTTGCGGGCGCAGACGATCCACAATGACTATCATCTCTACAATGTGCTGGTGGCGGCGGACGATACCGACCGCGTGACCGGCATCATCGATTTCGGCGACATGATCCATGCGCCGCTGGTCGCCGAGGTGGCGACCGGTGCGGCGTACCAGATGGCGGGTGCATCCGATCCGCTGGCGGCGGCGGCGGATTTCGTCGGCGCGTATCACCGGATATTGCCACTGCTGCCCGAGGAGCAGGAGATCGTGACCGGCCTGATGGCGACGCGCCATCTGATTACCGTGCTGATCTCCGAATGGCGCTCGCAGCGATATCCCGAGAACCACGCCTACATCATGCGCCACAACCCGGCCGCGTGGGACGCGCTGTCCCTGATGGCCGACCTATCCTCACAAGACGCACGCGACCGGCTGCTGGCCGACGTGCGGAGCGGAGACGAGAGATGACGAGCACGATCGACCTCAACATGGTCAACGCCTATATTCCGGGCCGCGTGGATGTCGGCGCGGAGACCGCGGCGACGATCGCCCGGCGCGATCGCCTGCTCGGCCCGGCCTACCGGCTGACGTACGAGCGACCGCTGCATATCGTGAAGGGGGAGGGCGCCTGGCTGATCGACAGCGATGGCCGCCGCTTCCTCGACATCTATAACAACGTCACCTCGCTCGGCCACTGCCACCCCCGCGTCGTGGAGGCGATCTGCCGGCAGGTCGCGACGCTGGCGACGAATACGCGCTACCTGCACGAGACGATCCTGGAGCTGGCGGAACGGCTGCTCGCCACCGTGAGCGAGACCGAGCTCGCGCATCTGATGCTCACCTGCACCGGGAGCGAGGCGAACGATCTCGCCTATCGCATGGCCAAGGTGCGGACCGGCGGAACCGGCATCATCGTGACCGAGACGGCCTATCATGGCTTCACCGATGCCGTGTCGCAATTCTCGCCATCGCTCGGGCTGAGCGTGGATCTCGGCGCGCATGTGCGGCTGGTGCCGGCGCCGCGCGCCTATCACGCCGGGGATGCCGATCTGGGCGACCGCTTCACCCGCGATGTCGAGGCGGCGATCGCCGACCTCCAGCGCCACGGCATCAAACCGGCGATGCTGATCGTCGATACCGTCTTCACCAGCGATGGCGTGCTGCCCGGCCCGGCCGGTTTCCTTCAGGGCGCGGTCGCCGCCATCCGGCAGGCGGGCGGGCTGTTCGTCGCGGACGAGGTTCAGCCCGGTTTCGGGCGAACCGGCCTGTATATGTGGGGCTTCCAGCGGCATGGCCTGATGCCGGACATCGTCACGATGGGCAAGCCGATGGGCAACGGGCAGCCGATCGCCGGCCTGCTGGTGACGGAGGATGCGGTCGCGCGCTTCGGACGGGATTCACGCTACTTCAACACTTTCGCCGGCAACACCGTTTCATGCGCGGCGGCGGTGGCGGTGCTCGACACGATCGAGCAGGAGGGCCTGATCGCGCATGCCGCCACGATCGGCAACGAACTGCGCGAAGAGATCGCGGCGCTTGCCGATCGGCACGAGGCCATCGGCGACGTGCGCGGCATCGGCATGTTCGTCGGCGTCGAGCTCGTCTCGAACCGTGCGACGCGGGAGGCCGATCGGGCCACGACCAGCCGGGTCGTCAACCTGTTGCGCGACAAGGGCATCCTTCTCAGTGCCTGCGCGAAGGGGCATAATGTGCTCAAGATCCGGCCGCCTCTCGTCCTCGACAGCGATCAGGTCGCAATGGTGGTCCGGGGTATCGACGAGTCGCTTGCCGAAGCCGCCGCGGCGGCCTGAGCGGATCATTGGAGGCCTATGCGTTCGGAACTCGAACTCGACCGGATCGATTTTCGGATTCTCGCGCACCTCCAGCGGATGGGGCGATGCTCCAACATCGAACTTGCCGATGTCGTCGGCCTCAGCCCCAGCCCCTGCCTCGCGCGGGTCAAACGGCTGGAGAAGATCGGCGTGATCGAGGGGTTCGGCGCGCATCTGGCGCTGGCGCGGCTCGGCGAGTTCCTCGTCGTGTTCACCGAGATCACGATCAGCAATCATCGCCGCAAGGATCTGCGTCGTTTCGAGGCCGCCGCGGAGGAGTTCCCGGAGATCATGGAATGCTACAATGTCAGTGGCGGATATGATTTCCTGATGAAGATCGTGACGCGCAGCGTTTCCCATTTCCAGACAGTCATGGATGCGCTTCTCGAAGCCGATCTGGGGATCGAGAAATTCTCGAGCTACATCGTGTTGCGCGTACCGTTCACCAAGCATGAGCTGCCGCTCGACAAGCTTTTCGCCGCAAGGCCCTAGCGTAAAGCCGCACCGTCGCGGCTTCACGCCAGGATCATTTCGCCAAGCCTAGGAGGCGCGTCAGCCGTTTGCCTTCTCGCGCCGGCGGAAGCGGTGCAGCAGCGGTTCGGTATAGCCGTTCGGCTGGCGCTCCCCCTCGAACACGAGCGCGCGGGCCGCCTGGAACGCCAGGCTCTCCGCCTCCCGCCCCGCCATCGGCCTGTAGAGCGGGTCGCCGGCATTCTGCGCATCGACCTTCGCGGCCATCCGGTGCAGGGCAGCGTCCGCTTCCTCCGGTGTGGCAACGCCGTGAAGCAGCCAATTCGCCATGTGCTGCGACGATATGCGCAGCGTCGCGCGGTCTTCCATCAGCCCGATGTCGTGGATGTCGGGCACCTTCGAGCAGCCGACGCCCTGATCGACCCAGCGCACGACATAGCCGAGGATGCCCTGCGCGTTGTTCTCCAGCTCCTCGCGCACCTCCTCGGGCTGCCAGTTGCGTCCCGCCGCGACGGGCAAGGCCAGCAGGCGTTCCAGCGGCGCGACAGGCTCCTGCCGCCGCTCCTCCTGCCGCGCGAACACGCAAACGCTGTGATAATGCGTCGCGTGCAGGGTCGCCGCCGTCGGCGACGGCACCCAGGCGGTGTTGGCGCCGGTTTTGGGGTGGCCGATCTTCTGCTCCAGCATGTCGGCCATGCGATCCGGCGCCGCCCACATGCCCTTGCCGATCTGCGCCTTGCCGGAGAGGCCACAGGCGAGGCCGATCTGGACGTTGCGGTCCTCATAGGCCTGGATCCAGTCGCTGCCCTTCATCTCCGCCTTGCGGATCATCGGCCCGGCCCGCATCGAGGTGTGCATCTCGTCGCCGGTGCGATCGAGGAAGCCGGTGTTGATGAAGACGATCCGCGCCTTCACCGCCGCGATGCAGGCGGCGAGGTTTGCCGAGGTGCGGCGCTCCTCGTCCATCACGCCGACCTTCAGCGTGTGGCGCTCCAGGCCGAGCATGTCCTCGATGGCGTCGAACAGCCGGTCGGTGAAGGCGGCCTCGTCAGGCCCGTGCATCTTCGGCTTGACGATATAGATCGATCCGGCCCGGCTGTTGACGGTGCGACCCGCCCGCGCCAGATCGTGAAGCGCGATCAGCGTGGTGACGATGCCGTCGAGGATGCCTTCGGGGGCTTCCGATCCGTCCGCCAGCAACACTGCCGGCGTGGTCATCAGGTGGCCGACATTGCGCACGAACAGCAGCGAGCGGCCCGGCAGCGTGAAGCTGGTGCCGTCTGGCGCCTGGTATTGCCGATCCGGGTTCAGGCGGCGGGTCAGCGGGGCGCCGCCCTTCTCGAACGTCTCTTCGAGATCGCCCTTCATCAGCCCAAGCCAGTTGCGATAGGCCAGCACCTTGTCGGCGGCGTCGACCGCCGCGACCGAATCCTCGAGATCGCAGATCGCGGTGAGCGCGGATTCCAGCACGACATCGGCGATGCCGGCCGGATCGGTCCGGCCGATCGAATGGTCGCGATCGATCACGATCTCGACATGCAGGCCGTTATTGGCGAGCAGCAGATTGTCCCCGGCCTGCCCGACGAGCTGTGCGGGATTCTTCAGCCGCGGCATCCCGCCGGCGAAATCCGCCCAGCTGCCGTCCGCCAGCGGCACGGCCGTGTCGAGGAACGACTTGGCCCAGGCGATCACCTGCGCGCCGCGCGCCGGATCGAACCCCTTGCCTGCCGGCCTGCCGGGGATCGCATCGCTGCCGTAGAGCGCGTCATAGAGGCTGCCCCAGCGCGCATTGGCTGCGTTGAGGAGGAAGCGTGCGTTGAGGATCGGCACCACGAGCTGCGGCCCGGCCATCGTCGCGACTTCGGCATCGACCCGCGTGGGGTTGACGACGAATGGCTGCGGCTCCGGCACCAGATAGCCAATTTCCCGCAGGAAAGCCTGATAGGCTGCCTGATCGACCGGAGTGGCGGGATGCGCTTCGTGCCACGCATCGATCCTGGCCTGCAACTCGTCGCGTCGAGCCAGCAGCGCGGCGTTTTCAGGCGCGAAATCGCCATAGATGCGGGCCATTCCCGCCCAGAAGACGGCCGGCGCGATCCCCGTCCCCGGAAGCGCTTCACGCTCGATGAAGTCGACCAGTTCGCCGGCGATCTTCAGTCCGCTCTTCTCGATCATCGTCATCTTCCCTTCGGCCCCGCGGCGTCACCCCGGCTGCATCGCTCCCGCCCAGGCGCTCGGATCGTTGTCGTCGCGGGCCGGATCGCAGAACTGGCGGAACTTTCAAGGGCGATCCTGCGGCGTGGTTTCGGCCGCTTCGACAAAGGTCTAATTCCGGATCGAAAATTACAACCGGAACAGAAACGATTCGTTCGCACCTGCAGCGCTAACCGGAGAGCGCAACGGGGGTAGATCGTGTCACGGAAAATGGAAGATCGCGGCGTGTCTCCGCCACGCGAGCAGGATATGCTCGCCGGGGTGCGGCTCAGCCTGCGCCGGGCCTATGAAGATGTGCTTTCGGCGCCGGCCGACCCGGAGGCGGATGCGATGATGAAGCTGCTGCTGGAAATGTCCGTGCACGAAATGGCGGCGTGTTGAACAACTTCAGTCGTTTTTACTGATCCGGCTATTAACCTTACTAGAGCTCAATTGCTTAGCATTGAAAGAGGATGATCCAGGCTTGAGAAGGTCGGGAGAATTCGGGTGCTAGAGACTCCAATCGTCAAGGCGGACGCCGCCACGTTCCATCTGGGTCAGCTATTGACGATCGATGATCTCCCGCCGCGCTTCAACCGGCGCTGGAGTGCGGAGCAGAAGCGGCAGCTGCTGGCCGCGATCGACGGTGGCCTGCTGACCGCGCACGAGGCGGCCGCACGCTATTCGCTCGACCGCAACGAGTTCGCCGCCTGGCGCGAGGATCAGGGTGTCGTCCCGGTCGTGGCCGCCCTGCCTCATGCGGTCGCCCCCACGTCGGTCGACCGCCTCGCGCGGCTGATCGACGTGCTGCTGGAGCGGCGCGTGATCGACGAAGCGGATGTCGCCGCGCTGGACATGCCGCGCGACGTGGCGTGGCAATCCTGCCTGTCGCGGTTCATGGTCGAGGACAGCCCGCTCTTCTGATCCCGCCTTCGCCCCGCGCGAGGATCACTGCGAGGCGCCGAGAACATCCACGATGACGCGGTTGCGTCCCCTAAGGGTCACGCCATCGTCGGCAGGCCGGCGAGTATCTTGTCCAGCGTGAGCGGATAGTCGCGGATGCGCACGCCGCAGGCATTGTAGACCGCGTTGGCGACGGCCGCGCCGACGCCGCAGATGCCGAGTTCGCCGACGCCCTTGGCCTTCATCGGCGATGTCTTGTCGTCCACCTCGTCGAGGAAGAACACGTCCTGATGCGGGATGTCGGCATGCACCGGCACATGATATTCGGCGAGATCGTGGTTGACGAAATAGCCGAAGCGGGTGTCGACCACCGCCTCTTCCATCAACGCCGCGCCGACGCCCATCGTCATCGCGCCGATCACCTGGCTGCGCGCGGACTTGGGGTTGAGGATGCGGCCGGCGGCGAAGGCGCCGCTCATCCGCCGCACCCGCACCTCGGCCGTCGCCATGTCCACCCCGACTTCGACGAAATGGGCGCCGAAGGTGGATTGGGCATAGGTCTTGGCGAGGTCGCCATATTCCATCACGTCCTCGGCGGAGAGGCCGGCCTCGCCCGCCGCATCGGCCAGCGATACGCTGCGGTCGCCGGAGCGCACCTTGCCATCCTCGAACCGCACGTCCGCAGCATCGAGTCCCAGCTTCGCGACGACCGCCTCGCGCAGCTTCACGCAGGCGGCATAGACGCCGGCGGTGGAGCTGTTGCCGCCCCACTGTCCACCTGATCCGGCGGAGACCGGGAAGGATGAGTCGCCCAGCAGCACGATCACCTTGTCCAGCGGCACGCCCATCATCTCGGCGGCGGTCTGCGCGATGATCGTGTAGCTGCCGGTGCCGATGTCGGTCATGTCGGTCGCCACCGTCACCGAGCCCTTGCGATCGATGCCGACGCGGGCGGCCGACTTCTGGTTCATATTGTCGCGAAAGGCGGACGCCACGCCCATGCCGACCAGCCAGCGCCCGTCGTGCACCTGCCCCGGCCTCGGGTTGCGCTGCGCCCAGCCGAAACGCTCCGCGCCGATGCGCAGGCAGCCGACCAGATCGCGTTTGGAAAAGGCGCGCTCCGGCTTCTCCGGATCGACCTGCGTATCGTTGATGATGCGCAGCTGCACCGGGTCCATCCCCAGCTTCTCGGCCAGCTCGTCCATCGCGACCTCGATGGCGAGCATCCCGACCGCCTCACCGGGCGCGCGCATGGCGTTGCCTTCCGGCAGGTCGAGCGTTGCGAGTCGGGTGGCGGTGAGGCGGTTGGCGCCCGCATAAAGCAGCCGCGTCTGGTTGGGCGCCGTCTCCGGCTTGCCGCCGGGCAGATCGCCGGACCAGCTTTCATGCGCGATCGCGCTGATCCTGCCGTCACGCCCGGCACCCAGGCGGATGCGCTGGATCGTCGCCGGGCGATGGGTGGTGTTGTTGAAGATCTGCGGACGGGCGAGCGCCACCTTGACCGGACGCTTCGCCGCCCGCGCGCCGAGCGCGGCCATCACCGCATCGCTGCGCACCCACAATTTCGATCCGAAGCCGCCGCCGATATAAGGCGACATGACATGGATGTTCTCCTTCGGGATCAGCAGCGTCTGGCTCATGTCGCGTACCGCCCAGGCGATCATCTGGTTGGACGTCCAGAGCGTCAGCCGGTCGCCCTCCCAGGCCGCGATCGAGGCATGCGGTTCCATCATCGCATGGCTTTGATCGGGCGTGGTATAGGTCCGGTCGAGCTGCACCGCCGCACGGGCGAAGGCGCCGGCGAAATCGCCCGTCGCCGTATCGGGCTTGCCCTCGTCCGGTTTCCTGGCCGATCCCTTCGATGCCGCGAGATCGTAACTGCCCTTGGCCCGCGCATAATCGACCCGGATCAGGCGGGATGCGGCGCGCGCCTGCTCGAACGTCTCGGCGACGACGACCGCGACGGCCTGATCGAAATGCTCGATCTCCGGGCCGGCGAGCAGCCGCGCGGTATGCGCCTCTGCCTTGGCGAGCGTGCCGGCATTCTGCCAGGTGACGATCGCGATCACCCCGGGCGCCGCCTGCGCTTCCGCGAGATCGATCGAAGCGATCCGCCCCTTGGCGATCGCCGATCCGAGGATGTGGCCATAGGCCTGGTTAGCGACCACATCATGCCGTTCATAGGCGTAGGGCGCGCGGCCGCTGACCTTCAGCGGGCCGTCGATGCGATCCTGCGGCTTGCCGATCACGCGCTGGCGGTCGATCGGGTTGGTGGTGGCGGGTGTATCGAACTTCATGGCTCAGGCTTTCGCGGTCGCGAGGACGGCGCCGATCGTGCGCTCGACGAGGGGCAGCTTGAAGGCGTTCTGCGGGGTGGTGCGCGCGCCGGCAAGCACGACCGCCGCCGTGGCTTTCGCGCCGTCGGGCAGGTGCGCCTCCGCCGCCTCGACCCGCCACGGCTTGTGCGCGAGGCCGCCGAAGGCCAGCCGCCCGCGCCCATCCGGCTGGACGACGGCGGCGACCGAGATCAACGCGAAGGCATAAGAGGCACGATCGCGCACCTTGCGATAGACGTGGGTGCCGCCAAGCGGCCGTGGCAGCGTGACGGCGGTTATCAGCTCGCCGGGGGCGAGGTTGGTGTCGATCTGCGGCGTGTTGCCGGGCAGGCGGTGGAAATCGGCGATCGGGATCGTGCGGGTGGTGCCGTCCGCCTTGATCGTCTCGACCCCCGCATCGAGCAGGCGCATGGCCACCGCCATGTCGCTGGGGTGCGTGGCGATGCACTGGTAGCTGGTGCCCAATATGGCGAGATTGCGGTTGAACCCGCCGATCGCGGCGCAACCGGTGCCGGGCTGGCGCTTGTTGCACGGCTTGGTCGTGTCGTAGAAATAGGGGCAGCGGGTGCGCTGGAGCAGGTTGCCGGCGGTCGTCGCCTTGTTGCGCAGCTGACCGGACGCGCCCGACAGCAAGGCGCGGCTCAGCACGGCATAGTCGGAGCGCACGCGCTTGTCGGCGGCCAGATCGGTGTTGCGCACCAGCGCGCCGATGCGGAGGCCGCCGTCTGCCGTAGGAGCGATCCTGTCCAGCCCGAGGCCGTTCACATCGACGAGGTGCTGCGGCGTCTCGATCTGGAGCTTCATCAGGTCGAGCAGGTTCGTGCCGCCCGCGATGAACCTGGCGCCCTTCGTCCGGGTGACGGCTGCCGCCGCCTCCGCCGGCGAGGCGGCGCGCTCATAGGTGAACGCCTTCATGCCTTGGCTCCCGCGCGATCGACGCCGGCGACATCCTGCATCGCCTCGATGATGTTCGAATAGGCGCCGCAGCGGCAGATGTTGCCGCTCATGCGCTCGCGCAGTTCCTCGGCGGAAGGGGGGGCTGCGTGTTCCAGGTCGGCGCTGACGTGGCTGGGTATGCCGGCCCTGATCTCGTCCAGCACCGCCACCGCCGAGCAGATCTGGCCCGGCGTGCAATAGCCGCACTGATAGCCGTCATGCCTGACGAAGGCGCGCTGCATCGGGTGCAGCCTGTCTGGCGTGCCCAGCCCCTCGATCGTGGTGATCGCATCGCCCTGGTGCATCACCGCGAGCGACAGGCAGCTGTTGATCCGCCGCCCCTCGACGATCACCGTGCAGGCGCCGCACTGGCCGTGATCGCAGCCCTTCTTCGTGCCCGTCAGGTGCAGATGCTCACGCAGCGCATCCAGCAGCGTGACGCGGGGATCGAGCGACAGCGCATGATCCCGGCCGTTGACCTTCAGCATGACCGCCATCGTCGGTTCGGCCGCATGCGGCGGGGCACTGGCGGCATCGGCCGGGATCGGCACGCCGGCCGCCGCGACGGTGACGACGCCGCTGGCGATCATCTGACGCCGGGATATCTCGAACGGGGGCAGGGACATGGGCGATCTTTCCGATGGCCGCAGGCGGACAGGATACCGCCGGGCACGTCATCCGCGCGGGGAGGCGCGGGGAGTATAAGCCGCCAGTAACGGGAGGCGGAGGATTTTGTTGCAGGCTGGTGCCTTCGCTAGAACTCGACCTCCAGCTCCTCCATCTCCTCCGGTTCGGCGCGCGCGGCGGCAAGCCATTCCGCCATCGGCGGCCATTCGCCGATCGTGCGGCAATAGGCCTGCGCGGCATCCGAGATCGCCACCGCATAGCTGACGAAGCGGCGGGTTACGGGCGCATACATGGCATCGGCCACCGTCGGCCGATCGCCGAACAGGAAGGGGCCACCATAGCGCGACAGGCAATCCTGCCAGATCGTCTCGATCCGCTCGATATCCGGCTTCGCGCCGGAGAAGATCGGGAAGCTCTGATGCTGCACCTTGAGGTTCATCGGCAAGGCGGAGCGCAGGTTGGAGAAGCCGGAGTGGATCTCCCCCGAAATCGCCCGGCAGTGCGCGCGGGCGATGCGATCAGCGGGGTACATGCCGGCATCGGGGTAGAGTTCGTTGAGATATTCCGCGATGGCCAGCGTGTCCCACACGCTCGCGCCTTCATGCGTCAGCCGGGGCACCAGCACCGAAGGGGAGAGCAGCAGCAGCTCCGCCCGGTTCCCGGGATCGTTCATCGCGACGGGACGCTCCGCCACATCCAGCCCGGCGAGGCGGCACAGCAGCCACCCGCGCAACGACCAGGCCGAATAGGTGCGGCTCGATAGGGTAAGCTCCGCCTGCGCCATAAGTCCCTTTCCGCTACACCGCCGGCGACCGGCTTGCTTTCGGCCATGATGCAGCGCAGCGTAGGGTGCATGAATATCGGGGGCAGGGGAAGGCTTCCCGAACGCGATAAGGGAGTTTGCATGCTCTACGCGGTGTATCAGGGAATGGTGGACACGCTGGCGCCGCTGCGGCTGGCGGCGCAGCTGGCGCTTTCGGCGAAGGACATGCTCGGCCCGGTCGGCGATATTCCGGTGATGCGCAGCGGTTTCGCCTTGGCCGACATGATCGCGGACACCAAGTTCACCCACGCCCGCCCGCCTTATGCGATCGAGTGGGTGACCTCCGGCAACATGCAGGTGCCGGTGCGGACGGAGGTGGCCGCCAGCCTGCCGTTCGGCGACCTGCTGCATTTCGCCAAGGACGGGATCGAGACGCCGCAGCCGAAGATCCTCGTCGTGGCGCCGCTATCCGGCCACTACGCCACGCTGCTGCGCGAGACCGTGCGGACGCTGCTGCGCGATCACGACGTCTACATCACCGACTGGAAGAATGCGCGCGACGTGCCGCTGTCGGAAGGCCGCTTCGGCTTTGCCGATTATGTCGACTACATCATCGCCTTCCTCGAACAGCTCGGGCCGCGATCGAACGTGCTGGCGGTGTGCCAACCCTGTGTGCCGACGCTGGCGGCGGTGGCGCTGATGGCCGAGGACAAGAACCCGGCCCAGCCGCGCACGATGACGCTGATGGGCGGCCCGGTCGACGTTCGCATCTCCCCCACCGTGGTGAACGAGCTGGCGCAATCGAAGCCGCTGGATTGGTTCGAGGAGCAGCTGATCTCCCGCGTGCCGGGCCGCTATCGCGGTGCGGGACGGCGGGTCTATCCGGGCTTCCTCCAGCTGATCGCGTTCATGTCGATGAACATGGAGCGGCATGGCGACCAGCATCGCCGGCTGTACCAGCATCTGGCGGACGGCGAGGCGGTGGATGCCGCCAAAATTCGCGACTTCTACCATGAATATTATGCGGTGCTGGACCTCACCGCCGAATTCTATCTGGAGACGGTGGACATCGTGTTCCAGCGCGCGCTGCTCGCCAAAGGCGAGATGATGCATCGTGGTCGGCGAGTGAGCCCCGGCGCGATCCAGCGCACCGCCTTGCTGACGGTAGAGGGCGAGCGCGACGACATCTGTGCGGTTGGCCAGACGGCGGCGGCCCACACCCTCTGCTCCAGCCTGCGGCCGCATCTAAAGCGCCACCATCTGCAACCGGGCGTCGGCCATTATGGCGTGTTTTCCGGGCGGAAATGGGAAAACCAGGTCTACCCGCAGGTACGCAACATGGTGCTGGCGATGGCCTGATCGGTTGATCGACAAAGCCGGCAAGTTGAGGGCCGGCATCCTCGCGGAAGCCGGCCCTCGCCCTCGCTACGCCACTCGAGGGATTCCTTCATGATCGGCTGCCGTCTCAGCAGTTGCGATCGATCGCGCGGCCGGCGAGCGCGCCGACACCCGCGCCGAGCACCGCACCGGTGGTGCCGTCACCGCGATTGTAGCGGCCCTGACCGATCTCGTTGCCAAGCAGGCCACCGGCGATCGCGCCGATGATCGTGCCGCCGGTGCCGTTGTCGCGGCAGCGATAGCCCCGGCCATAATAGCCCCGGCCACCGCCATTATAGCCGCGACCATAATAGCCGCGATCGGCATAATAGCCGCGCCCACCGCCATAATAGCCGCCGCCATAGCCACGGCCGCCATAACCGCGATCACCATAATAGCCGCCGCGCCCATAGTGGCCGCCGCGAACCTGATAGTAATCGCCGCCACGACCGTAGCCGTCATAGGGACGGGCATCGGCCGACGCGGGCACCATGGCGGCGGCGGCCACGGCGGCGATAGCGGAAAGCGTGATTGTCTTGCCCAGCATGACTGATCTCCTGACTCGAAAGCCCGGCCACAAGAGCGGTGCCTCGGTATGGCACGCTTATGCGGCGATTCGCGTGAGCCCGTGCTGAACGTGGATGTTAGCCACCGTTCAGATTGGGCAGCGCGGTTAATCAACGCTAAGGCGGGCCGATGCGTTCACTCCGCGTGCCATTGTCGGCGTTCTTCTGCCTTGCGGTTCTGGGGCTGGTCGCCGGGGCCTCCGCGCCGACCCTGTCGCCCGTGATCCGCGCGACGGCAGTGCCGCTCGATCGCGCGGATCCGGCACGGGTGCGACTGGGCGGGCTGCGCTATCTCGGCGGGTGGGAGCTGACGAGCAGCGATCCCGCCTTCGGCGGCCTGTCGACAATGGTATGGCGCGACGGGCGGCTGCTGGCGGTGAGCGACGCCGGAACGATCTTCGACATCGGCTTCGTGCGCGGCGTGCCGACCGGGCGCGTGATCGGGCCGTTGCCCGCCGGGCCGGGCACGGGCGAGACGAAGGCGGATCGCGATTCGGAATCGATGACGATCGATCCGGCGACCGGCCGGCTGTGGGTCGGTTTTGAGGTTCACAATGCGATCTGGCGGTACGATCCCGCATTTCGCCAAAGCGAGGCGCATTTCCGGCCCCCCCTGATGCGCAAATGGCCGGGCAATGGCGGGCCGGAGGCGCTGGCGCGGCTGAACGACGGACGTTTCGCGATCTTCTCCGAGGAAGCGCCCGGCCCGGAGAAGTCGACCGCGCTGCTGATCTTTCCCGGCGACCCGACGGATCATGCGGCCGAGCCTTTATCCGCCGGCTATCGCGCTCCGCCCGGCTACAAGGTGACAGACGCGACCAGCCTGCCCGATGGACGGCTGCTGGTGCTGCACCGGCGGGCCAGCCTGATGCAGGGCCTTTCCGCCACGGTCGCCATCCTCGATCCGGCGACGGTCCGCGCGGGACTTGCGGCGGTGGGGCAGGAAGTGGCGCGGCTAACATCGCCGCTGACGGTCGACAATATGGAGGCGATCGCGGTTTCCGGGGAACCGGGTCATCTGATCCTGTGGATCGCGTCCGACGATAATTTCAGCCCGCTCCAGCGCACGCTGCTGCTGAAGTTCGCGATCGACGATCGGGCGCTGCGCCGCTGACGATCGCGGGCACAGGAAAACCGGCCGGCGCGGTGCGCGCCAGCCGGTCGATCGATCCGCCGTCCCGGCCGAAGCCGATGGGTTCAGGCAGCCTGCTTCTTGGCGATGTCGCGCTTCAGCCGGCGCGCGCGCAGCGAGAGATCGCCGTCGCTGGTCTTCAGCAGCCAGTTGTCGAGGCCGCCGACATGCTCGACCGAACGCAGGCCGTGCGTGGAGACACGCAGCTTGACGCCGGTGCCGAGCGCATCGGAAAGCAGGGTGACGTTCTGCAGGTTCGGCAGAAAGGTCCGCTTCGTCTTGTTGTTCGCGTGGGAAACATTGTTACCCACCTGCCGGCCCTTGCCGGTCAGCTCGCAGATGCGCGCCATGCTTTATCGTCCTGCTATTCGGTTGCCCGGAAAGACGCGGCGGATAGCGGCGGGCCCGCGATTCGTCAACCGCGCGCGGATTTCGTTGCGGGCGTGCAACCGTTACAGGATGAGCACGTTCTGCCCCCCGGACATAATGAAAGGGATTCTGTCATGCGCGCCGCGCTCATCGCACTCGTCATCATCGTATTGCTCGCCATCGTCGCCGTCGCCACCGGCTTCGTCAACCTGAGCGGCGACGCGGGCAAGCTGCCCGAGGTTTCGGTCCAGGGCGGCCGTGCGCCATCGGTCGACGCCGACGTCGGCAAGGTGGTGGTCGGCACCAAGGAGACCGCGGTCGACGTGCCAAAGGTCGAGGTGGGCACCACCAAGGAGAAGATCGACGTTCCGGTCGTCGGCGTGCAGAAGGCCGATGGCAAGTAAGCCGATCGACCACGGTCAGGCAAGCGCGGCGGCCATCGTCGCCGCGCTCCTGCTGCCCCCACTCGGCGTCTATCTCCGCCTCGGGCTGGGAACGCCGTTCTGGATCGCGGTGGCGCTGACCTGTCTTGGCTTCATCCCGGGCGTGGTGTTCGCGCTGGTCACGGTGTTGCGCTCGGGCCGGGACCGCCGCGCGGTTCACGGCTGAACGCCGCCATTCCCCTAATGGGGGGAACCGGCTAGATCGTGCCATGCCGTTCCCGCTGCCCGCACCGATGCGCCTCGCGCTCGATCTCGCGCGCGAGGCGGCGGCGGCGGGCGAGGTGCCGGTAGGTGCCGTGATTACCCGGCAGTCCGCGATCGTCGCGACATCCGCCAATATGATGCGGGCAAGCCACGATCCGACGGCCCATGCCGAGATGGTCGCGATCCGCCGCGCCGCGCAGGCGCTGAAGGCGGAGCGGCTCGGCGAATGCGATCTGTGGGTCACGCTGGAGCCGTGCGCCATGTGCGCCGGTGCCATTTCGCACGCGCGCATCGGCCGGCTTTATTATGGCGCCG
The DNA here is from genome assembly GCA_964247265.1 of uncultured Sphingomonadaceae bacterium. GTDB lineage: Bacteria > Pseudomonadota > Alphaproteobacteria > Sphingomonadales > Sphingomonadaceae > Alterirhizorhabdus. Next base: position 47,649 of record CAXTTS010000002.1, read on the forward strand.
CCGATGCAAAGGGTGGCGCGGTGGCCCATGGCCCGCGCCTGTTTGCCCAGCCGACCTGTCACCACCGCCCGGACGTCTATTGCGGTATCGGCGAGGCAGCGTCCGCCGCCCTGTTGCGGGATTTCTTCGCGATCCGCCGCTGAGCCGCGCCGATCAGCCGGAACGCCGGCCCCATTGCAGCGAATAGGCCGGAAACGGGCTGGGTGCGATCGGCTTTCCGGCACGCGCCTCCTCAAGCTCGCTCGCCACCTGCTCGTAACGCTCCCGCCAGAGGCTCAGCACCTCGCTATCCTCCCCCAGCGGTTCCAGCGTGTGCGCGGCATCGCGGACGATGCCGGCGGCCTCGGTGGGGGATAGCACGCCACGATCGACCAGGGCGGCCAGGATGAGCGTGGTGACATGATATAGCGCGACATGGGCCTGCGCTGTCGTCCGCGAACGCTCGTCGGCAGTCATCGCCACTCCTTCTTCATGCGCGCAGCCTATCAGAGGTGGGCAGGCCGATCCAATCGCCGATCGCGCGATCACCCATCGTCTCGCCGCATCCGGGTGGTCGCCAGCGCGAAGTGGGCGGCGGCTGCGAACAGCAGCGCCAGAGCGAGCAGGAAGATCCTGTCGCTGTCGAGCCAGATCCGTTCGAAGATCAGCAGGCCGAAACCGGCGACCGCTGCCAGCGTCGCGATGCGGTCCGCCCGCGGAAGCGGTTCCAGCGCCATCGGGTGTGCCGCTCAGACGGCGCGGGCGCAACCGGCCACCGCGACGGTGCGCGCCGGCGCCGCCGGGCGATCGGCCGCAGCAACGAACCAGCGCTTCAGTGTGGCAGGATGCGTGAGATCGTGCCCGTGCAAATGCTGTCCCCCCAAACGCGACGGGCACCGTCCCGACATGCCAGGCTTGGTAGCAGCCGGAGAGACACATGGCGACGGCGCCGCCGCCGATCAGAGATACCAGGCGCCGGCATCGAAGCGCGGCTCGATATCCTGCCGATCCCGCCGCAGATGCGGATGGAAGGAGGGATCCTGGCCCAGCCATCCGTGCCAGCGTTCGAGGAACAGCGCCAGATCCTGCCCCGGCGGCAGCGTGTCTCCCCGCGACGCCTTTTCGACATGGGTGAGTTCGGCGTGCGGCGTGTAGACGATGCGGTAGCCGAGCGAGCGCATCCGCAGGCACAGATCGACGTCATTATATTCCAGCGAGAAGCGTTCGTCGAAACCGTTGACCTGCTCCATCATGGCGCGCCGCGTGGCGAAGACGGCGCCCGTCACCATCGACCATTCACGCTGCACCAGCGACCAATCCTGATAGGTCGGCACATCGGCGCGATGGAACTGCCAGGCGTGGGCGACCAGATCGAAGATCGGCACGATACCGGCATGTTGCAGCCGGCCATCCTCGTAGAGCAAGCGGGCGCCGACGCCGCCGACGCTCTCGTCGACCGCAAAGGTCATCAGCGCGCGCAGCCAGCCGGCGCCGATGGGCGCCACGTCGTCGTTCATCAGCACCAGATGTTCGGTGCGGGCGGCGCGCCACAGCCGGTTCATCTTGGCGGCATAGTTGAAGGGCGTGCCCTCCCCGCGCGGCGTCTCAATGCGATCGAGCGCGAACGGCCAGTCGGCATCCTGCCATTCGGGCCGGCCCACGACATCGTCGCCGACGATTACATGCAGCCGCCCCGTCGGCCAATCGGTTGCCGCAAGCAGCGCGAGCAGCCGGGCGATGTGGCTGCCGCTTCCATCCGGCAGGGCGCTGCGCCGGGTGGGGATGACGATCGTCACGTCGGGCGCGGTGGCGGGATCGAACCGGCGGCGTACCTCCAGCGTGTCGGCGGTCAGGCCGTTCGCGATCTCATGATGGGCGAAGGCGGGCAGCCGGGCGAGCATGCGCCGGCGGGCGGCGCGCGACACGATCGGGCGCGGCCCTTTCCAGCCCAGCAGCGTCTCCGGCAAGGCGACGATCGACATGCCCAGGGCGTGACCGCGAAAGAGCAGGTCGTTCAGCGCCGCCGGACCCGCCGCGCGATCGAACCCGCCGAGCCGATCGAAGGCGGACGACCGCACGATCAACGGCGCGCCGATATAATCCTGCGCCGCCAGCAGCGTGACGTCGAAGGACGGCTTCAGGCGGAGCTGCGCGCCCAGACGCGCCTCGCCGATCGCGACATCGTCGGTATAGACGATGTCCGCATCGGGGCGTGCCGCGCAGAGATCGCCGGCCACCCGGCCGAACAATGGCGAGACATAGGCATCGCCCGGCGCAAAGACGAGCCAGTGGTCTCGATCGCTGGGCAAGCCCTTCAGCGCCTCGGCTGGCGGTGGCGCGAAATCGGGGCCGAGCGCGATGCCGATCATGTTCTCGCCGAAGCTGGTGCCGCCGAAGCGATGGCCGAGCGCGAGATCGGAGTGGATCGGCGGTGTCGGCCGCATGACGGGAAGGCGGTCGGTAAGGACGGCATCGAAGCTGGTGTCGATCAATTGGCCGATCGCCTCGTAGGACAGGCTCTCCGCAATGCGGTGACGGGCATTCTCGCCCATCGAGAAATCTCCCGCATCGATGGCCGCGGCGGCGGTGCGCAGGGCCGAAGCGAGGGCCGCTTCATCGATCCGTGCCCATTCGCCGCCCTTGGTGTAATGGCCGAAATCATCCTCCAGCCGCCACGGATCGGCGCGCACCGGATAGCCGCAGCTGGCATCGAGGAATTGCGTGCTGCCGCCGAAATCGGTCGCCACCACCGGCTTGCCGGCCGCCATCGCCTCGGCGATCGTGAGGCCGAAGCCCTCGGAGCAATGGGGCGAGGCGTAGATGTCGCAGAGCGCGATCAGATTGGCCATCTCACCCGCCGGCATCGAGGCGTTGATGAGCGACACGCCGCGCGTTTCCGCCGCCAGGGCGGCGAGCGCGCGGCCCTCCTCCGGGCGGTCGAACAGATGCTTGGTCTTGAGGACGAGCGTCCAGTGCCGCTGGGCCAGCCCGGACGCTGCGAAGGCGCGGATCAGCGCGGCGGGATTCTTGCGGACCAGGTAGCTGGAGCCATCGAAGATGTATAAAATCACGCGGTGATCCGCCGGCACGCCGATGCTCCGCCGCACCTGCGCGCGATCCGTGTCGCTCAGCCGGGTTTCCGACAGCGGCACCGTATAGGGCACCACATCGACCGGCGCCTCGCCCTCGCCGGCGAACAGGCCGGCGCAATAGCCGCTCGGCGCCCAGATGCGATCGACCGAGGAGAAATCGTGCCGCCATGCCGGCGGAATATGCGCCATCTCCCACACCCATTGGCCGATCCGCTTGCGCGCCGCGCCGATCAGGGCGCGCTGATCGTCGGTCAGCAGATGCCAGGAATCGGGATTGAGGTGGACGACCGCGATGTCGGCCGGGCCGACGAAATCGGTGATCGGCACCGGCGGCACGAGCGATTTGTGGACGTGGAACGGTTTCTGGATTGGATACAGGTTGAGCAGCACGTCGCGCCGCCGGATCGCTGCGATCAGCCCGCGTGAGGCGGCGCCCAGGCCGTTGTCGTAATTCCACGGGCCGACGAAGGCGATCTTGAGCGGGCGCGCTATCGCAGATTGCGGCAGCGGCCGGGCGAGCAGCGGGTAATTCTCTGCCGGCGCCCACCCCTCCGTGCCGGCGGCGAGGGTCGCATCGAGCACCGCCATGTCGAAGCCGTGCGCCGCCAGCGTCTCGCGCCAGTCGGACGTATCGACCGTGGGGAACTCACCACGCAGAAGCAGCATCTTCACGTAAGGAAAGCCGGCATCGAGCAGCTCGCGCCAGCCGAACAAGGTGGGATTGCGGACCGCGTCGCTGGGAAACAGCACCTCCGCTCGGTGGCCCGAGCTCTCCACCAGCGCCGCCAGCATCGTCTCCGATCCCTGAATCACCTCGTCCTTGGAGGAGAGCAGCCGGGTGTCGTCGAAGAAGCGGTGGATGGGCAGGCTGGACAGGAGCGACGGCTTCAGCGCCACGAAATAGCTTTGCACATGCCAGCGATGCTCGTGCGATTCCGTCAGGCCGACAAGATCGGCGGCGCTGGCGCGCACGCGGGCAATCATCGCGGCGAAGCGCGTCTGGTCGGACGGGCCGAAGATGCTGTCGTTCGTCAGATAGAGCAGGGATGCGGCATAGGCCTGCGGATAGATGCGCAGGGCATGCGCCCAGCAGGCGAAATCATAGCCGCGATTTTCCCGCACGATCGCGCCCGCCACCGCATCCAGCAGCGGCGCCGCTATGTCCGCCGGCCGATCGGCCACCACGATCAGCAGCGTGGCGATACCTTCCTCCGCCAGTGCGCGGACGTGCGGCAGGACGTGCGGCTTGATCGCGCCCGTCTTCGAGTGGGTGACGAAGAGCGCCAGTTCGTTGCCGGGCGCATGGTGCAGCGGCTTGGCGATCTCGAACAAGGCCGCCGCAGCGGGGGGCGGTCGATCAGCGGTGCGGCGGTCGATCAGGAATGGCGAGTCGCACAATTCTGCGCCGCTGTGGCGAAGGCGTGCGGAGACCCGGATCTCGCCTTCCAGCCCCGAGAGATCGAGCTGGGTGCGGAAGCCGTGACCGCCGATGCCCATCAGATCGTTGCGCACCAGATCCGCCAGGGCAGAGCCGACCAGCCGCTCGCCGACGAAGAAATCCACCTCCACCGGAACGCCGGGGCGATCGGGTTCCATCGCCCAGCCGGCGACGACGTCGCCGCGGGTTTCGTCGATGTGGCCGACGTCGCGGGGTGGCTGGGGTGCGGGTGGGGCTTCCTCCTCCGGCGGCGGCGGCGGCGGCGGCGGTGGCGGTGGCGGTGGGGGCGGTGGCGGCGGAGGGTATAG
>CAXTTS010000003.1:0-51660 GCA_964247265.1 uncultured Sphingomonadaceae bacterium
CGGCCCGTCGCTCGATCGAGAGGCGCAGCGGCCGGCCGGGCAGGGGATGCCAGTCGATCCCGGCGGCCGCCTCCGCCCCGCGTCTGTCGTCCAGCGGCGACGAGACACGCGCCGCGAGCGCGAGGCGGGCGGGGCCGTCGCGGTTGAGCCGCCAGGCAATGCGCGCCCCGGCCTGGCTGCCGCCCAGCTGTCCGCCGGAGGCGAGCGCGGCATCGCCATCGCCGCGCCGATAGAGATACAGGTCCCCCGACCAGCGCGATGCGCGCGTCGTGCCCGCCGGCAGGGATGCAGGCGGCGCGACGATGCCGGCGGGCGACAAGTCCGGCGCATCCGCCGCGAGGCGCAGCGCGGGCGCCGATCCGTCGTCCTCGCTCGCCCCCGCCGTCGAAATTGGCGCGGCTTGCATGGCTGCGCCCGCCGGCATGATATGGCTGGCGAACAATGGAGGCGACAAACGCCCCGCCGATCGCGCTGGCAAAAAGACGGGTTCAGCGCCGACCGTCGCATGCGCCACCCGCACGAGCGATACCGCCGCCGCGCGTGGGCGCGGGATCGCCGTCGGCTCGTCCGCCCTGGCGGTGGCCGGCGTCAGCGGCGGCATCAGCACGATCACCCGGGCGAGCGTCCACAGCCCCACCACCCCCGCGACGAAGCGGAGCGGGGTGACGATGGCCGTTCCGTGCGCGCTCATTCGGCGGGCAGCACGTCGGGGAAGACGTGGCTGGTCTTGTCCCACCGCACGCCGGCGCCGCCGGGCCGGCGGCCGTGCAGGTAGCCCGCCACCGCGCGCCGCGCCGCCATCATCGCGATCAAATTGCCCACGATCATGCGTGGCACGGCGCGCAGCCCCTCGCGCCAGCCATAGGTTCGTCGCACCATCAGGAACCGCATCGCCGCGCGCCACAGCATCAGCCCGGCGTTGATCGCCACCAGCATCGCCAGCAGCGGCGGCGTCGGCGGGTACGGCCGGTTCGCGGCGAAGCACAGGCACGTCGTCAGCACCGCGCAAACCAGCCCCGCATAGGCCACCGCCAGGATGATCGCGGCCAGCACCGCCCGGCGATCGCGCAGCCGCATCCAGCGTTCGGCCAGCCCGCCGCGCCAGCCGAGCCGATCCCAGCCGGCCAGCGCGATGCCCGTCATCCAGCGCGCCTTCTGGCGCACCGCCGTCTCGATCGTCGCGGGGAAATAGGCGCGCACCGCCACTGGCGGTCGGCCGGGCGCGGCCGCCATCCGCACGAAGATGCCGCGCCCGCCATGATCGGACAGCCGCAGGCCCAGCTCATAATCCTCGGTCAGGCTGGCGGCGTCGAACGGCCGGCCGTCGCCCGCATCGGCCATCGCCTGCACCACCCCGCGCGAGAGCGCGCAGCCGACGCCGGCGGACGGCATGCCGGCGCCCAGCGCCTCGCGCACCACCAGCTGCTTGCCATGCGCCTCGGCGAACTCGTCGCAATAATGGCCGGAAATCCAGCGCGATCCCGGCACGATCAGCGGCAGCACCGGCAGCTGCACCAGATCGAACCGCTCGATCAGCCGGTCGAAGACGCGCAGCTCGGCCGGGTGGACGACATCCTCGGCATCGTGCAGCACGATCGCCTTGATCGGCACGCCGTCGCGCCGCTCCGGCATTATGTAGCAAACGCACCAACGCAGGGGCGAACGCCTCTAGCCCCGATGGCGGGTGCCATCGTTTGGAGTGCGAAGCATGATTAGCGCGATTGTGGCGATCGGGCTGGCTCTAGGTCACGTAGCCGGGGTGAATCATGTTAGGTTCGACGTTCAGTTCCGGTCGACTGATAAATTTGTCGAAGCGTCTGAGGCCGCCCGTCATCGTGTTCGTCAGATCGTATCCTTTGACGGTGATTTGAAAGTCTCTGGAATTGGCATCGAAAACGGTGTGATATCGCACGGCCAGAAAGAGGCTGGCGATAGTTTCGTCGCCGATAATGGCATTCAAAAGACCCACGGAACCACGACGCGCGTCAATCAACCTATCCTCATGACTCCCCTTATGGAGATTGAGGGGGTGGGTTGTTCCCGGTCCATTAAGCACCCTGTCTCTAAACTTTGTGATGGCGATAGGGCTGTCACCGCCGAAGTAAATTTCAGTGTGCACGGTAATGTCGAGAGCCGGAGTGTTGCCAAGGTTTTCGATTCTTATGGGTGCCAGATAGCGGCATCGCTCGCTTTCCCACTGGAGCGAGTCGCTACCATCGACAAGATTCACGTCGAGCCAAGCCCGTTGATCGGTTTCCATCGAGTCGCGGGTGATCCCATTCGCATCGACGGCGGCGGCCAAGCCTGCATCGCCTTGGCGGATAGTTCTCAGCAAGGCCCACAGGCCAGCCACAGACACAAGGAGCGTCACCGCGGATATTACAGCCGAAGCCAGACCGCTGGAGGCCGCACGCTGTTGGGCGCTCAAATCCTGCTCGGCCTTTGCCTGTTCGCGTCCGGCTTCTATTTTGTCATAGACGCATTCAACAACCCTCTCAGGCGCAGCGTTGACGCAGGCGCTTTGAGCGTCCTCTTTGGCGCTTTGAGCGTATTGTGTGGGGCGTTGCTCGCGGCGTTCGGTTTCGCGGGCCTGTAGGTATCCCATCCCCCACGCCAGACCGACCGCAAGCATTATCCCGACAAGTAGAAAGACGGGGCCTAGAGTCGCAGGCTCTCGGCCCCGATCGCTTCGAGACATTGGATCAGAAAGACCGCTGTGAATTTGCCACGGGCCAGCTTGTTGCGCACGTTCGGCTCCGAGTCCATCACGCCCACGTCTGCGAGCTTACCGACCAGCCCCGCGTAGGTGATGCCCCTGCGCTTCAACTCGGCTTTCAGCAGGCCCTTGGCCTGGTCCTCCCATTCCTTGTCCGTCTTCAACGTGGCCTCCATGAGTGCGGATGCCATCATATAAGATGCAATTGTCGTTGACAACGATACATACCGCCATCATATCGAGTGCATAAGCACTGGAAACGATGACATGCAGCACTTCCTCCTCTCCGCCGCCGCCCGCACCCTGAGCCTCAAGGCCGTCTTCAAGATGGGTGAGGATAAGGCTTACGAGACGTTCAAGGCCCTTCGTTGGGCCGAGACGGATGGCGACGCGGTGTGCCCGCGCTGCGGCTGCGTCGAGACGTACAACATCACGTCGCGCCGCCGCTTCAAGTGCGTTGCCTGCCACCACCAATTCAGCGTCACCAGCGGAACGATCTTCGCCAGCCGCAAGCTGTCGTTTACCGATCTGCTGGCCGCGATCGTCATCTTCGTGAACGGTGCCAAAGGCGTCTCCGCCTTGCAGGTGAGCCGCGATCTGGACGTGCAGTATAAAACGGCCTTCGTGCTGTCCCACAAGCTGCGCGAGGCGATGGCCCGCGAGGCAGCGGACCTTACCCTGTCCGGCACGGTCGAGATTGATGGCGCCTACTTCGGCGGCTACAGCAAGCCTGCGAACGAGAAGGCCGACCGCAAGGATCGTCGCCTGCTCAAGAACCAGACCGGAAAGCGCCAGTCGGTGATCGTCATGCGCGAGCGCGACGGCCGCACGCTGGCGTTCGTGGCCGCATCGGAAGCCGCCAGCGTCCCGACGATCCGCAGCAAGGTTGCCGCTGGCACGACCGTTCTGGCGGACGAGGGTTCGGGTTGGGATGCGCTCCACGCCAACTACACGGTCGGCCGGGTCAATCACTCGCTGCGCTACATGGACGAAGGCGTTTGCACCAATCAGGCCGAGTCGTTCTTCTCGCGTCTCCGCCGTATGGAAGTCGGCACGCATCACCACATCGCCGGCCCGTACCTTTATCAGTATGCTGGTGAGGCTGCATGGCGCGAGGATAACCGCCGCCGCCCGAATGGCGATCAGGCTGCGCTGGTAGCTGGTGCTGCTATGGCTGCTCCGCAGTCGCGGACGTGGGCAGGCTACTGGCAGCGTGCGGCTTGACTCTGGCGTAACTCGCTAAGTGCTTGATAACGACTCAGTTTAAAATGTTGAAAAGTGTTTGTGAATCATTACCTTAACAGACGCTCGTTGCGACCGTGACCTTGGGATCGGTAGTGCGTGAGACTGAATAATCGGCCCTCGTGGAAATAGGCGGGGGCCGATTTATATAGGCACTAAGCCGTCTGTCCGCTTTCGAGTAGCGGCTAGGTTTATCAAATCTGTTGGGATTGAATCGTAGATGCTCCCGTGGTTTCTTCCGACGCGCTTAGCGGCCATAAGGCCTTGCTCAGATTCAATCTTCATTCTCGCCGAATAGACTACAAGATCTGCAATTTGTAGAAACAAGGACAAGTCCGACCTCTTCAAATTTGCATCCTTGGGAAACATGTCTAACGGAAGATTTGACGTGGCACTCCCGCCCCAACTGCCTTTGTTAGAGCCGGTAGGAAGCCACTTCGTTGCTTCCCTATACCATCTTATGTATTCGGGGTGGCCGTCGTCGAAAAAGATCATGCCATTAACGTGATTTTTTAAACAGTAGGTTCTGATCCTTTGGAACAAGCCTGCCATAGCTGCTCTTATCCCAGAGTGCCCGGTCATTGAACTGCTAGACCTAGCGAAGGTCGTGACGATTGATCGTTCAGGAAGAAATGATAAAGTTGCAAGCGCATCTTTGTAGAACGACACAGCCTCATCTGGTCTCAAATTGACATGCCCGTTCTTATATAACCCACGACTGTTGATTAGCTTGAATGCATGAAGTTCTTCTCGGACTCTAACCGAATGTCTTTTGGACAGCGCCCTTCGCCACTCGGTCGCAGCTTTCATGTATTCATTCCAGCAGAAGTTCCACTGTTCGTCATCATCCTGCCGTAAGAATGGAATGCGCACCGCGCTCACCGCAAACAGCGGATCGCGTTCCGACTCGTCGATATAAAAGATATCGACACCACCAAGCTTCAGCTTCATGGCGCAACGTCAAATCCGAATCGTCCTTCAAGTCAACGCTACTCCGCGCTCCACCGCTTCATCCCGTTCGGCGGCTCCTTCACCGACTTGATATGGTCGTGCGTGCGCTCCAGCTTGGCGAGCGCGCCACCCACCCTCCGGTTCATCAGCAGGAACGCGTTAGCGTCGGTCGGATCGAGTCGCCGGGCCAGCATCACCCGCTCCGTCATCTCATGCGTGGTGATGCTCTCCACGGTCCTGAGCGTGTCCAGCAGGAAGCGGGATAGTTCACCCCTGAACCCTGCGAACATCGGGGGCGGGCGCTTGGACTTCTCGAAACAGGCATCGGCTTGCGGGTCAAGGATGCGGATCGCCGCGTCTATGTGGTCCAAGTCGGCCATCATCTGTGTGACCCGATCGCGGGTCGCGTCGATCTCGCCTGCCAGCAGCGCCCGCTTGCGGACCAGCCCAGCGACCGTGAGTGTGTATCCGTCTTCCATACGATGACATTAGCGCACGCCTGCGGTTATGTCTGTCACCGGCTTGGTGCATCTGCTACATAATACCGCGCCGCTCGTCCTCCAGCAGCGCCGCCCACAGGCGGTTGAGCGCCTCCGCCTTGGTGGTGGGGCCGGCGAGCGGGCCGGAGACCATCCGCACGCGATGCCCGCCGTCCGCCTGCCGCTGCACCTCGCCGACCGCGGCGAGCGTGGCGGGATCGTTGGGGTAGACGCCGACATAGATGCGGTAGTCGGCATGATCGAGCCGGGCGAGCGTGCTGCGCAGCATGGCGCCGATCACCTCGCCCTCGTCCCACGCGCCGATGAAGATGGCGATGCGGCCGGGCCGGCGCGGCGGGGCAAGCGTGGCGGCGGTGACGGCATCGTGCCGCTGATACACCGTCAGCCGACGCCAGCCGGTGCGCAGGATGAAGATCAGGTCCACCGCCAGATCGTCGATCCCGCCGAGCAAAAGCCCGACGGCGGCGAACAGCATCAGCTCCCGCGTCGAGCCGGCCGCCAGCCGGATCAGCGAATCAACGTCCAGCAATGGCTTAGTCCCCCGCGGGAAACTAAGCACGACTCGCCGGGCGGTGCCATCCGACTAATCGGACCAATATGGCTGCATATGGGACAGCCCTAAAGGGTGGATCAGGCGGCGATGCCCGCGACCAGCAGGTCCACCATCCGCTGCGCGATCTCGGCGGATGCCATCGGGCCGTCCGGGCGGTGCCACCGCGCGGGCCAGTTGAGCGCGCCGGCAAAGGTGAAGGCGGTCAGCCACACGTCGGTGACGCGGGCGGAGCCGTCAGCCGCCGCCTCCTCGATCATCGTCCGCATCGCGCGATCCAGCTCCGCTTTCAGCGCGCGGAATTGCAGGGCGCTTTCCGGCGACAGCGCCTCGTCGCCGGTGCGGATCACGCAGCGGCTGAAATCGCCCATGTTCGCCTCGGCATAGCGCCGCAGGAACAGCTTCAGCCGGTCAAGCCCGCTGCCCGGCTGGGCGTGCGCCGCTCGCGCCGCGTCGCTCAGCTGCGCCATCCCCAGCCGCACGCATTCGAACAGCACCTGATCCTTGTTGCCGAGATAATGGTAGATCACCGGCTTGGTCACGCCGACGCTGGCGGCCACGTCGTCCAGCGAGGTGGCGTGAAAGCCGCGCTCATTGAACATCCGCACCGCCGCCAGCAGCAGCGCCTCGCGCTTGCGGGCGCGGTCCTCCACGCGCTCCTGCGGCGTGCGGAAGGGGGAGGCGACGGGGGAAGAAGACATCGGCCGACATTGACATATACCGGCAAGACAGGCAACTACTCGTGAGTAAGCAGACGCGTAGCCTGCGGAGGCGAGGCACTGCGGTTCGATCAGGAGCAGACCCATGTCCACCGATCCCGTCATCATCTCATCCTTCGCGCGCACGCCGATGGGCGGCTTCCAGGGCGCGCTCGCCGGCGCCATCGCCACCGAACTCGGCGCCACGGCGGTGAAGGCCGCGGTCGAGCGCGCGGGCGTGTCGCCGGACGCGATCGACCGGATCTACATGGGCTGCGTGCTGCCCGCCGGGCTCGGCCAGGCGCCGGCGCGGCAGGCGGCGCTGAAGGCGGGCCTGCCGAACTCGGTCGAGGCCACCACCGTCAACAAGATGTGCGGATCGGGCATGCAGGCGGCGATCATGGCGCATGAGGCGCTGGCTGCCGGCACCGCCGACATCATCGTGGCGGGCGGCATGGAAAGCATGACCAACGCGCCCTTCCTCATGCAGAAGCATCGTGCCGGCGCGCGCATCGGCCACGACACCATCTACGATTCGATGATGTTGGACGGGCTGGAGGACGCCTATACGCCCGGCAAGCCGATGGGCGCCTTCGCCGAGGATGCGGTGCGGATGTACCAGTTCACCCGCGCCGATCAGGATGCCTATGCGGTGGAGAGCCTCAGCCGCGCCAACGCCGCGATCGCCAATGGTGCTTTTGACAGCGAGGTCGTGCCCGTCACCCTCAAGGGCCGGCGCGGCGATACGGTGGTGAGCCAGGACGAGCAGCCCGGCAATGCCAGGCCGGACAAGATCCCCGGGCTGAAGCCCGCCTTCATCAAGGACGGCACGATCACCGCCGCCAACGCTTCCTCCATCTCGGACGGCGCGGCGGCGCTGGTGATGACGCGGGCGAGCGTGGCGCTGGCGAACGGCATGACGCAGGAGGCGCGCGTGGTGGCGACGGCGGCGCACGCGCACGAACCGGGCCTGTTCACCACCGCGCCGGTGCCGGCGATCCGCAAGCTGCTGGACAAGGCCGGCTGGTCGGTCGGCGATGTCGATCTGTTCGAGGTGAACGAGGCGTTCGCGGCGGTGACGATGATCGCGATGCGCGATCTCGGCATCCCTCACGAAAAGGTCAATGTGAATGGCGGCGCTACGGCCCTAGGGCATCCGATCGGGGCGTCCGGCGCGCGGATCATCGCGACCCTCGTGGCGGCGCTGAAGAATCGGGGTCTGAAGCGCGGCGTCGCGGCCTTGTGCATCGGCGGCGGCGAGGCCACGGCGATGGCGGTGGAACTGGTATAACGGGGAGACGGCGGGCGATGTTGTTGCAAGGGGTAGGCGCGATCGTCACCGGCGGGGCCTCGGGCCTCGGCGCGGCCACCGCCGCGATGCTGGCGCGGAACGGCGCGAAGGTGACGCTGTTCGATCTCAACACGGACGCGGGGGAGGCGAAGGCGGCCGAACTCGGCGGCCGTTTCGCCCGCGTCGACGTCACCGACGAGGCGAACGTGCAGGCCGCGATCGCGACGGCGGAGGAGAGCCACGGCGTCGCCCGCGTGCTGGTGAACTGCGCCGGCATCGCCACCGCCGAGAAGATCATCGATCGACAGGGCCAGCCCCTGCCGCTCGAACACTTCGCCAGGGTGATCGCGATCAACCTGACGGGCACGTTCAACGTGCTGTCCAAGATGGCCGCCCGCCTCCACACCGCCGATCCGATCGGCCCCGATGGCGAACGCGGCGTCATCATCAACACCGCCTCCGTCGCCGGTTATGAGGGGCAGGTGGGCCAGCCGGCCTATGGCGCCTCCAAGGGCGGCGTGATGGCGCTGACCCTGCCCGCCGCGCGCGAGCTGGCCCGCTACGGCATCCGCGTGATGACGATCGCGCCCGGCATCTTCTGGACGCCGATGATGGCCGGCCTGCCGCAGGAGGCGCAGGATAGCCTGGGCAACCAGATCCCCTTTCCCAGCCGCCTCGGCCGACCGGAGGAATATGCCTTGCTCGCTGAATCGATCATCGCGAACCCCATGCTGAACGGCGAGACGATCCGCCTCGACGGCGCGATCCGGATGGCACCGCGATGAGCGGCGCGTATCCGGGCGTCGGCCCCGAGAAGACGGCCGAGATCGCGGCGAAGGTGGAGGCCTTCGTCCGCGAGGTGGTGATCCCCTACGAGAAGGACACTCGCCGCAACTCCCACGGGCCTAGCGAGGAGCTGGCGCAGGAGCTGAAGGAAAAGGCCCGCGCCGCCGGCGTCCTCACCCCGCACATCCTGCCCGACGGCACGCATCTGAGCCAGCGCGAGACGGCGACGGTGCTGCGCAAGTCCGGCCTGTCGATCCTCGGACCCACGGCGGTGAACACCACCGCGCCGGACGAAGGCAATATGTACCTGATCGGCAAGGTCGGCAGCCCGGAGCTGAAGGAGCGTTTCCTGAAGCCGATGGTCGAGGGCCGCGCCCGGTCCGCCTTCTTCATGACCGAGCCGGCCGACGACGAGGGCGCCGGCTCCGATCCGTCGATGATGAAGACGACCTGCCGGCTGGACGGCAATCACTGGGTCATCAACGGGCGCAAGAAGTTCATCACCGGCTATGAGGGCGCCAAGGTCGGCATCGTCATGGCGAAGTCGGAAGCGACCGACGGATCGGGCGGCGCCTGCATGTTCCTGGTCGATCTGCCCGATCCGGCGATCAGGCTGGTCCGCCTGCTCGACACGATCGACGACAACATGACCGGCGGCCACGCCGAACTCGATCTGGTCGATCTGCGCGTGCCGGCCGACCAGATGCTCGGGCAGAGCGGCGAGGGCTTCAAATACGCCCAGATCCGCCTGTCCCCCGCCCGCCTTTCCCACTGCATGCGCTGGCTCGGCGTGGCGATCCGCTGTAACGAGGAGGCCACCGCTTATGCCTGCCGGCGCAAGGCGTTCGGCAAGCTGCTGGTCGATCATGAGGGCGTCGGCTTCATGCTCGCCGAGAACCTGATTGATCTGAAGCAGGCCGAGCTGATGATCGACTGGTGCGCCGACGTGCTCGATGGCGGGTCGCTCGGCACCGCCGAAAGCTCGATGGCGAAGGTGGCGGTGTCGGAGGCGCTTTCCCGCGTGGCCGATCGCTGCGTGCAGGTGATGGGCGGCACCGGGGTGACGCGCGATACGCCGGTGGAGGCCTTCTACCGCGAGATCCGCGCCTTCCGCATCTATGATGGCCCGACCGAGGTGCACAAATGGTCGCTGGCCAAGAAGGTGAAGCGCGACTTCCTGACGGAGAAACCCGCTTGAGCTTCGATACCGAAAGCCAGACCGGCACCACCGGCGTGCGCGACCAGCATCGTTTCAACGAGGCGGCGCTGGCGGCGTGGATGGAGGCGAACGTCGCGGGCTATGCCGGCCCGTTGACGGTGGAGCAGTTCAAGGGCGGGCAATCCAACCCCACCTACAAGTTGCGCACGCCGGCACGCGATTATGTGATGCGGCGCAAGCCCCCGGGCCAGCTGCTGAAGGGCGCGCATGCCGTAGACCGCGAGGCCAGGGTGCTGCGCGGCGTGGAGGCGGGCGGCCTGCCGGTCGCCCATGTCTACGGCCTGTGCACCGACGACAGCGTGATCGGCACCTGGTTTTTCATCATGGACATGGTGGAGGGCCGCATCTTCTGGGACGCCACCTTCCCGCAGGTGAGCCGCGACGAGCGGCCGGCCTATTTCGACGCGATGAACGCCACGATCGCGCAGCTGCACGGCATTGCTTACGAGGCCGTCGGCCTCGGCGATTACGGCCGGCAGGGGCAGTATATCGCGCGCCAGATCGGCACCTGGACCAAGCAGTATCTTGCCGACGGCGAGGCCGGGCGCGATCCCCATATGGATCGCCTCGTCGAATGGCTGCCGGCCAACATTCCCGCCGGTGACGAGACCAGCATCGTCCACGGCGATTTTCGCGCCGACAACATGATCTTCCATCCGACCGAGCCGCGCGTGCTGGCGGTGCTCGACTGGGAGCTGTCGACGCTCGGCCACCCGCTCGCCGACTTTTCATATCATGCGATGATGTACCGGATGCCGCCGCTGGTCGTGCCGGGCCTCGCCGGCACCGATCTTGCCGCGCTGAACATCCCGAGCGAGGCGGACTATCTCGCGGCCTATTGCCGCCGGACGGGCCGCGACTCGGTGCCCGGCTATGATTTCTACGTGGCGTTCAACTTCTTCCGCTTCGCCGCGATCATCCACGGCATCAAGGGCCGCTACCTGCGCGGCACCGCCGCCAATGCCGAGGCGAAGCTGCGCGCCGATGCCTTCCCGGCCCTGGCGAAGCTGGCCTGGGACCAGGCCGAGCGGGCCGGCGCGCGGTAGGCCTCAGCCGGGCAGCACGCCAAGGATGTCGGTCTGGCTGAAATCGTTGCCGACAAGAGCAGCGGGCATCCGCGCTCCTTGGCGAGCGCATAGGCGAAGCAGTCGCCAAGGTTGAGCGCGGCGGGGTGGACGCCCTTGCCCCACCGGTCATAGGCATCGGCGGCAAGGCGGGCGAAGGCGGCGGTAACGGGGATGATCTCGATGGCGTTGGCGAGGATCAACCTGTCGATCGCCTCACCTACGCCCCGGCGTCGTCCGACAATAAGCGCCTCGGCCACGGTACCGGCCGATATGATCCACTCGTCGTCGATCTCGAACGCGGCGACACAACTCGGCCCCCGCGGTTCATCGAGAGCGATGGCGAGCAGTGCGGAGGTATCAATCGCCTTCACCCAGGCAGGCCATTCTCATCATAGAGGAAATCCTGACTGCGTGCCGCACAGGGACCGGGCAGAGCGTTCTCCCGACCCGAGCGCATGATCTCCTCCATGATCGCCCGGCGTGCCGTCCAATCCAGCTTTTGCACGATCGGCGTGAGACGAACGGCCTGCTGGCCATAGCGTGTCAGCACGATCTCCTCGCCGGCTTCGGCCCGGCGCACCAGATCGGTCAGCTGCGCTTTGGCGTCGGTCACGGATACGTTCATCGCCTGTCTCCTCATGCCGATAATAGACCAGCCAATGGTCCATTTCAACGCGCCGTCTCACATCGCCGAGAGGCCGCCGTCCAGCTTCAGTTCGGATGCGGTCATCATCCGGCTCTCGTCGGAGGCGAGGTAGAGCACGGCATACGCGACGTCGTCAGGCTCGGCGATGCGGCCGGTCGGTATCTGGCGGGCGAGCTTGGCGTTGCGCTCCTCCGCCGTGCCGCCCGCCAGCCCCTCGATCAGCGGCGTGTCGGCGAAGGTGGGGTGGACGGAGTTGCAGCGGATCGCCAGCTTCTCCCGTGCGCAATGCAGCGCGATCGACTTGGTCAGCATCCACACAGCCGCCTTGGAGGTGTTGTAGCCGACGAAGGCATGGCTGGCGATCAGGCCGGCGATCGAGGAGATGTTGACGATCGATCCCGGCTGATGATCGCGCATCACCTTCAGCGCCGCCTTGCTGCCGAGGAACACGCTGTCCACGTTCACCGCCATGATGCGGTGCCACGCCTCCAGCGGCATGTCCTCGATCGTGCCGAGGGTTGCGATGCCGGCATTGTTGACCAGCACCGACAGCCCGTCCATCGCCCGCGCGGCGGCGTCGATCGCGTCCGGCCAGGCCGCCGCGTCGGTCACGTCCAGCCGGATGGCGGTGGCGGTGCCGGCGCCATGCGCCTCGTTTATCCCGGCGGCGATCGCGATGGCGCCATCGAGGTTGAGATCGGCGAGAACGACCCGGGCGCCCTCCCGGGCCAGCATCCGCGCCATCGCCGCGCCCAGGCCCTGCGCCGCGCCGGTGACGAGCGCCTTCTTGCCCGCCACCCGGCCCGTACCGATCGTCTGCATCCGCCATTCTCCCTGCCACGACGCCATTAGCCGTGGCGGGCGGCAGGCGATACAAGCAGCACGATGCTGCGGAGACCGAGATGAGCAAGATGATGCGCGTGTACGAGACCGGTGGGCCGGAGGTGCTCCGGTGGGAGGATGGCGCGCTGCCATCGCCGGGTCCGGGCGAGGTGATCGTCCGCAATGCCGCCGTCGGCCTCAACTTCCTCGACGTCTATCACCGCGAGGGCCGCTATCCCGCGCCGCTGCCGTTCGTGCCCGGCAATGAAGGCGCCGGCACGATCGAGGCGGTCGGCGCGGATGTCGCCGGGCTGAAGGTGGGCGACCGGGTCGGCTATGTCGGGCCGCTCGGCGCCTATGCGGAACGGCTGGTGCGCCCGGCCGCGCAGCTGATCCCGCTGCCCGACGACATCGACGATTTCACCGCCGCATCGATCCTGCTGAAGGGCATGACCGCTGAATATCTCGTGCGGCGTACCTATCCGGTGCAGGCGGGCGACACGATCCTGGTGCATGCCGCCGCCGGCGGGGTCGGCCAGATCCTGTGCCAGTGGGCGGCGCATATCGGCGCGACGGTGATCGGCACCGTCGGCAGCGCGGCCAAGCGCCCGATCGCCGAAGCCTGCGGCTGCGCCCGCGTGATCGTGACGGCGGAGGAGGATTTCGCCGCCGTCGCGCGCGAGATGACCGGCGGCGCCGGCGTGGCGGTCGTCTATGACGGCGTCGGCGCGGCGACGTTCGAGGGATCGCTCGCCAGCACCCGCACGCGCGGCATGGTGGTGGCGTTCGGCGCCGCGTCCGGCCCTATCCCGCCGTTCGATCTCGTGCGGCTCGCCGGTCTCGGCTCGCTCTATCTCACCCGGCCGAGTCTCGGCGCCTATACCCGCACGCCGGAGGAGCTGCGTGCGTCGGCCGAGGCGGTGTTCGCCGTCGTGCGCAGCGGCGCCGTGAAGATCGCGCCGCCGCGCACCTACCGGCTGGCCGACGCGGCGACCGCCCATGCCGATCTGGAGGCGCGGCGCACCACCGGATCGGTCGTGCTGCTGCCATGAGGCGGGCGCGGTGCCGCCTTCGCAAGCGGCCCGCGATCGGGCATGACGCCCCCACAACCGGACCATAGCGAGGAACGATGACCAGCACCGCATCCGCCCCTTCCCAGCCGCTCGTGCGCGTAGCCGTCGCCGCGGGCATCGCGACGCTCACCCTCGCCCGCCCGGAGGCGAACAATGCGATGAGCGCGGAGCTGATCGAGGCGTTCACGCTGGCCGCAGGCGAGGTGTCGGGCGATCCCTCGGTCCGCGCGATCCTGATCGAGGCGGAGGGCAAGAACTTCTGCGTCGGTGGAGACATCCGGGCATTCGTCGCGAGCGACGATCCGGCGCCGCTGGTCGGCCGGATCGCGCGGCGCCTGCACGAGGGCATGCTGATGCTGGCGCGGCACCCCGCGCCGGTGATCGTGGCGGCGCAGGGCGCGGCGGCGGGTGCGGGCCTCGGCCTGGTGGCGGCCGCGGACATCGTGCTGGCATCCGCCTCGGCCAATTTCTCGATGGCCTATGCCGGCATCGGGCTGACGGCGGATGGCGGCGCCACCTGGCTGCTGCCCCGCCTGATCGGGCTGCGCCGCGCGCAGGAGATGGCCTATGCCGGCCGCCGGCTGACCGCTGCCGAGGCGGCGGAATATGGCCTCGTCACCCGCGTGGTCGAGGATGATGCGCTGGCCGTCGAAGCGCGCGCGCTGGCGGCGAAGATCGCCAGCGGGCCGACGGCCGCGTTCGGTGCGGTCAAACGGCTGTTCCAGGCCGGTGACACGGCCGCCTTCGCCGATCAGCTTGACGCGGAGGCCGACTCGATGGAGCGGGCGATGGCCTCGGCCGATGCGCGCGAGGGCGTGCGGGCGTTCACCGAACGCCGCCCGCCCGATTATACCGGCCGCTGAACGCCCGCCGCCGCATCATCGAACACCGGCGCGCGTTTCTCCCGCGCCGCGCGCAGCGTCTCGGCATGATCGCTGCCCGCCAGCAGCGCCTGCTGCTCGGCCGATTCGGCGAGCAGGATAGCGGGCGCCGCGGCATCCCGCGCAAGGTTGAACAGGCGCTTGTCCGCCCGCATCGCGGTAGGCGCATGGCCGGCGATCGTGCGGGCCAGCGCCATCGCCACACCGTGCGGATCGTCGGCGATGCGGGTGACGAGGCCGATCGCGGCGGCCTCCGCCCCGCTGATCCGCCGCGCGCTATAGGTCAGCTCGCGGGCATGGTCGTCGCGCACCAGGCCGCGCAGCAGCGCGATGCCGGCCACATCCGGCACCAGCCCCCAGCGCGCCTCCATCATCGCCAGCTCCGCATCCGGCGCGGCGATGCGGATGTCCGCGCCGAGCGCGATCTGCAGGCCCGCGCCGAAGGCGACACCGTGCAGCGCCGCGATCACCGGCACCGCCAGCGTGCGCCAGCCCCAGGCGATCTGCTGCACCATATTGGCATCGCCATGCGTGCGCGGCATCAAGGCGAGCGCGTCGCTTGTGCCCGCCAGATAGTCCAGATCGATCCCCGCGCAAAAGCCGCGCCCCTCGCCGGACAGCATCACCGCCCGCAGGCCCGGCATCGCCGCCAGCCGATCGATCGCGGCGATGATGGCGGCGAACTGCGCCTGGTCGAGCGCGTTGATCCGCTCCGGACGGTTCAGCCGCACGTCCGCGAGGCCGCCCTCCATCGTGATGGTCACCCGCTCCGCCATGCCGCTGTCCCCTGCCAGGCGCCGTCGCCCTTGTGCCGCGCGGGATCATAGATAAAGCCTCGGGCTGCGCAACGAAGCTGCCGGATACCCGATGGTCTTACCCTCCGCTTTCCCAGCTTGCGATACCGGCCCGGAATCGCGCTTCTTCATTTCGCAGCGGCTGCGGCTGCATTATCTCGACTGGGGCAATGCCGGCGCGCCGATCCTGCTGCTCCAGCATGGTGGCATGGATCATGCGCGCAGCTGGGATTGGGTGGCGCGCGCGCTGCGGCGGGACTGGCATGTCATCGCACCCGATCTGCGCGGGCATGGCGACAGCGCATGGTCGCCGGACGGCGCCTATCTGATGCCTTATTACGCCTATGACATGGCCCAGCTGATCCACCAGCTGCCCGGCGACATGATCACGATCGTCGGCCATTCGCTCGGCGGCGCGATCGCGCTGCGTTATACCGCCCTCTATCCCGACAAGGTGGCGAAGCTGGTCGCGATCGAGGGGCTCGGCCTCAAGCCTGCGGCCGTGCAAGCGGAGGCGGCGCGGCCGCTGGACGAACGCTGGCGCGAATGGATCGAGACGCGCCGCGCGCTCGATGGCCGCAGCCCGCGCCGCTATGCCGGCATCGGGGACGCGCTGGCCCGCATGCGCGAGCAGAACGGCAACCTGTCCGAGGAGCAGGCGCTGCACCTGACGGTCCACGGCCTGCTGCGCAACGAGGATGGCAGCTACAGCTGGAAATATGACAATCATCTCCGCTCCTTCCTGCCGCTGGAGGTGACGGACGACGAACTGCACGCCTTCTGGCATCGCATCACCTGCCCCACCCTGCTGGCCTATGGCCGCGACAGCTGGGCCTCCAACCCGGACGAGGATGGTCGCGCCGCGCATTTCCGCAACGCCCGCGTCGCCTTGTTCGACGATGCCGGGCACTGGCTGCACCACGATCGGTTCGAATCCTTCATGGCCGAACTGCGCGCCTTCCTGGCCGAATAAAGCCTCGCACCGGAGACCATCGTGATCGAGATCCACCATCTGCGCCACTCGCGTTCCACCCGCATCATCTGGCTGCTGGAGGAGATCGGCACGCCGTATCGGCTGGTCAGCTACGATCGCGATCCGCTGACCGGCCGCGCGCCGCCGGCGATGCGCCAGGTCCATCCGCTCGGCAAAGCGCCGACGGTCATCGATGGCGACCGGGTGATCGCCGAATCGGGCGCGATCATCGAATATCTCGAAGCGACCTATGGCGGCGGCCGCTTCGGGCCGACTGCAGGCGAGGCGACATGGCCGGCCTATCTCGAGTGGCTGCACTTCGGCGAGAGCGCGGGGATGCTGGGCGTCATGCTGCGCCTGCTCGGCGGGCGCGACGGCCTGCCGGCGCAGGTCGGCGCCTATGCCGACGAAAGCGTCGCGCTGGCGCTGGACCTCGTCGAGCGCGCGCTGGACGGGCATGACTTCCTCGTCGGCGACCGGCTGACCGGAGCGGACGTGCAGATGCAGTTCACCATCGAACTGGCCCTGACGATCGGCTACGGCGCCGACCAACCGGCGATCGTCGCCTATAAGGATCGCATGACCGCGCGACCTGCCTACGTCCGCGCGATCGCGCAGGGCGGCCCGACGATGCTGCCCCGCCTCGCTGCCGCGAAGGCGTAACGATCGCCGCGATCAGGCGGGCTGAGCGGTCCGGCCAGCCACCCCGCCCGACACTCCGCCCGCGTCTGCCAGCGTGCGTTCGGCGCTGGCGATCAGCGCGCGATCGTCATGCCGCCAGGGGTGAAAGCCGGGCAGGAAGAAGCTGCACCACGCACCGAGAATCTTGCGCACCATGCCCGGCCGGGCGAAGGCGAACCACGCCATCCGGGTCCAGACACGCGGCCCGCTGAGCCCATCCTGCGCGAGCAGGTCGAGCGCACCGGCGGTACGATCGACGAAGAAGTTCTTCGTCACCAGCAGCATCACCTTGCTCTTGACCTGCCACCGCTTGAAGCGCGGCCAGTGCTTCGTCGCGTGCAGCCAGGTGTCGTAGGCCACGCCCTTATGCTCGATCTCCTCGATCGAGTGCCAGCGCCACAGGCCGGCCGATTGCGCGTCGGCCGCGGCCAGATGGCGCGGATCGGCCAGCAGCGCGTGGGCGAGGATGGCGGTGAAATGCTCCAGCGCCATCGTCGCCGCCAGGCTGACGATCGGCGGCTTGGATCGCACGAAGGCGAGCCGCCGATCCACCGCCGCCTCCAGGCGGGAAACGTCATAACCCGCATCGGCCACGCGCCGGTTGAACGCGACATGCTCGCGGCTGTGCAGCACCTCCTGCTTGGTGAAGGCGGCGATCTCCCCGGCTAGGCGTGGCGGCGTGCCGTCGCGAAACGCGCGCACGCTTTCCACGAAGAAGGCCTCGCCCTTCGGAAAGGTGACGGAAAGCGCGTTGTAGAAGGCCGTCGCCACCGGATCGCCGCCCAGCCACCAGCGGCCAAGCGTGTCGCCGCGGCCGAAGCGGCGGTCGCGCGGGCGAATTACCAGATCGGCGGGCGTGGTTCGGTGCATAAGCGTTGTCATGACGATGATCGCTACCGGTTACTTACACCAATGTCAATAGTCCGCACCCGCCTGAGCCCCGCCGCCAGCCGCAACGCCGCATTGGAGGCGGCGCGCGCGCTGCTGATCGAGCAGGGGCCGCAGGCCGTCACGCTGAAGGCGGTGGCCGATCGCATCGGCCGCACCCATGCCAATCTGCTCCACCATTTCGGCTCCGCCGCCGGTCTCCAGCGGGCGCTGGCGGCGACGATGGCCGAACGGATCACCGCGCATATCGGCGAGGCGGTGGTCAAGGCGCGCGCCGGCGAGATGGACCCGCGCGTCATCGTCGATCGCACCTTCGATGCCTTCGGGCAGGAGGGCGGCGGCGCCTTCGCGTCATGGGCGATCCTTACCGGCAACCGCGAGGCGCTCGATCCGATCGTCGAGGCGACGCACCGGCTGGTCGATCAGCTCGGCCCGCATGGCGGGCAGCCGGTCCATGCCCTCACGCTGTCGCTGGTCCTGACGGCACTCGGCGATGCGCTGATGGGGGAGGCGATGTCCACCGCTTTGGGCCTGCCCCGCGACGCCGCCCGCGCGATGGCGACCGAACGGCTGCTCGCGGCCGCTGCCGGGGCGGAATGAGGCGCATCGGCAGGGCGCTGCCTCGCGCCGTTCGCCGCCGCGTGACCTTTTCGCCATTTGCGCTATATGCGCGGCCATGCATTTCCTCGATCAAGCCAAGATCTTCGTCCGCTCGGGCGCGGGCGGCCCCGGCGCCGTCTCCTTCCGGCGGGAGAAATATATCGAATATGGCGGCCCGGACGGCGGCAACGGCGGCAAGGGCGGCGACATCATATTCGAGGCGGTCGGCGGCCTCAACACGCTGATCGACTTCCGCTACACCCAGCATTTCCGCGCGCCGCGCGGCAAGGGCGGCTCCGGCTCCAACCGCACCGGGGCGGGGGGCGACGATCTCGTCATCCGGGTGCCGGTCGGCACGCAGATCCTGTCGGACGACAGAGAGCATGTGCTGCTCGACTTCACCCGGATCGGCCAGCGCGAGATATTCCTGCCCGGCGGCGACGGCGGGCGCGGCAATGCCAGCTACAAGACCTCGACCAACCGCGCGCCTCGCCAGCATGGCAGCGGCTGGCCCTATCAGGAGGCATGGGTCTGGCTGCGGCTGAAGCTGCTCGCCGATGCCGGGCTGGTCGGCCTGCCCAATGCCGGCAAATCGACCTTCATCAACGCGGTGACGAACGCGCAGGCCAAGGTGGGCGACTATCCCTTCACCACCATCCGCCCGCAGCTCGGCGTGGTGACGCGCCATGCCCGCGAGTTCGTCATCGCCGACATTCCCGGCCTGATCGAGGGTGCCGCCGATGGCGCCGGCATCGGCGATCGCTTCCTCGGTCATATCGAGCGGTGCCGCGTGCTGCTCCACCTCGTCGATGCCAGCGGCGAGGATCCGGTCGAGGCCTACCGCATCGTCTGCGAGGAGCTGGACGTCTACGGCGCCGGCCTCGCCGAAAAGCCGCAGGTGCTCGCGCTCAACAAGATCGACGCGATCGATCCGAAGGATGTCGCCAAACTCGCCAAGAAGCTCGCCAAGGCCAGTGGTGGCGGCGAGGTCATGCTGCTGTCCGGCGTCGCCGGCACCGGCGTGGATGCGGTGCTGGACCGGCTCGTCGATGCGATCGGCCCGGCCGAGGCGGCGAGCGAGGTGGCCGCGCTTTCCGCCACCGAAGGGCCGGATGAACCCTGGTCGCCGATCTAGCGTGTTGCGCCTCGTTCGCAACAACACTATCGGCTCGACCGATGCGGGCCATGCCGGCTTGGCATCCGATCGACCGGCAACCATATTGACAGCGAACCAGACGGGCGGAAGCGAATGATGAGCGATCGGATCGGCGAAGCGGCCACCCTGGCCTCCTCGGCGAGCCTCTCGGTGGAGGAGGTGCGCTCCGTCCGCCACTGGAACGAACATCTGTTCAGCTTCACGATCACCCGCCCGGCCAGCTTCCGCTTTCGTTCGGGCGAGTTCGTGATGATCGGCCTGCCGGGTGAGAACCGCCCGCTGCTGCGTGCTTATTCGATCGCCAGCCCGGCCTGGGCGGAGGAACTGGAGTTCCTGTCGATCAAGGTGCCGGATGGCCCGCTCACCTCGCGGCTTCAGCAGATCCAGCCCGGCGACCAGATATTCCTCGGCCGCAAGCCCACCGGCACCCTGGTCGCCGATGCGCTGCTCGGCGGGCAACGGCTGTTCATGCTCTCCACCGGCACCGGCCTCGCGCCCTTCCTCAGCCTGGCCCGCGATCCGGACATCTATTCGCGGTTCGAACAGATCTGCATCGTCCATTCGGTGCGCCGCGAAAGCGATCTCGCCTTCCGCGAGGAGCTTGAGAGCCAGCTCGCCGGCGATCCGCTGGTGCAGGACGAGGCGCTGGTGCAGCTCAGCTACCTCCCCACCGTCACCCGCGAACCGTTCCGCACGCAGAAGCGGATCGGCGCGCTGATCGAGGATGGCAGCCTGTTCGAAGGCATGGCCGGCGAACGCCGCCTGAACCCGGAGACCGACCGGGTGATGATGTGCGGCAGCATGGAGATGATAAAGGAACTCGCCGCCACGCTCGATGCCGCCGGCTTCGAGGAAGGCTCCAACGCCAAGCCTGGCCAATATGTGATCGAGCGCGCCTTCGTCGGCTGATCGGGCGGGGTGCGCTGGATCCGCGTGCCCTCTCGTCCTCCGTTCGTGTCGAGCAGCATCGAGCGTAGCCGAGATGCGCCCGTCGAGACATCCGGCACAAACGGGTTTTGTCCGCGCCGCCACCCGCGTAAGGCACGGCCCGTCATGCCCGCCACCCGCTTCGCCCCCGCCGCCTGCGCACGCCTCGTCGTCAAGATCGGCTCGGCGCTGCTCGTCGATGCAAGCGGCCATGTGCGGCGGGAATGGCTGGCCGGCGTCGTCGCCGATATCGCCGCCCGCCACCGCGCGGGGCAGCGTATCGCCGTCGTCTCGTCGGGGGCGATCGCGCTCGGCGCGCGCCGGCTCGGTTTGCCGAAAGGTGGGCGGGCCTGCCTGGAGGATGCGCAGGCCGCCGCCGCCACCGGCCAGATCGCGCTCAGCCATGTCTGGGCGGAGCTGCTCCATGCGGAAGGCCTCATCGCCGCGCAGATGCTCGTCACACTCGACGATCTGGAGGATCGCCGCCGCTACCTGAACGCCGCCGCCACGCTCGATCGCCTGCTCGGGCTCGGCGTGGTCCCGGTCATCAACGAGAATGATTCGGTCGCCACCGAGGAGATCCGCTTCGGCGACAATGATCGCCTCGCCGCGCGCATCGGACAGGCCGCGCTGGCCGGCGGCGTGATCCTGCTGTCGGACATAGACGGCCTCTACACCGCCAATCCCGGCCGCGATCCGGATGCGCGCTTCGTGCCGGAAGTGACACGGCTCGATGCCCGCATCCGCGCGATGGCCGATGGCGGCTCGGCCTCCGGCATGGGATCGGGCGGCATGATCTCCAAGCTGGAGGCGGCGCGCATCGCGATGGCGGCGGGCGCGCACCTCGCCATTGTCAGCGGCAAGGTGGATCGTCCGCTCGCCACCTTCGATGCCACCGGGCGCGGCACCGTGTTCGTCGCCGCCAGGGGTGCCTCGGCGCGCAAGGCGTGGCTGGCCGGCCGCCTCACCGCCAAGGGCCGCATCCATGTCGATGCCGGCGCCGCCGCCGCGCTCGCGCAGGGCCGCAGCCTGCTCGCCGCCGGCGCTGTGCAGGTGGAGGGCCGCTTCGCCCGTGGCGACGTGATCGATATCGTCGGGCCGGAGCAGGTGCTGCTCGCGCGCGGCCTCGCCGAATATGACGCCGCCGATGCCGCGGCGATCACCGGCAGGCGCAGCGACGCGCTGGAGGCGGTGCTCGGCTACGCCCCGCGCACCGCGCTGGTCCACCGCGATCACATGGTGATGCTGTGAGGCGCAAACGATGAGGCTCGCCATCACCGGCGGCACCGGCTTCGTCGGCGGGCACCTGATCCGCCTCGCCGTCGCGTCCGGCCACGCCGTGCAGGCGCTCGCCCGCCGGCCGCAGCCGGATACGCCCGGCGTCGCATGGATCGCCGGCGCGCTCGATCGGCCGGAAAGCCTTGCCGCGCTCGTATCGCGCGCGAATGCCGTGATCCATGTCGCGGGCGTGGTCAACGCGGCCGATCGCGCGGGCTTCGCCGCCGGCAACATCGCCGGCACCGGCGCGATCATCGCCGCGATGGCGGGTGCCGGCCGTCTCGTCCACGTCTCCTCGCTCGCCGCGCGCGAACCCGGCCTGTCCGATTATGGCTGGTCCAAGGCGGGCGCCGAGGATGCCGTCCGCGCCAGCCCGCTCCGCTGGACGATGGTACGTCCCCCCGCCATCTACGGCCCCGGCGATACGGAGATGCTGGAGCTGTTTCGCATGGCCAGGCGCGGCTTCGTCGCGCTGCCGCCCGGCGGTCGCGTCTCGATCGTCCATGTCGCCGATCTCGCCCGACTGCTGCTGACGCTGGCGGAGCGCGGCGTGGCGTTAGGCGACACGCTGGAGCCGGACGATGGCGTGGCCGGCGGCTGGGATCACCGCGATCTCGCCCGCGCCATCGGCGTGGCGGTCGGCCGCCGTGCGGTGCCGGTGCCGGTGCCGGCGGCTTTGCTGCGGCTGGGCGCCTTGGCCGATGGCCTCGTCCGGCGCGGTTCCGCCAAGCTCACTCCCGATCGCGTCCGCTACTTCCTCCACCCGGACTGGACCGTCGCCCATCCGCCGCCGGCCGATCTGTGGCGGCCCGACATGCCGACGCCGGCAGGCCTGAAGGCGACGGCGGACTGGTATCGCGCGGCGGGCTGGCTCTGACGGTCGACCCGGTGCTATTCCGGCCGGACGCCGGCAGGCGACGGATCAGGTGAAGGAGATGCGGCATGGATCGGGTCAGCGGCGGTTGCCTGTGCGGCGCGGTGCGGATCGTCGCCGTGGGGCAGCCTTATCGCGTCGGCCTGTGCCACTGCCTCGATTGCCGCAAGCATCACGGCACGCTGTTCCACGCCTCCGCGATATTCCCGGCGGATGCGGTGACGATCGCGGGCGAGACGAGCGGCCATGCCGGCCGCCATTTCTGTCCGACCTGCGGTTCGTCCCTGTTCGGCCGCAGCGGGGACGAGATCGAGGTCTATATCGGTGCGCTGGACGAGCCCGACCGCTTCACCCCAACCTACGAAAGCTGGACCGTCCGCCGCGAAGCGTGGCTGCCCCCGTTTCCGCTCGCCAGGCACTACGAGCATGATCGCGAGGGTGCCGGCCGCTCGGAGCCGTAACCGCACGCGCGGGCTGTCCTACAGCCGCGCGGTTCGGCATGGTCGCCGGGCAGGCCGCCAGGCCTGTTCTTTCCAGCGTCGATCCCCGGCACGCACGGATGCGTGTTTTCACCCCCTCATAGCGTGGCTTTCATGGCTTTCGTTGGAGATGTCCGCCATTTCGTTCAGAAACCAACGCGCCGTGGCGTTCACGCCGCGGCCTTCGCCGCCCGCGTCTGCGCCGCCCCCGCCCCCGTTCCCGTCGCGTGATGCGGCATGGCATATTGCACCACGAACGCCAGCAAGCTCGCCGTCAGCCCGATCAGGAACACGCGATACGCCCAGCCGAGCAGCCGGTATTTCTTATACTCCAGCACCTGCCCGTTCTGGTAGATATCGCGCGCCATCGTCTCGAAGATCGTGTCGTCGCTCTGCATCCGCTCGCACAGCCGGTCGATATATTCGTCCTCGCCCAGTTGCGTGAACGAGCCGAAGAACAGCAGATTCGGTCGCGGGCTGCGGATCGTATGGACGTGCGGCAGGATCGCGGAAACCGCCAGCACCGCCGCGAAGAAGGCGAAGCCGCCGAGGATCAGCAGCGGCAGCGGCGCGCCCGCCCCCTTGGCCTGGCCGATCGTGATGGTGAAGATCACGAAGGTGGCGCCCATCAGGATGCTGGCCTTCTGGTCGGCCATCTGGCTCAGCGTCACATGGGCGCGGTGAACGGCCACCAGCATGTCGATCGCATTGGCGGTATATTTGCCCGGTATGTGGCGGGCGGGATCGGTATGCGCGTCCGGCAAAAAGGCCTCCTCGTTGGCGGCGGACATTGGCATGGCGGGATGCCGCTTGCCAGCCGTCGCGCGGGGCGGCGATGCCGTGATGCCGCCGCATTCGCTTGGCAAGCGGGCGGCCACCCGATTAAGGACTAGCGCATGAGCGACCGTGACCAGATCTTTGCCAAGGTGGCGCAGGCGATCGAGCCCTTCAACAAGAAGCAGGTCGCCTTGTCCGATGCCACCACCTTTGCCGGCGATCTCGAATGGGACAGCCTGACGGTGATGGATTTCGTCGCCGCGATCGAGGACGAGTTCGACATCCTCATCACGATGAACATGCAGGCCGAGATCGAGACGGTCGGCCAGCTGGTCGATGCCGTCGAGAAGCTGACCGCATGAGCGCCGGTGCTTCCCCGTCCCGTTCGCTTCGAGCAGCGTCGAGCGCAGTCGAGACAGGCTCGAACCGGACGGAGCGCGCAGCATGAGCGACGCCGCCGCCACGCCCGACGATGTTCGCCTCGGCGACGAAGGCACACCGCCCAGGGGCGATCTCTTCTCCAAGTTCGATGCGCTGATCGCCGAGCGGCAGGCGCTGCTCGATACCGGCGTGCGCGATCCCTTCGCCATCGTCATGGAAAAGGTGACGTCGCCGACCGAGGCGATCATCTCCGGGCGCAAGACGATCCTGCTCGGCACGTACAATTATATGGGGATGACGTTCGATCCCGATGTCGTCGCCGCCGGCAAGAAGGCGCTGGACGAATATGGCTCCGGCACCACCGGCAGCCGCGTGCTGAACGGCACCTATCAGGGCCATCGCGCGTGCGAGGATGCGCTGAAGGAGTTTTACGGCACCTCGTCGGCGATGGTTTTTTCCACCGGCTACCAGGCCAATCTCGGCATGATCTCCACGCTGGCCGGCAAGGGGGATTACATCATTCTCGATGCGGACAGCCACGCCTCGATCTACGATGGCTGCTGGCTCGGCAATGCCGAGATCGTCCGCTTCCGCCACAACAGCGTCGAGGATCTCGACAAGCGCCTCGGCCGGCTGCCCAAGGAAGCCGGCAAGCTGGTGATCCTGGAAGGCGTCTACTCGATGCTGGGCGACATCGCCCCGCTCAAGGAGATGGTCGCCGTCGCCAAACGGCATGGCGCGATGATCCTGTGCGACGAAGCGCACGGCATGGGCTTCTTCGGCGAACATGGCCGCGGCGTGTTCGAGGAAGCGGGCGTGGCCGACGACGTGGATTTCGTCGTCGGCACCTTCTCCAAGTCGGTCGGCACGGTCGGCGGCTTCTGCGTGTCAAATCATCCGAAGTTCGAGGTGCTGCGGCTGGTCTGCCGCCCCTACGTCTTCACCGCCTCGCTGCCGCCCTCGGTCGTCGCCACCGCCGCCGCCTCGATCCGCAAGCTGATGCATGCCGGCGAGAAGCGTGCGCATCTGTGGAAGAACAGCCGGCGGCTGCACCAGGGCCTGCGCGATCTCGGCTTCAGGCTGGGCACCGAGACGGCCCAATCGGCGATCATCGCGGTGATCTTTCCCGATCAGGAAGTCGCCGTCGGCATGTGGCAGGCGCTGCTGGAGCTTGGCCTCTACGTCAACATGGCCCGCCCGCCCGCCACGCCGGCCGGCATGTACCTGCTGCGCTGTTCGCTCTGCGCCGAACATAGCGACGAACAGGTGGGCGAGATCCTCGCCATGTTCGAACAGGCCGGCCGCGCGGTCGGCTGCATCGCCTGAGCCGGCTGGCCGGCGGTTCGGGCTTTGCCGGCAGCCGATGGTGCGGTAATCTCGATGGCGATGTCGCACGATCCCACCGATCCGGGCGCCGCCCCCACCGGCGCGTGGCAACGCCGGCTGGCCAGCGGCGCCGCGCTGGTGGCCGCGGTGCTGCTGATCGCGCTGGTCGTGCTGGTGTGGATCTCCAATGGCGAGCGCGACCGCGCGGTGCTGCGGGAGCGGCACAGTTACGATGTGATGCTGGTGACGCGCCAGCTCGACGCCTCGATCGCCCGGGCCGAGGCGGCGCTCGGCCGCTTCGTCATCAGCGGCGAGAAGCAGACCGGGGCGATCTATTATGACGAGTGGAAGAAGGCCGGCCGCCAGCTCCGCCTGCTCGCCCAGCTGACGCGGGACAATCCGGATCAGGCGCCGCTCGTCGCCGAACTGGGCCGGCTCTACGTCCAGCGCGGCAAGGAACTGGCCGAGCCGGCCACCCGCTCCTTCTACAAGCAGGGATGGACGGCGCTCTCGACCTTCTACCGCGCCGGCAAGGCGAGCAGCATCGCCCGGATCGACACGCTGCTGTCCCGCGTCGCCACGAACGAGCGCAACCTGCTCGACGCGCGCTCCGATCGCGCCGCCTTCACGGTGGATCGGGCCAATTACCTCACGGCCTTGCTGTCGGGTATCGGCCTGCTGCTCGTGCTGTGCGCCGCCGCGCTCGGCTGGACGACGGTGCAGGCGCTCGCCCAGCGCGCCCGCGCCCGGCTGGAGGCGCGCACCGAATCGGACCGCGCCGGCATGCTCGAATGGGCGGTGGCGGAGCGGACGCGGGAGTTGCGCGACGCCAACGCCCGGCTGCGCGAGGAAGCCGAAACCCGCGAGGCGGCCGAGGCGCAGCTGCGCCAGGTGCAGAAGATGGAGGCGGTCGGCCAGCTGACCGGCGGCATCGCGCATGATTTCAACAATATGCTGGCTGTCGTCGTCGGCGGCCTCGATCTTGCCCGCCGCCGGCTGACGCATGAGGCGAACGAGGTGGGCCGCCACATCGACAATGCGATGGAGGGCGCCAATCGCGCCGCCGCGCTCACCCGCCGCCTGCTCGCCTTCGCCCGCGCCGAACCGCTGCTGCCGGAGGGGGTAGAGCCGGGCGGGCTGCTCGCCGGCATGTCCGATCTGCTCGACCGGACGCTTGGCGAACGCATCCGGGTGGAGACGCGGATCGCGTCCGGTGGCTGGCATGTGTGGTGCGATCCGCACCAGCTGGAAAATGCCATTCTCAACCTCGCAGTAAATGCCCGCGACGCGATGAACGAGGAAGGGCCGCTGCTGATCGCCACTGCCAACGTCACCCTGCGTGGCGGCGAGGTGGGCGAGGCCCGCGCCGGCGACTATGTCCGCATAGCCGTGACCGACCGGGGCACCGGCATGACCCGCGAGGTGCTCGAGCGGGTGTTCGAGCCTTTCTTCACGACCAAGCCCGTCGGCAAGGGCACCGGGCTCGGGCTCAGCCAGATCTTCGGCTTCGCCCGCCAGTCCGAAGGCGAGGTCGCGATCGATTCCGTGGTGGGGCAGGGCACTACCGTGTCGCTCTATCTGCCACGCTTCTTCGCGGAGGCGCGGGTGGAAGGAGCCGCTGTCGTCACGCCGATCGCCGCGCCGTCGCGTGCCATGTCCGGCGCCAATATCCTGGTGGTCGAGGATGATGCGCGCGTCCGTACCGCCACGGTCGGCGCGCTTCGCGAGGTCGGCTATCTGCCGATCCCCTGCGCCAGCGGGGAGGACGCGATCGCGATGCTCGACGCGCGGGATGATATCGCGCTGATCGTCACCGACGTCGTGATGCCGGGCATGACCGGGCCGGAACTGATCGCCGCCATCGCGCCGCGGCACGCTGCGGTGCCGGTGCTCTATGTGACCGGCTATGTCGGCGAAGCGGGCGATGCGAACGGCTTTGCCGGGCACGACGTGCTGCGCAAGCCGTTCACCGTCGCGGGGCTGGAGCGCGCCGTGGCGACGGCGCTGGCCGGCAAGCCCCGGCGCGATCCCGTCCGTCCGTCGGTCGAGCTCCAGGAGCATGACGACGAAGCGGCCACGACCCGGGCGGTGGGTTAGGGGCGGTGGCGGCTCGGGCCGTCGCGCGATGCCGGTCGCCCCGCCGCTTGCGCTGAACCTCCATCTAGCCCGTTCGTTCGGGCCGGCGAGAAGGAGTCTCCCATGAGCGCGACCGAACCGATGATCCACGAGGACGATCTGCCCGGCGAGGAGGCCAAGCTCGACCCCAAGCCCGAATGGTCGCCGCGCTACCCTGGCTCGGGCCGGCTCGAAGGCAAGGTGGCGCTCATCACCGGCGGCGACAGCGGCATCGGCCGCGCGGTCGCGGCGCTGTATGCGCGCGAGGGCGCGGATGTGGCGATCCTCTACCTGAACGAACATGAGGATGCGCAGCAGACCGCCAAGATCGTGACGATCGAAGGCCGCCGCTCGCTCGCCATCGCCGGCGATGTGGGCGACAAGGCGTTTTGCGAGAAAGCGGTGGCGGAGGTCGTCGAGACGCTGGGCGGCATCGACATCCTCGTCAACAATGCGGGCGAGCAGCATCCCGACGACGACATCACCGACATCACCGAAGAACAATTGCGCCGCACCTTCCAGACCAACATCTTCGGCATGTTCTTCCTGACGCAGGCAGTGCGGCCGCACCTGAAGGCGGGTTCGGCGATCGTGAACTGCACGTCCGTGACGATGTATCAGGGCGCGAAGGACCTGCTCGATTACTCGTCCACCAAGGGCGCGATCACCGCCTTCACCCGGTCGCTGTCGGAGAACTTGGTAGGCGAGGGCATCCGCGTGAACGCCGTGGCGCCGGGGCCGATCTGGACGCCGCTGAACCCGTTCGGCGGGGCGGACCCCGAGAAGCTGAAGACGTTCGGCGAAAGCACCCCGATGGGCCGCCCCGGCCAGCCGAACGAGGTGGCGCCCGCCTTCCTGTTCCTGGCGTGCGAGGACAGCTCGTACATGTCCGGGCAGGTGCTGCATCCGAACGGCGGGATGATCGTGAACGGGTAGCCGCCGCACCCTTCTCATCCGGGCCACCTTCCCGCAGCGCAGCATGCCTGCTACGGCGCGGGCATGCTCAACATTACCGACATCACGGTGCGGCTCGGTGGTCGCGTCATCCTCGACCGCGCGTCGGCGGCCCTGCCGCCCGGCAGCCGGGTGGGGCTGATCGGCCGCAACGGCGCCGGCAAGTCCACGCTGATGAAGGCCATCGCCGGCATCGGCGAGCCCGACGAGGGATCGGTGGAGATGCCGCGCGGCGCCCGCCTGGGCTATATCGCGCAGGAGGCGCCGGCGGGCGACTCCACCCCGTTCGAGACGGTGCTGGCCGCCGATATCGAGCGCGCCGAGCTGATGATCGAGAGCGAGACGTGCGAGGACCCCGATCGCATCGGCGAGATCCACGAGCGGCTGAACGCGATCGACGCCTATACCGCGCCCGCCCGCGCCGCCCGCATCCTGGTCGGCCTCGGCTTCGACGAGGAGATGCAGGGGCGGCCGCTGGACAGCTATTCGGGCGGGTGGAAGATGCGCGTGGCGCTCGCCGCCTTGCTGTTCTCCCGCCCCGACCTGCTGCTGCTCGACGAGCCATCGAACCATCTCGATCTGGAAGCCACCTTGTGGCTGGAGAACTTCCTCAAGAACTACCGCGCGACGATGGTGGTCATCAGCCACGAACGTGATCTGTTGAACAACGTCGTCGATCATATCCTCCACCTGGAGGGGGGCAAGACGACGCTCTATGTCGGCGGCTACGATGCGTTCGAGCGGCAGCGGGCGGAGCGTGCGGCACAGCTGGCGGCGGCCAAGGCCAATCAGGACGTACAGCGCGCCAAGCTGCAGGACTATATCGCCCGCAACTCCGCCCGCGCCTCCACCGCCAAGCAGGCGCAGAGCCGGCAGAAGGCGCTCGCCCGGATGCAGCCGATCGCCGAGCTGGCGAACGATCCGACACTCTCCTTCGCCTTCCCCAACCCCACCGAATTGCGCCCTCCGCTGGTGACTCTGGACATGGCCGCGGTGGGCTATGCCGAGACGCCGATCCTGCAACGGCTGAACTTCCGCCTCGACCCGGACGACCGGGTGGCGCTGCTGGGGCGCAACGGCAATGGCAAGACCACGCTGGCCCGGCTGCTGGCCGCGCAACTGCCGGCGATGGCCGGCGAGATGACGGCGAGCGGCAAGATGAAGGTGGGCTATTTCACCCAATATCAGGTGGAGGAGCTGGACACCGAGGAT
This sequence comes from uncultured Sphingomonadaceae bacterium, assembly GCA_964247265.1. Taxonomy (GTDB): domain Bacteria; phylum Pseudomonadota; class Alphaproteobacteria; order Sphingomonadales; family Sphingomonadaceae; genus Alterirhizorhabdus. The sequence goes on from CAXTTS010000003.1 coordinate 29,858, forward strand.
ACCCCGCTGGAGCATATGACCCGGATCATGAAGGGCATGACCCCGGCGGCGGTGCGCGCGCAACTCGGCCGGTTCGGCTTTTCAGGCGACAAGGCGCTGACCAAGGTGGGCAAGCTTTCCGGCGGCGAGCGGGCGCGGCTGGCACTGGCTCTCATCACGCGGGAGGCGCCGCACATGCTGATCCTCGACGAGCCGACCAACCATCTCGACGTGGATAGCCGCGAGGCGCTGGTGCAGGCGCTGAACGCCTATACGGGCGCTGTGGTGCTGGTGAGCCATGACCGCCACATGCTGGAGCTCACCGCCGACCGGCTGGTGCTGGTGGATGGCGGCACCGCGCAGGAGTTTACCGGCAGCATCGAGGATTATACCGATTTCGTGCTGGGCAAGGCGCCCAAGAACGAAGGCGGGGCCAAGAAGAGCAAGGCCGACAAGAAGGCCGAGGCGCAGGCGCGCAACCGTGCGGCCGAGGTGCGCAAGGCGGTGAAGGCGGCGGAGGATGCGCTGGCCAAGCTCACCGCGCGCAAGGCCGCGCTGGACCGTGCGATGTTCGACCCCAAGGCGGCCGACCCGATCGACCGCGACCAGACCATGACCACCCTGATGAAGCGCCGCGCCGACGTGGAGCGCGACATGGCAGCCGCCGAAGCGACATGGCTGGAGGCGAGCGAGGCGCTGGAGGGGGCGCTGGGGGTAAGCTGAGGCGGCATGGCGCTTGCCGGGGACTGTCCGCAGGGCATCTTACGATCATGCAGCAGCGCCTCGATATCGTTACCGACGATCTTCGCCGCTGGGCGCTGCTGCTTCACCCGCTTTCGCCCGATCCTGCCAAGCTGCCACGACGCACGCCGATCGGGCAGCTGGTGAAATCGCTTATCAACAGCCGCACGCGCGACGGCGTCTCGATCCCGGCCTATCGCGCACTGGGCGCCCGTTTCGGCTCGGTGGCGGGGATGGCGCGCGCAACCGCGGCGGAGATTGGCGAGACGATCGCCGCTGTGACCTTTCCCGCAGTGAAGGCGGAACGACTCGTGGCCACGCTCGCGCTGATCGGGGCGGAGCGGGCTCATTTCGACCTCGACTTCCTCGGCGACATGCCGAGGCGAGAGGCGATGGCATGGCTGGAGCGTTTGCCCGGCGTCGGCTGCGAGGTGGCGGCGGCCACGCTCAACGTCAGTCGCCTGTCATGTCCGGTTTTCGTGGTCGATACGCACACGATCCGCATCCTGCGCCGCCTTGGGTTCGCTGGTGCGAAGGCGGACTCGCGTGCGATCATGGCGGCAGTGATGGAAGCCATGCCGGAATGGGCCGGCGATGATTTCTTTCGCTTCCATCTTGGAATAAAACGCCTCGGTCAGACGGTGTGCGTGTTCAGCGAGCCAGACTGCCCACGCTGCCCCTTGCACGACGACTGCTCCACCGCACGCTGACGCATCTATGTGGAAGGCAGGCCTTAAGTTTGGGCTTGGCAGGGGCAACGCTCCTGCCGATAGCGGGCTCATGCTGAACCTGATCTCGATCCTGATCGGCCTAGTCGCGTTGCCCGGCGCGCTGGTCGCCTTCATCCCGATGCTCGGCTGGCTCTACTGGTTCTTCGTGCCCGTCGCGGTCGTCGGGTTTGTGTTTGGTGTGGTTTCCAGCGGGCGCACGGGCCGCAACCTTAATTTGATCGTGATCGTGATCGGCATCCTGCGGCTGATGATAGGCCACGGCATCGTCTGACGCCGGCGGACGCGCTGGGGCTGTCCTCACCAGACGTCGATCGCCGCGTCATATTCTCCTGCCTTTCGGCTGTAGGAGGCCTTGAACAGGATGCGCGACGGAACGACGCTCTTTCCGCGGTACACAGGCTCCACGGTCATGTGATCGAGCGAGTCCACGCGGACCATGCGCTTGAGCTTTGCAATCAATCGCTGTCGGGCAGCGGCAGCCTCCGGCGTCACATAGCCGGTGTTCGCGGCAACGGCTTCCCCGCCCAACTCGGCAGGGAATAAAAGGACCGCTACGAGGCGCCCGTCGGCTACGAGCCGCTTCGCCGCAGCCACGCTTCGTACAGCCGAGAAGTCGAGCGTCACGGGCGCCTCGTTTCGTTCGGCACCGTGGGTAGCGGCGACCGGCGTAGCCAGCAGCAAGGCGAGCTCAGCGATCACCCTTCTTCACTCCGCCGTCAGATAAATTCTCCTGCCCTTCTCATGGAACGCGTCGCCCATCCTTGCGATGCCGGCCTCGGCGCCTTCGTCCGGCAGCGCAGGGTCATGACATTTTTCGACGGCATCGGGATCCAGCGAGAGGTGGGACCGGTCGCGCCGGCGGAACGCGAAGCGGGCGGCAGCCACTGCGCGCCGCTCCCCGGGGATGGTGCCAGGTTAGGGGCCGAAAACCAACGCGGCTACAGGAAATATCGCAGGCGCACCATCTCCTCCACCGGCTGCGCGCCGACCGGAAAGGCGGCGGCGGCGAAGCGGGGCGGGCCGAAGGTGAGGCGCGGGTTGCGCGAGAAGCCGACGCCCTCGCGCGGCATGCCGAACGACTTGTCCAGCTTGCCGTTGCCGTTTTCGTCGTGGATCAGCGCCAGCGCATATTCGCCGCTGGGCAGGCTGGGAAATACGGCGCCGGCGTCGCGCGCGGCGACGACGATGCGGCGCCCCGCGGGATCGCCGTCGCATTCAGGAAAATGGGCGGGATCGCGCGTGAGGCAGATGATGATGTTGCCCCTGGCGGATCTAAGCCCGGCGACCGCCACGTCGATCCGCCCCGGCGCGGTCGCCCCGATCGACAGCAGGCCGAGCGGGATCGCCAGCATCGTGCGCGAAATGGCCCAGGCCCGCATCCGTGCCGCACAGCCTGTCCCAATGGCGGAAGTAGAGACCATAATTGCACCTGTAATCGCGGTGGTGGCGCTGGTGGTGGCTGGCGGTGATGAGCCAGCGACCGACCGCGCCGTGAACGAGCGGGCGGGGAAACATCTCCCACCCCATGTGATTGGTGACGCCCATGACGGTCATCACCGTCAGCACCACGCCCAGCGCCGCGACGTGGATCGGCACGAGGAAGACGAGCGCGGGGATGACGACCGCGCCGCTGAGCGCCTCGACCGGGTGGAAGCTCATCGCCGCCCAGGCGGTGGGCGGGCGGCTGGCATGGTGGACGGCATGGGCGAGGCGGAAGGCGCGCGGGCGGTGCATCCAGCGGTGCGTCCAGTAGAACCACGCATCGTGGGCGAGCAGGTAGACGAGGATCGAGGCGGGCAGCCACCAGAGCGGATAGGCCTGCGGATCGGTGTAGACGCGGGTCCAGCCGAGCGTCCGCCATGCCCACGCCGCCAGGCCCGCGGGGATGCCGTAGATCGCGGCGGAGGCGAGCGACCAGCCGATCTCCCGCAGCATCTGCGCGCGCTGGCCGGCATAGAGGCCGGGATGACGCGCGTGCGTGGCGAGCGCGAAGCCCCCGCTGACGAGCAGGTAGCGGATCGCGACGATCGCCGTCATCAGCGTGGCGGCGATCGCAAGGGGGAGGATGCTGTCCACCGCTGCGCCATAGCCGGATCGCGCCCGGTAAGCGAGCGGGCGCTATCGCAGGTGCGAAGGGGTTGGTAGGGCGGGCCGGACCCGGCGGGGATGCCGGATCGTTGGGACGGCGAATGGCGCGGGCAATGACATGCGATCTGGCGATCATCGGCGGCGGGCTGGCCGGCGGCCTGATCGCGCTCGCCCTCGCGACGCGGCGGCCCGAGGTGAACGTGCTGATCGTGGAGGCCGAGGCGGGGATCGGCGGCAACCATGTCTGGTCCTTCTTCGGCAGCGACGTGGCGGCGGCGGACCGCTGGCTGATCGCGCCGCTGATCTGCCACGGCTGGCAGGGCTATGACATCGCTTTCCCCAGGCGGCGGCGGCAGCTGGCGGCGACCTATTATTCGATCCTCTCCGAACGGCTGGATGCGGTGGTGCGTGCCGCCGTCCCGCCGGAGCGGGTGTTGACCGGGCGGCGGGCGATGGCGCTGACGCCGACGAGCGCGCTGCTGGACGACGGCACCCGGATCGCGGCGCGCGCGGTGATCGACGCGCGCGGGCCGGCCGATGTGTCGCTGCTCGATCTCGGCTGGCAGAAGTTCGTCGGGCAGGTGGTGCGGTTGGCCGCGCCGCACGGGCTGGAGCGGCCGGTGGTGATGGACGCCACGGTGGCGCAGGTGGACGGCTACCGCTTCGTCTACCTGCTGCCGCTGGATGCGGAGCGGCTGCTGATCGAGGACACCTATTATAGCGACACGCCCGATCTGGACCGCGCCGCGTTGGCCGCGCGGATCGCGCATTATGCCGGCACGCGCGGCTGGACGATCGCCGCGATCGAGCGGGAGGAGGCCGGCGTGCTGCCGGTGGCGCTGGGCGGCGATTTCGACGCTTATTGGCGATCGGGCGGCGAGACGGCGAAGGCGGGCGTGCGCGCCGGCCTGTTCCATCCGACGACCGGCTATTCGCTGCCCGACGCGATCCGCACCGCCTTGTTCGTGGCCGGCCTGGACGATCCCGCCGCGCTCGATCTGGCCGAACGGATGCGAGCCTTTGCCGAACGGACGTGGCAGGCGCGCGGATTCTACCGGCTGCTCGACCGGATGCTGTTCCGCGCCGCCGATCCCACCGATCGCTACAAGGTGCTGGAACGCTTCTACGGGCTGGACGCCGGGCTGGTCGGGCGTTTCTATGCGGCGCGATCGACTGCGATCGACAAGCTGCGCATCCTTTCCGGCAAGCCGCCCGTTCCGCTTGGCCGTGCCCTCCGCGTATTGCGTGAGCCGCGCGGAGCAAGGAAGACGGTTTTGAGCAAGGGGCCTGGAAATTGACGACGGCAGCGGTGATCGGCGCCGGGTTCGGCGGGCTGGCGCTCGCGATCCGGCTGCAATCGGCAGGGGTGAAGACCACCCTGATCGAGGCGCGGGACAAGCCCGGCGGCCGCGCCTATGTGTGGGAGCGGGACGGCTTCACCTTCGATGCCGGCCCTACCGTCATTACAGATCCGGCATGTCTGCGCGAGCTGTGGGCCTTGTCCGGCCGGCGGATGGAGGACGATATCGCGCTGCTGCCGGTGACGCCCTTCTACCGGCTGAACTGGCCTGACGGGGTGAACTTCGATTATTCGAACGACGAGGCATCGCTGAACCGCGAGATCGCGAAGCTGCGGCCCGAGGACGTGGCGGGCTATGCCAAGTTCCTCGATTATTCGGCCGGCGTGTACCGCGAGGGCTATGAGAAGCTCGGCCATGTCGCCTTCCTCGATTTCGCATCGATGATAAAGGCGGCACCGGCGCTGGCGCGCTATCAGGCGTGGCGATCGGTCTATTCGATCGTGTCCAGCTATGTGCAGGACGAGCATCTGCGGCAGGCGCTGTCTTTCCACACGCTGCTGGTGGGCGGCAATCCGATGACGACGAGCGCGATCTACGCGCTGATCCACAAGCTGGAAAAGGATGGCGGCGTGTGGTTCGCCGCCGGCGGCACCAACAAGCTGGTCGCGGCGATGGTGACGCAGTTCGAGCGGCTGGGCGGCACGCTGCGGCTGAACGACGCGGTGGCGGAGATCGAGACGCTGGGCGACCGCGCGACCGGCGTGCGGACGGCGAGCGGCTGGCGCGGCGATTTCGACGCGGTGGCGAGCAACGGCGATATCGTCCACACCTATCGCGATCTGCTCTCCGCATCGGCGCGGGGGCGGAAGGCGGCGGCTTCGCTGGAGCGGAAGAAGTTCTCGCCGTCGCTGTTCGTCGTGCATTTCGGCATCACGGGCGCGTGGCCGGGCATTCCGCACCACATGATCCTGTTCGGCCCGCGCTATAAGGGGCTGCTGACCGACATCTACGATCATGGCGTGCTGCCGCAGGATTTCTCGCTGTACCTGCATCATCCGACGATCACCGATCCCTCGCTCGCGCCGGAGGGCTGTTCCACCTTCTACGCGCTCGCGCCGGTGCCGCACATGGGCAAGCTGCCGGTCGACTGGGCGGAGGTGGGGCCGGTCTATGCCGATCGCATCCTGGCGGAGGTGGAGAAACGGCTGATCCCCGATTTGCGCGGGCGGCTGGTGACGAGCTTCCACTACACGCCCGCCGATTTCGGCCACGATCTGAACGCGCATCTGGGATCGGCCTTCAGCCTGGAGCCGGTGCTGACGCAGAGCGCGTGGTTCCGCGTGCACAATCGCGACGATGCCATCCCGAACATGTATTTCGTCGGCGCGGGCACGCATCCGGGGGCGGGCATTCCGGGCGTGGTGGGATCGGCCAAGGCGACGGCGGCGCTGATGCTGGGGGACATGCGGGCATGAAGCGGCTGGCGGTCTATTGCGGATCGGCGACACCGAGCGACCCCGCCTTTATCGCCAACGCGCGCGAGGTGGGCGCCGCCTTTGCCGCGCGCGGCATCGGACTGGTCTATGGCGGCGGCCGGCTGGGGCTGATGGGGGCGGTGGCTGATGCCTGCCTGGATGCGGGCGGCGAGGTGATCGGCGTGATCCCGCAGGCGCTGCTGAATGCGGAGGTGGCGCATCGCGGGCTGACGGAACTGCACGTCGTCGACACGATGCACCTGCGCAAGGCGATGTTCACCGATCTGGCGGACGGCTTCGTCACGCTGCCCGGCGGCACCGGCACGATGGACGAATTGTGGGAGGCGATGAGCTGGGCGCAGCTTGGCTATCACGGCAAGCCGGTGGGGCTGCTGAACGTCAACGGCTATTATGACGGCCTGATCGCCTTTGTCGAGACGATGGCGGCGACCGGATTTTTGCGGCCGCAGCATCGCGAGATATTGATCGTCGAGGACGCGCTCGATCCGTTGCTCGCGCGGATGGCGCGCCATGTCCCGACCACCGCGATCGTCCACATGCGGCGCGAGGAACTGTAATGCGCGCCGATCGCGTCGCGCTGGTGGCGGCGGCGCGCGACAGCATCGCCAAAGGCTCCAAGAGCTTCGCGATGGCGAGCAGGCTGTTCGATCCGGTGACGCGCGAGCGCGCCTGGCTGCTCTACGCCTGGTGCCGCGCCTGCGACGATCTGGCCGATGGGCAGGCGCACGGCCATGCTCTTTCGGTCGTGGCCGATCCGGCGGCGCGGCTGGCCGAGATCCGCGCGAAGACCGATGCGGCGTTGCGCGGCGAGACGACCGGCGACGTGGCGTTCGACGCGCTGGGCGTGGTGGCGGCGGAATGCGCCATCCCGCATCATCTGCCCGCTGCGCTGGTGGAGGGCTTCGCGCTGGACGCGGCCGGCTTCTCGCCGCAATCGACGGACGATCTGCTGCGCTATTGCTATCATGTCGCCGGCGCGGTGGGCTGCATGATGGCGATCGTGATGGGCGTGGCGCCTGATGACGAGGCGGTGCTGGACCGCGCCTGCGACCTGGGGCTGGCCTTCCAGCTCGCCAACATCGCGCGCGACCTGCGCGAGGACGATGCTGGCGGGCGCTGCTATCTGCCGGCCGAGTGGATTGCCGAGCTGGGCATCCCGGCGGGCGAGACGATGCGGCCGATCCACCGCAATGCACTCGCCGTGCTGGCGCGGCGGCTGGCGGCGATGGCGTCGGGCTATGAGGAATCCGCGCGGCACGGCACGCCGGCCCTGTCGTACCGGTCGGCCTGGGCGGTGCTGGCGGCGGCGGGCATCTATGGCGGCATCGCGCGCGAAGTGGCCCGACGCGGCCCGCGCGCCTGGGACGAGCGGGTGTTCACGCCCGCCCGCGAAAAGCTCGGCTGGGTGGCGAAAGCGGCGGTGCAGGCGCGGCTGCGGCACCGCCTGTGGTCGGGTGATGCGCCGCGCGCCGGCCTGTGGACGCGGCCGCGCTTCGGATGAGGCCGCGTGGCGTGCGCGGGCGGCCGCTCTAGCGCATCCGCGCGATCAGCGGCTCACCCGCAGCGATCTCGCGTGCGCCAGGCCGCTATAGCCTGGCTGGTCGACTGCCAGCTTCGCCTCGGTCATCAGCCAGAGCGCCGTTTCCAGCTGGTGGCCGGATGCGTCGATGGCACCATCCGCGATGGCCGCGGCAAGCGCGCGGTTGAGCGAAGCGGCGTCGCCCGTTTCGCCGAGCAGGGACAATAGCGCCGCGACTTTATGGGCATTCTCGCCAGCCGGCATCAGCAGCTGACGTCGGACCAGATTCAGCGCGTTCGCCGCAACGCCGGTTTCGAACGCCTTCGCGCGGGTGAGCTGCGGTAGCAGATCGTCGCGCAGCAATGCTGCGACCGTAGCGACGATTTCGACCGGTGCGGGATCGTCCTGCAACTTCAATCTCCCGGGCAGATCAGGCGAAGAAGGTCGATCTCGTTTTCGGAGGCGCGTGCTGGCCAAGCGCGTCGCCGCCGGCTTCCAGTCGCCCGCATTCGGCTATGGTTGGAGCTTGTTACCGATGTCGCGCCTTGGGCCAAAGCGGCGCGAGCGTAGTGCTGGCGGCGCGCCGCGAAGGGCAACTCGCCGCGCTTGCCGCCGAGATCGAGGCCGCCGGCGGACGCGCGACCGCGGTGGCCATGGACGTGGCCGATAAGGAATCGACCAAGCGCGCCTTCGATCATGCCGAGGCGGTGTTCGGGCCGGTCGACTCAGTGATCGCCAATGCCGGCACCAACGTGGAAGGCTTGGCGCTCGACATCGATCCCGATGCGATCGACAGGATCCTGTCGGTCAACGTGCGCGGCGTGTTCCTGACCGTCAGGGAAGGCGCACGGCGCATGATCGCCGCGGGTTCGGCCGAACGCGGACATGGCCGCATCGTCATCATCTCGTCGGTCACCGCAGACGTTGTTTCGCCTGGATCGGCGCCTTACAGCGCGTCCAAGGCGGCGGCCTTGCAAATGGGACGCGTGCTGGCGCGAGACTGGGCGCGGCGCGGCATCAACGTCAACATGATCTGCCCCGGCCACATCACCACCGGAATGAACACGGACTGGTTCGGCACCGAGGGTGGCCGCAAGCAAATCAACAGCTGGCCGCGGCGCCGCGTCATGCCGACGGATTCGCTCGATGCGATGCTGCTCTACGTTGCCTCCGATGCCAGCGCCGCAGTGACCGGATCGTCCTTCACGATCGACGATGGTCAGTCACTCTGAACGCCATCATGGCCCATCCCTATACGCTGCCTGGGACGTCCGGGGGAGGCGCGCACAGCAAGGCGTATAGCGGCGGCATCATGCGACGGACAACCCGCCCCGCCGGGCGCTTGGGATAGGGTTGCGCCTCAGCCGCGCGTCAGGCGATGGATTGCCTTGGCGCAATAGCCTTTGGCCAGCGTGATGGAACCGACATAACGTGTCGCGTAACCTGTCTCAGCCGTGAGCGCTGGAAATGCCGCATAGGCCTGGGTCGCATAGACTTCTCCGATCGGAATGACCGGTTCTATCCGCGCGGTTTGCGTCACTTCGCCGAAGCCGAGAGCGATGATCGGCCTTGCAAGCCCCGGCGCGAGCGCCATCGCCTGGCGGGCCTCCAGTTCGAGTTGCGACAATCTACCCCGAAGCGGGGACGCACCGAGAGACATGGATGCATCATTAGCCGAGAGCAGGCCCTTCGCGGCAATGGCCAAGGCGTAATGCGGATCCGCGGCGATCGCGATATCATATTGATGTGCGAGCTATACCGCCAGCACGGCGTTTACCGACGCCTACTTCGCCAATCCAAACACGGTCTTCACGCCCAACCAGCTCCTTGCTGTCGCATTGAAGATACCGCCGTCCCTCGCTCCCGGCGCGCAGTACCAATATTCGAACACCAATACCGTGCTGCTCGGGCTGGTCATCGAAAAGGTCACCGGGCGGCCGCTCGCCGAGGTCATGAAGCACGGGGTGTTCGATCGGCTGAAGCTGGCCGGCACGTCGTGGCCGGGCCATTCACCGGACATGCCGCAGCCTTACGCGCCTAGCTTCACGCTTCAGGGCAACGGCACGCCCGGCAAGCCGACGGACGCCACCAACTGGAATCCCGCATGGACCTGGGCGGCAGGCGAGATCGTCTCGACGATAGACGACCTGCTGGTCTATGGCCGCGCGACGGCACCGGCCAAGGGCTGCTTCGTCCGGAGACCCAGGTCGAGCGGCTCACGTCGTTCGCGCCACCGCATGATCTATATGGCATCGCTATCGTCTGCCTCGATGGCTGGGTCGGCCATACCGGCGAACTTCCCGGCTATAACACCGTGCTCTTCTACGACACCCGCTCCGACACGACCGTGGTCGTACAGACCACCAGCGACATTCGCTCGAGCGACTGCAAGGACGAGCCGGTCCTCGCCGACGATCGGCGAAAGCTTGCATGTTCGTCACCGGCCCAAAGGATTTTCGCGGCGCTGGCCGCCACGCTGGGGCACCCGTTCGTTCGGTCATGAGGGTGATGCCTTGTGGCCGCCTTTCGTGCGCGGGCCGCCCACGCGGTCGGCAGCGTTGCCGGCACAGGTGCTGCTCCGAAGACAAGGATAAGCGGAAAGGAACCGCCCATGGAGAGCTTTGACCGTTCTGCTTTGCGTGGCGCTGCTCGCATTCTCGCGCCCCGCAGTCGCCCGGCCGGATCCGCAGGCGCGGGTCGAGACGGCGATCGCGCACTGGCTGGCCGAGCGCGGTCTGATCGAGCAGGTGACCGGCATCTCCGCTTATGTCAGCTTCAACGACGCCAGCCGTGCAGGCGTTTGCGGGGACGGTGAGTCACGATCCCGGTGACGCGCCGGTTACCGACAGCACGCTGTTCCAGACGGGCAGCACGACCAAGTCGTTCACCGCGGCGGTGATCCTCAAGCTTGAAGCCGCAGGGATGCTGTCGCTCGATGATACGGTGGGCAAGTGGCTGCCGGAATATCCGGCGTTTGAAGACCCCCACCGCAACACGCGCGGCTACGGCTTCATTGCGGACGTTGGGCCCGATCCGCGCAACCAGGTCAATGACTGGGCCGCCATTTCGATGAACAGTAGAAAGACCTATTCCGCCTTCGGTCAGGTGACCTATCGATCCGCCGCCAAAGCGAGATGCCGTTATCGGTGAAGCTAAGAGGTCGACGATGCTCCAGCCGGATCCAGACTGTCGAGAAAGCCGCGGGCGAGGGTTGCTGCCTCGATCGTCGAAGCGTCGAGGAAGCCGTGGCCCCATTCGGGCTTGTCGACGATCCGGCCGTTCACCAGCAGATCCTTCGCGCGCGGCGTGAACTGTTGCAGATCGTCGCCCGGATTGATGACCATCACGGGCTGCTTCACCTCCGGCAACCCCATATCGGGGCGATGGTTGAAGGCGGCGCGGTGGCCCCACCAGGCCTTGTTGCGGCCGAGCAGCCCATCGGGGAACATGTCCGCCACGCTCTCCAGATCGACGCCGCGACCCAGATTATGATGCACGAAGCCACGCCACCGCTTCATCAGATGCTCTCCGTCGAGACTTGGCGGCACCTGCTTGTAGAGCGCGCGCATCTCGGCCCGCTCGGTGTCGTTCAGCAGCGGCGCGGAGACGAGGATCAGCCGGCGGACCTGCTGCGGCCGAAGCCGCGCGAGATCGCAGGCGATGAGGGCGCCCGTATGATACCCCATGAGGTCGACCGGCCCGTCGATGGCGTGCGCATCGATGACGGCGGCCATCGCTCGTGCATAATCCGCTATCTCGGGCGGCTGCGCGGGTGTGTCGGACATGCCGAACCCCGGCGTATCCACCGCCAACGCAAGCCTGTCTCGCCCCATCTCCGCGATGAACCGGGCAAAGATGCGTCCGCTCATCGGGCTCATGTGGAAGCAGAATAGCGGCGGCCGATCGGAGGCCGCGCCGGCGATCCGCAGGTGCATCTGGCCGAACGGGCCATCGACATAGTGCCGGCGGACGGCAGCCACCGCGCGATCATCCGATGGAAGGGCGGTTTCGGTCATCGCGCGCTCTCCACGATCTGCACCGCCTGGAACCAGGCGCCGTTCGGGCCTTGCAGCGTGGCAAGCACGGCTGGCCCGAAGCCGGGCATGTCGACCTCGACGGTGGATACCCCCGCCTTCGACGCGATCGCCGCCGCATCGCGCACGATCAGCGTCGCGCCGAGCAGGCCGCGCGCCGGCGGCCGCGTGGACGCCTTGAGCGAGAGCTGGGAGCCGGGCGGCAGGCCGTAGTCGATCACGCCGAAATACGGCTCTTGCTTGCGCAGGCCGACATTCCATGCGCGCAGCGTCATGTGCGCCGCGCCGACCAGCGCGTCAAAACTGGGATCGTCCAGCCCGTAGCGGTGGATGACGCCGAGGCCGAGCACGTCCGCGAAAAAGGAGAGCGTGGCGGCGGCGTCCTGCACCGGGCCGGAGATGCTCTGCGGCTCGCTGACGAGGCGGTCGCGCACCGTCGCCAGATCGTCGAACAGCGCGGCATCGCCGGAGATCAGCGCGCAGACGACACCGTCCGGGCCCCACAGATGCGCTTCCTGATAGCGGCCTTCGGGCGTCTCGTAATCGGCCACCTCGGGCTTGAAGAGGAAGCCGGCCGCCTTGATCGACGCGCGCGCGGCGGGCAGATCGGGGGCGTAGAAATCGATCACCTTCAAGGCCTCGCTGTCGGACCCGCGCGACGGATCCCTGATCCGGTCCGGCGAACCGGGATCGAAGCGCACCAGCCTGATGCCGAACGCCGTACCCGATGTTTCCAGCGTCACCTCGGTACTGGACTGCCGCTCCACACCCCAGATCGCCGCGGTTTCCGCCTCCGATCGCACGCATCGCGCGACTTCCGTCAGGCCGAAGGCTCCGAACAGCGTGAGGTGCGCGCCGATGTCGCTGGTCGAGACGATCGGGCCATGAATGGATCGGACGATCCCTGCCGCTACCTCGCCCTGCATGGCCTGCTCCATCCTGCTACCGCCTAATTGTAATAAACCTATACCATATCGGCGCTGATGCAATGGCGGCCGCAACGATGCGTCCCTGGTGCCGTCAGCGCGCCGGATCGGCGAGCAGGGTCGAAGCGGCCAGAGCGGCCCACACCGCATGATCGCGGTACGATTGTTCCGGCGCTCCGCTTTGCCGAGGTGTCAGCCGACGATGCACACCGGGCATTGCTCGTCCGCCTCACCGGCGACGGCCTCGATCATCCGGGTCAACAGCGGTGCGCGGGTGGAGAGGATGCGGTCCTGCGGCGCGGATGACAGCGCGGCAAGCGTGCAGGCACGCCGTACCGCCTCGGCCAGCGGATTGATGACGGGCACGGCGACGGCGGCCGCCACCTTGCCCGCCATCGGCGACATGCAGGTGCAGCCGAGCATGATCGCCTCGGCGCCGTCCGCCACCGCCAGACGGATCGCGGCGACTACGGCCGAGAGGACATCCGCATCGGCGCGATCGACCCGCGCGAGATAGCCGTCCGGCCCGGCGATGCGGGCGATCACCTGCTCCGCGCCCACATTGCGGATGCCGGTGCAGCGCCCTTCGAGGCCATAGGATCGCAGTAACTCCTCCGGCACGAAGTTCATCGATTCCGGCCAGACGGTGACGATCGCGAAGCGGCCGTGCGCCGCCGCCGCCACCATCCCCGCTTCGCCCGCCCCCACGGCGGGGATGGCGAGGGCGAATTTCAGCGCCGCCAAGCCGTAATCGCCGACGCTGTCGATCACCACCGCATCGACCCCGTCGCCGGCCGCACGCAGCCCCGCTTCGAGGTGGCCGATCGCCTGCATGTCGCGCTCGACCGGCGTCGCCGGGAAAACGCCGACGCGCGAGGGCCAGGCGGACAGTTCGGTGCCTGCGGGAAGGGCCGGCGTGCAGCTCCGGGCGGACGCCTTGGCCGATGCCGGGCATGGTGCCGATGAGGGCAAGGCGCATGATATGATCTCCGTCGCTCGGATGGCCGAACCGCAGCCGAGCCGGGGCAACCGCGCAGCTATTCCGCTGCCTGCGCCAATGGCTCCCACAGCCGCTGGCGTGGTGCTGGCAGCCCGGTCTCCTCCTCGCAGCGGGCGCGAAGGGTGGCGATATCCGGACCGAAATCGAACACCTGGATGGCGCCGCGTTCGGCCCGCATAGCGCCTCGCTGCCTGGCGGTGGCGGCCGCATCCAGGCTGCCGTCGGCGGCGATCACGACACCGTAGGCCTGCGCGCCCTCGACGGTGACGAGGCCCTGCTCGATCTCCTGGACGACCAGCGCCGGATCGCGCTCCAGCGGGTCGCCCCAGCCGCCGCCGCCCCAGGTGACGAAGTGGAGCACGTCTTCGGCCTCCACCTCCAGATCCCCCACCTTGTTGCCGACGATCCGCTGCGTGCCGTCCGGCTTCTCAAGCACCTTGCGCGCGCGTGCGCCGGGCAGGCCGCCATTGACTCCCCACGGCGGCACGAACCAGCGATCGTCGTGGATGGCGATCTTGCCCGGTTCCAGGAAGCGGTAGGACATGATGATGCCATTGCCGCCGCGATGCAGGCCGGCACCGCCCGAATCCGCCACCGTCTCGTAGCGTTCGATGACGAGCGGGAAATAGCGTTCGAGAAACTCGTTGGGCACGTTGGTGAAGTTCGGGAACAGCGAGTGGCCGTCCGGTCCGTCGCCCAGCGGCCGCCCGGGAATGCCGCCGAAGCCGATCTGGAACAGCTGGAAATAAGTGCCCGCCTTGTCGTACCCCGAATAGAAGAGGTGCGGCGAGGAGGAGAAGCCGGCCGCTGTAAGGAACTCCGGCGTCTTCTGGCCGAGCAGCCCGCCCAGGATGTCGAACATGCGGCCGAGCGCGTGGGTGCGGCCGGAAAGCGCCGCCGGGAAGCGCGGCTTGAGCAGCGATCCTTCCGGAATGCGCACGTCGATCAGATCGTAATAGCCATCGTTGAACAGGATCTGCGGATCGAAGACCATGATCATGTAGATGCCGAAGAACATGCGCATCATGTTTTCGTTCAGGAAGAAGTTGATCGAGGCCGCGCTTTGCGGGTCCGTTCCCTCGAAGTCGAGCACGACACGGCCGTTCTCACGCCACATCGTGCATTTGATCTTGTACGGGCCATAGCCCATGCCGTCATCGCAGATATAGTCCTCGAAGCTGACCTTTTCCTCGCTGATCGCGTTGGCGATGAGCTGGGTCATCGCGCGATGGTTGCGGGCGAGCAGTTCCTCGCAGGCGGAAACGAAGATGTCGTCGCCGAAGCGGTTCGCCATCTCGACCACGCGGCGCGCGGCCACCCGGCACGAGGCAATCAACGCGTTGAGATCCGCCTTGCACCAGTCGGGCGTCCGCACCTGGTGCATGATGAGCCTGATGACGTCCTCGTTATAGACGCCCTGCTTGTAGATCTTCACCGGCGGGATGCGCAC
Source organism: uncultured Sphingomonadaceae bacterium (assembly GCA_964247265.1). Lineage (GTDB taxonomy): Bacteria > Pseudomonadota > Alphaproteobacteria > Sphingomonadales > Sphingomonadaceae > Alterirhizorhabdus. The sequence goes on from CAXTTS010000003.1 coordinate 45,123, forward strand.
GCCCTCCTGGAAGATCGAGGAGGCGTCGATCGGCATCGAGCCCGCGACCATGCCGCCAATGTCCGACTGGTGCCCGAACATCGAGGTATAGGCGATCAGCCGGCCATCCTTGAAAACCGGCAGCAGCACCAGCCAATCATTGCAATGGCTGACCGCGCCGCCGACCGAATAGGGATCGGACAGCATGATGAGATCGCCTTCCTCGACCGTGCCGTCATAGCCATCGAGGAACGGGCCGATATAGGAGCCGAACTGACCGACGATCATGCGCCCCTTATGATCCGCGATCAGCGGGAAGGCATCGCCCTGCTCGCGGATGCCGGGCGACATGGCGGTGCGGACCAGTGTCGCGTCCATTTCCACCCGCGCGTTGCGCAGGGCGTTCTCGATGATGTCGAGCGTGATGGGATCGATCGCGGTCGTCGCGAACGGCGTCTGGTTGGTTTGGATGATCCGTGCGCGCATCTGCTGATCCTTATGCGTCGGCCAGAGTGGAAACGGCGGCGGCGGGGGTGATGAGGATATTGCCGACCGCATCCACGGTGGCGATGCAATCCGCCTCGATGAGCGTGGTGGAGTCCATCTCGATGACGATCGCCGGGCCGGTGATGACGTCGTTCGCCTTCAGCCGGGCGCGGTCGTAGATGATTCCGGGCTGCATCCGGCCGTTCATGTAGAGTTCGTGATCGCGCAGCTTCGCTGCGATCGGATCGCCATTGCCGACGGGCAGCTTGGCCGCCGGCAGATCGAGCGCCTGGCCCAGCGCCACCGCGCGCAGGTTCACGATCTCATGCTCGCTGTCCATGTTGAAGGTGAACAGGCGGCGATGCTCCTCGTCGAAGCGGTTGGTGAGCGAGGCGATGCCGTGCTCGGCGAGGTCCGCCAGCGTCACCGTCATCGGCACCTCGAACGCCTGGCCCGAATAGCGCACGTCCACCTCGAACTCGATCGTGATCTCGTGCGGGGCGACGCCCTCCTCTTCCAGTTCGGCGCGAATCTGGCTCTCCATTTCGGTCAGCACCGCGCTGACCGCCGCGCCGTCGGTGCGCGACGCGAGGGTGGAGAAGGAACGCGCCGTCTCCGTCCGCATCCGCGTCGTCGCGTCGCCCAGCGCGCAGAGCACGCCCGGCGACACGGGGGACACGGCCGGCCAGCTGCCCATCAGGCGGGCGACGGCGTTGACATGCAGCGGCCCGGCGCCGCCGAAGCCCATCAGCGCAAAATCCCGCGCGTCATAGCCCTGCTGCACCGAGATCATGCGCAGCGCGCCGAACATGTTCTCGTTGACGATATCGATGATGCCGCGTGCGGCCGCGTAGAGATCTATCTTCAGCGCATCGGCGATGGTCTGCACCGCAGCGGTCGCGCCCGCCCGGTCGAGCTTGAAGGTGCCGCCGAGCAGCGCCTCCGGCAGATAGCCGAGCACGACGTTGGCGTCCGTCACAGTCGGCAGCGTGCCGCCCTTGCCATAGGCCACCGGCCCCGGCACCGCGCCTGCCGATTGCGGGCCGACACGCAGCGCGCCGGTGAGTTCCGGTACATAGGCGATCGATCCGCCGCCGGCACCGACCGTCTTCACGTCGAGCGCCGATGCGCGCACCGCCAGATGGCCGACCTCCGTCGTGCGGACGCGGCGTGCCTCCAGATTCTCGATCAGCGCGACGTCGGTGGAGGTGCCGCCCACGTCGAGCGTCAGGATGTTGCGGATGCCGGCATTCTTGCCCACCCAGATCGCGCCGGTGACGCCGCCCGCCGGACCTGACATGAGCAGCGATACGGGATGCTCCTCCGACTTTTCCGAGGTCATCAGCCCACCGTCGGAGCGCAGCAGCGCCAGCTTGCCGGCCATGCCCGCGCCGCGCAGCTTCTCCCGCAGGCTGCGGACGTAGCGCCCGACCACGGGGCGCACGGCGGCGTTCGCGACGGTGGTGAGCGTCCGCTCATATTCCTGCATCTCGGGCAGCACGATGTGGCTGAGCGACACGGGCACGCCCGGCATGATTTCCGCCGCGAGTTCGCCGACGCGCGCCTCGTGCGCGCCGTTCAGATAGGCGTTCATCAGCGAGACGGTCAGCGCCTCGACGCCCCTTGCCTTCAGCTTTTCGAGCTGCGCGCGAATGTCGGTTTCGTCGAGCGAACGGAGCTCCTCGCCGCGCGCATTCATCCGGCCCTTGATCTCGAACGTATCCTCCAGTGCCGCCAGCGGCTGCGGCTTGGGCCAGACGATCCAGCCGGCAAGCCCGCCCGGCACGAAGCTGCGCGCGATCTGCATGATCTGGCGATAACCCTGGGTCACGATCAGGCCGACGCGGGCGCCCTTGCCTTCGAGCACCGCATTGGTGGCGACGGTGGTGCCGTGCAGGAAGATGTCGATATCGGCAGGCGTGATATCGGCCGTGCCGCAGATCGCGGTGAGGCCGTTCAATATGCCTTCCGAGCTGTCGTGCGGGGTCGAGGGTGTCTTGTGGCGCCAGAACGCGCCGGTGCTCTCCTCGAACAGCAGAAGGTCGGTGAAGGTGCCACCTACGTCAACGCCAAGCCGATATGCCATGACTCGTCCCTGTCAGGATTGCGGGGCGCTGAGGTCGACGATGACCTTGCCCATGGATTGTCCGGAGACCAGATGCTCGACGGCATCGTAGACGCCTTCGAGGCCGGTGAAATTGCGTTCGTCGAACACGATCTTGAGCTTGCCGGCGGCGTAAAGCGCGAAGACCTTGGCGCGCGCCTCGGGCCAATGTTCGGCGAGCAGGCCGTTCATGAACCCGCGGACCGATGCGCCCTTATAATAGAGCTTGTGCGCGATGCGCGGCTGGGTGACGATCTCCGGCCTGCCTTCCAGATCGGCCGCCGCGCCGCCGACGACCACGCGGCCATGCGGCGCGACATTGTCGAGGAAGGCATCGAAGATCGTGCCGCTCACCGTATCGATCGCAACGTCCAGCTTGTTCGGATATTCGGCGGCCAGTATGTCCGCGACGGACTCGCTCCGGTAATCGATCACGCGATGAGCGCCGAGCGACTTCACGAAATCGCTCTTGGTCTTGCCGCCGCAGACCGCGACGACATGGCAGCCACGCGACAAGGCGAGCTGCACGATCAGATGGCCAAGCCCGCCGGCCGCCGCCGAGATGGCGACCGTCTCGCCGTCGCGCACCGCGCCGATATGTTCGAGCGCCATCGCGGCCGATACGCCGGTCGAGGCGAGGGCGAGCCATTCGGGCGCGGTATCAGGCACCTTGGCGAAATGGCTCTGCGGCGCGATGTTCCACTGGCGGTAGCCGCCCGGAAAACGCGTGGTGACCACCGCATCCCCGGCGGCGAAGTCCGTCACATCCGCGCCAACCGCCTCGACCGTGCCGAGCGCCTCAACCCCGGTGAGCGTCGGCAGGGCGATCTTCACATAATCCACGGCATTGCGCGCGATCTGCGTGTCGAAGATGCCGTTGACCCCGGCATAGAGGTTGCGGACGAGAAGTTCGCCAGGGCCGGGCTGCCGCACGTCGAGATCGACGATCGCCGCGCCGGCTCGGAACGTCTCGGCGAAACGCTGCAACTGGATCGCGCGGTAGGTTCCGGTCATGCCCGGCCGTTCCCATCGGGAAAGCCGAGCACGCCGGGATTGAGCATGCCGTCCGGATCGGTGACGGCCTTCACCGCGTCGAGCAGCGCCTTCGACATGTCGTCGCGGCTCTCGCGATACGGATAGGTGCGGCCGATCTGGAAATGGCCGGTGCCGTAGCGCGCGAAGATGGCGACGATCTCCTTGCGCAGCGACGTGACGAGCGCGGTCGATTCCGGGTGGAGCGGCCGCTGCGTCAGCCGCGCGAGATGCGAGGCCTCGACCGCCGATTCATGGATCTTGCGCCAGCCCTGCGGCCAGAAGAATACCGGCTCGATCACGATCGCGTTGGTCGCCATCGTGGTGAAGAGGAAGCCGGTGTGGACCTCCGCCGCCTCCATCTCCGCGCGTCGCCGCGCGAATACCGCCTGGATCTCGGCGAAGATCGCCGGCGCGGTCGAAAGCGAGCTGACCCCGTGGCACGGCACCCACGCCTCGCCGGTCGGCCCGAGCATCGAGTTCAGCGGCGGGAAGGGCATCGCGCGGATGACCTTGGCGATCGTGTTCTCGATCTCGGCGCCGCCGAACTGCGCGCAGATACGCCGCGCCTCGGCCATGTCCGCATCGACGGCGGCCTTCGACCGGCCCTCGCAGGCGAAGTGGAACGGGTAGTCGGTGGGGGCGATGAAGTTGCGCCCGCCGATCGCGATCTTGGCGGCGGCGAGCAGGCCCTTGCCGATCGATTTCTCCTTGGCCATCACCTTGCCCAGGGTCTTGATGTCGCCGGCGAGCGAGGCGCGCTTCATCCGCACCACGGTGAGGCCCGGATCGAACGCGCAGGTCTCGGCGGCGACGCCGGAACGGGCGATCTCGCCCATCGCGGTCAGCAGCGCCTCGCCGTTCGGGAAGGAGAAGGAGGCGGTGTCCTCGAAACGCGGCGCGGTGATGAGGCGCAGCGTGACTTGCGCCTTGATCCCGAGCGTCCCGCAGTCGCCGCAGAACAGCCCGGTCAGGTCGGGGCCGAAGTGGCGGTAATGCGGCGTGTCGCCATCCGGCCCGCGTGCGCCGGTGCGGACGATCCGGCCGTCGGCGGTGACGATCGTGAGCGCGACGACGCTTTCGCTCGACGTGCCGTAATGCCCTGCGCCGAACATCGCGTTGAGCTGCGAGATGCCGCCGCCGATCGTGGAGGACAGGCCCGACATCGGCCCCCAGAAGGGCAGACGCAGGCCCTGCGCCGCCAGCGCATCGTTCACCGCCGTCCAGGTCGCGCCCGCTTCGACGGTGATCGTCATGTCCTCGCGGCTGAGCCGCAGAATGTGGTTCATGCCGCTCATGTCGAGCGAGATCGTGCGGTGGTGGGCCGGCACGTAGCCGCCAGTATAGCTCATGCCCGCGCCGCGCGGCGCGATGGCATAGCCCGCCGCATGGGCCGCTTTGGCGACGGCGGCGACCTCCTCGGTGGAGCGCGGCGCGACGACGAGCGCCACCGTCGCCGGCGCAGGCTGCCACACGTCCTCGCTGTGCAATTCGCGGCTCGCCGCATCGTCGCGGGCATTCGCCTCACCGACGATGCCGGCGAACAGCGCCTTCAGGTCGGGTTGCTCCGATGTTGGCGCGTGCTGTGCGGTCTGTTGCATCAACCTCGAGTCCGTTGCCTGAGTGATATGTTATATGTCTATGACATATTGCATCGGAGTTGCAAGCGCCCCCGCGCGGCTTTGAGAAACTTGCGCGGCGCCCCGCTCAGCCAGTGATCAGCGCACCTGCCGCCCGCCCGGCAAGCCAGCCGAGCGTGATCGCGGTGGTCAGCCCCATCGCCGGAAGATAGCCCCAGGACGACGGGCCGGACACCGATCGCGCCGCACCGCCACCGGCGAACAGGTTCGCAAACGGCGTTCCATCCCGGCGCAGCACCCGCGCCTGCGCATCAACCTGAAGCCCGCCCTGCGTGTGGTAGAGCGCGCCCGTGACGCGCAGCGCGCGATAGGGCGCCTGGGGCGGGGCGGTGTCCGTCCAGCGGCGGCCGGCTGCATCGGGCGCACCGTCCCGCGCGGCCGCCTGCGCCGCCGCGATCGTCGCCGCCAGCCGGTCGGGATCGGCGCCGATCAGGCGCGCGAGATCCTGCGCCGTAGCGGCGGCCTTGGGCGCGTTCAGCTCGATCAGCGAGGCAAGCTCCGGGATGTCGGCGCACCGTGCCTCGATCCGCTTGTCGTAGATTACCCAGCCGATGCCGTCCGGCTGGCTGGCGAGCGGATGGACCATGCCGGCGATGTCCAGCGTCTCGTCGGTGAAGCGCGCGCCCGCCCTGTTGACGATCAGGCCGCCCTCCAGCAGCACCGGCGGCGGCACGGAGATGCCCTGCGGATCGGTGAGCATGGCATAGCCCTGATAGGCTCCCATGTCGCCGAGCGCGGCGCCAAGCTTCTCGCCGAGGAAGATCGCCTCGCCGTGGCTGCCCTCATGGCCGTTATAGCGCAGCGATCGCGTCTCGGGCATGAAGCGATCGGTCATCGCCCGGTTCGCGCCGAAGCCGCCCGCCGCCAGGATCAGCGTCTCGCAGCCGACACGCTCGATCGCGCCGTCCGCGCGCTCCAGCACCACGCCGGCCACCCTGTCGTCCGCATCCGCGACGATATCGACCAGCTTCGTCTCCATCAGCACGTCGATGCCGGCATCGCTCATGCGCGCGTGGAGGAACTGCACCATGTCGAGGCCGCCATGCCCCGGCCAGCCGTGGAGCCGCTGGCGGCTATTGCCGTAGGAGGCGCGGAAGCGGGTATCGAGTTCCCACGGCAGACCGTGCCGATCGATCAGCCATTCGAGCGCCGGCGCGCTATTGTCGGCGAGCGCACGCGCGATCACCGGATCGGTCTCGCCGCGCGCCTTGGCCATGATGTCGGCAAAGAACGTGTCGGCATCGTCGGCGATGCCGTGTGCGGCCTGGCTGCGCGTGCCCGCCGCGCAGACCAGGCC
>CAXTTS010000004.1:0-42207 GCA_964247265.1 uncultured Sphingomonadaceae bacterium
ATAGCGTGGCTTTCATGGCTTTCGTTGGAGAAGTCCGACGATTCGTTCATCTTCGCGCGCCCGCTCCGGCCATCCGGCAAGCGCCTCAGCCGTCCGCCCACGGATCGTAGCTACCGAAATTCCACACATTGCCCTCCGGATCGCGCGCGTCGTAGCCACGTCCGGGATAGCCCTCATTGTCGTGCGGGCGGGTGAGCAGTTCGGCGCCGGCCGCCTCGGCGCGGGCGGCATGGGCATCGGGATCGTCGATCACCGCGCACACGCACATCGTGATGCCGCCCGCCTCCGCCGGCGTCTTCCAGCGGTAGCGTTCCCCGGCACCGCCCGGCCGGACGCTGCCCAGCATCACCATGTTGCCGTCGAGCAGCAATTGGGCGTGGTGGACGATCGTCGGATCGTCCGGATCGACATGCACCGCCTGCCGTTCGAAGCCGAAGGCGCGGCACAAAAAATCGATCGCAGCGGGCGCATCCGCGTAACGCAGGCAGGGAATCAGGGCGTGGTGAACGGGCATCGGCCGGCTCCTTTCCATCGAAGCTTGCAGTCTGCGCGCGGCGCCGCGATGACGCCAGCATGACTTTGCCGCACGCCTTATCGCCGGACGATGCCGATATCGCCCTCGCCCACCGGCTCGCCGATGCGGCGGGTGCGGCGATCCGCCCCTTCTTCCGCGCCGCCTTCACGATGGAGGCCAAGGCCGATGCCTCCCCCGTCACCCAGGCCGACCGCGCGGCAGAGGCAGCGATCCGCTTTATCCTCGAAACCGAACGCCCGCACGACGGCATCATCGGTGAGGAATATGGCAGCGTGCGCGAGGATGCGGGCCGCGTGTGGGTGCTCGATCCGATCGACGGCACCCGCAGCTTCATCGCCGGGCGGCCGATCTTCGGCACGCTGATCGCGCTGATGGCCGGCGGACGCCCGGTGCTGGGCGCGATCGACCAGCCGATCGCCGGCGAACGCTGGATCGGCTCGGCGGGCCGGCCGACGACGCTGAACGGCGTGGCGGTGCGGACGCGGCCCTGCGCCACGCTCGCCGCTGCCCATCTCGCCACGACCGGGCCGAACTATTTCGCCGCCGACGAAGCCGCCGCCTTCGCCCGCATCGGCGCCGCCGCGCGCGATACCCTGTGGGGCGGGGATTGCTACAATTACGCCCTGCTCGCCTCCGGCCATCTCGATCTGGTGGTCGAGGCCGGGCTGCAGCTCTACGATCTCGCCGCGCTGGTGCCGGTGGTGGAGGGTGCCGGCGGCCGGATGTGCGACTGGCGCGGCGCGCCGCTCGACATGGCGAGCGACGGCCGGGTCATCGCCGCCGGCGATCCGGCGCTGGTCGCGGCGACCCTCGCCGAGCTGGGCTGAACGGGCGCGCCGTCAGTAGGTGAAGCCGATCTGCGCGCCGAACGTCCGGCCGACCTCCCGGCTGCCGAACGAGAAGGGGCCGGTGATGACCTTGCGGTACAGCCGCCCGTCCTTGTGGAAGGCGTTGTTGGCGAAGACGGAGACGCGGTAGGTGCTGCGCCCGGTGCCGAGACTGCCCTCATAGCCGATCGTCGCGTCGAACGTGCCGTAAGCATCGATGAAGTCGCGATCCAGGCCCAGCGTGTCCTTGATGACCGAAGTGGCGAAGCGGTCGGTCCATTTATAGTTGGCGGTGCCGACGATCTTGTTGTCGCCCAGCGGCACCGTGACTTCGCTGCCGGCACTGACCGACCATTTCGGCGCATAGCGCAGGTTGCGGAGGTTGGCGATATTGACGCCGTTCTGGAGGAACCTCGTATATTTGCCGTCGAGATAACCGACCGCGCCGTGCAGGCGGAGCCAGCTGACCGGCGCTGCCTCCAGCTCGAACTCGGCGCCCTTGATCTTCGCCTTGCCGGCATTCTCCACCAGCGTCTGCGTCACCGCCGGGTTGAGCGGAGAGGCGGTGATGACCTCCTCCTGCTTATTCTTATAGTCTGTGTAGAAGCCCGTGATGTTCATCGTCAGCCTGCGATCGAACAATTTGGTGCGGATGCCGCCCTCATAGCTGTCGACCGTCTCCGGCTCATAGGGACCGATCGCGGTGACGACCGCCGCCCGGCTGTTCCACCCGCCCGACCGATAGCCGCGCGACCAGCTGCCATAGATCATCACGTCGGGGGTGAAATGATAGTCCAGGATCGCGCGGGGGGTGAACTTGCGGAAAGTAACGTCCGGATCGCGGCAGCTGGCGAGCGCCGGTATATCCGCCAGGTTGGGGTCCGGGCACTGCGCGGTGGGAAGGCCGGTGGCCGGGTTGCGGAACTCGATGTGGAAGTCCTTCTTCTCGATCGTGTAGCGTCCGCCCACCGTCAGCCGCAGGTTGGACGTGATATCGGCATAGCCCTCCGCATAGGCCGCATAGGCATCGAGCGTCTGCCCCGCGCCGAAATTCTGCGATGGAGTGCCGTTCAGCAGCACCCGCTGGCGGCTGAGATCGAACACCGAATGCATGTAGTAGAGGCCGGCGACGACATTGAACCAGCCTTTAAGGCTGCTGATCGCCCGCAGCTCCTGGCTGAACTGGTGCGCGGTCTGGTCGCGTTGCGAGACGAACAGCGGAACGCCCGGTACGAAATTCGCAGCGCCGGTATTCTCGATGTTCAGCGCATCGGTCTGCTTGGTGTAGCCGGTGATCGACTCGATCGACACGCCCTCCAACGTCTTCTTCATGTTGAGCGACACCGACGTGCTCTTCAGCGTCGCGCTGAACGGATAGTCGCCCAGCGCGAGCTTGAAGCCGCTATCGGCGATCGTCTGATATTGGGTGCCGTAGCAGGCGGCGAAGGCGGTACAGAAAAGCTGGTTGTTGGCGCCCAGCCCCGGCCCGGCCGAGAGCGGCACGAGCGAGGGATAATGCGACCTGTCGTTGACGTGATCCACGCTGAGCGTGGCGTCGAAGCTGCTGTCCGGCTGGTAGCGGAGCGCGCCGAAGATCGAGTCGCGCTTGATGCCGTCCTCGCGCTTGCCGTCGCTCGCCCGCCGCGTGAAGCTGTCCCCCCGCTCGACATAGCCGCCGAGCTTCAGCCCGAGCACGTCGCTGACGATCGGGGCGTTGACGATCCCCTTGAGCGAACGGACATTGTAGCTGCCATATTCGGCCTGCACCTTGGCACCCCAGTCCATCGTCGGCTTGGTGCGCTTGATGTTGATGACGCCGCCGATCGTGTTGCGGCCGAACAAGGTGCCCTGCGGCCCGCGCAGCACCTCGATCTGGGCGACATCGAACGAGTCGGTCATGGCGCCGGTGTTGGAGGCGAGGAAGATGCCGTCGACCGCGACGGCGACGGCCGGTTCGAACGCCCGATCGAGATCGCCGAAGCTGACGCCTCGGATCGACGCCGAAAGGCCGCCGCCGGTAAAGGGATGCCGACCCAGCTCGACGTTCGGCATATAGCGTTCGACGCCTTCGACATTCTGGATGTTCGCATCCTCCAGCAGCTTCCCGCTGATCGCCGCGACCGCCACCGGAACGTCCTGAAGCGACTCGGCGCGCTGCCGCGCGGTGACGACGATCTCGCCGACACCCTGCGATGCCGTGTCGTCGGCAGCGGCAGCCGCGCCAGTCGGCCGCGCGTTCTGGGCGAATGCCGGCGATGCCAGCAGGACCAGGGCGGTTCCCGCGAGATAGTGCGTCTTCATGCTATGTCCCCTCCTCTGATGCGGTCTGGTGCCGCTGGTCTTCTATTTTCGAAGCCCGGTGCGCGGGCCGGCTCGGGTCGTGGCGGGCACGGTCAGCACGCCGCCCAGACCGCCAGCGCATCGAGCGCCTCGGCCGCGTCACCCCGCGCGAGCAGCGGATTGACCTCCAGCGAGACGAGATCGGGGCCGAGGCCCAGCGCGGCATCGCCGATGGCGCGGATGGTGCGCGCGACCGCCGCCCGATCGACCCCCGGCTTGCCGCGATAACCATCGAGCAGGCGGCTGCCGCGCAACTCGCCTAGCATCGCCTCGGCATCGGCGTCGGTGATCGGCAGCAGCCGCAGGCTGGTGTCGCCCAACGCCTCGATCCAGATGCCGCCCAGGCCCGCCGCAATGACCGGACCCCATTGCGAGCGTGCCGTGCCGACGAACAATTCGGTCCCGCCCGAGCGCATCGGCAGCACGAGGCAGCCCTCGATCGGCGCATCGGGATAGGCTGTCCGCGCGGCCGCCATGATCTCGTCATACGCCCGGCCGATGGCCTCGCCGTCGTCAAGCGCCAGCCGCACGCCGCCAATGTCGCTCTTGTGCAAAATGGCGGGCGAGGCGATCTTCAGAACGATCGGACCGCCCATAGCCCGCCATGCCTCGATCGCCTCACCCGCAGTCCGGGCGCACACACGGGGAATTGTGCCCACGCCCCGTGCCTCCAGATAGTCGAGCGTTTCCCGCTCGGATCCCGGACGCACTGTTTCGGATGCCGTCGCGCTCGCGGTAGCGATCACGCTGGCGCGCGTGCGGCCGCGCGACCAGCGTTGCGCCGCCGCGAAGGCCCGGATCGCGAGATCGAGACCGCCCGTCACCGCCGGTATTCGCAGGTCCGCCATCATCGCACGCGCTTCGGCACCGACTGGGCGCAAGGCCTGGTTGATGAGAAAGCCCGGCACGGGCGCTGCGGACAGGCCGGCGCCGATTCGCGCCAGCGCGCCGCGATTGACGTAGTCGCCCTCGCCGCGCGGCATGTCGTAGATGCAGCCGATCAGGCCGACTCCGCAATCGCGCGCGACGATGCCGAGGATCGTCTCGAACATCGACGGGTCGCTGACGGCGGCGCCGGTGACGTCCATCGGATTGAAGGTAGCGCCGAACGACGCGATCACCTCGCGCAAGGCGGCCACCGTCTCCGCCGCGAAGGGCGGCAGCGTGAGACCGACATCCCCGGCGACATCGGCGATCACCTCGCACGCGCCGCCGGAAATCGAGATGATCGCCGTGCCGTGCTCGACCGGCCCGGTATGCGCGAGCACCCCGGCGGTGGTGACGAGTTCCTCGATCGATCCGACCCGGATCGCATTGTCCTGCGTGCAGACCGTATCGAAGATGCGATCGTCGCCGGTGACCGAGCCGGTATGTGCCTGCGCCAGCTGGCTGGCGAGTTCGGTGCGCCCGACCTTCAGCACGATCAGCGGCTTGGCCGCCGCCGAGGCGCGCCGCGCGGCCCCGCGAAAGCCCGCCGGATCCTTGATCGTCTCCGCGAACACCGCGATCACGCGCGTGTCCGCGTCGTTGATCAGGAAGTCGATGACCGTGGCCGTATCGAGATCCGCCTCGTTGCCCGTCGCGATCGCGTAGCTGATGCCGATGCCCTGCTGCTGCGCGAAGCCGGCGATCACCTGGGTCGTCGCGCCGCTTTGCGACACGATCGCCACGCCGCCGCTCAACGCGCCTTCGGCAACCGGAAAGGGCGATACGGGTATCGACGCCGCATAATTGATGAAGCCGAGACTGTTCGGCCCGAGAAAGCGCAATCCGCCCGCTTGCGCGCGATCGCGCAACCGCTGCTGCGCCGCATTCCCTTCGTCACCCGTTTCGGCATAGCCGGAGGACAGGATCAGCGCATTCCCGACGCCGGCCGCGATTAGGTCCGCAACCGCATCCTCAACGGCTTCGGTCGGCACGAACACATAAGCGAGATCGGGCACCTGCGGCAGGAGCGTGCAGGAGGTGACCGCGTCCTGGCCATGTGCCGGAGTACCGCGCCGGTTGACGAGATAGACGTCGCCGGCGAAGCCGAGCCTGGCGAAGTTCCCGTAGATGAGCTGCGACCACGGCGAGCGATCGCTCGCACCGACCAGGACTATCGAACGCGGCCGAAAGAAGCGGTCGAGCGTCATGTCAGCGGCCGCTCCACCGCGGTGCGCGCTTTTCGACGAAGGCACGCGGGCCTTCCTGGAAGTCTTCGGTGGTGAACAGATATTGCATGGTCTTGCGCATGGCCGCGATCGACTCTTCTTCGGTCGTCTGGTCCGCGATGCGCGCGATCTTGAGGCTTTCGCGAACCGAGAGCGGCGCATTGCCGCAGATGCGGCGAGCGATGTCGAGCGCGGTGTCCAGCACGGCGTCTTCCGCAACGACGGCGTTGACGAGGCCGAGCGCATGGGCCCGGCGCGCGTCGATCGGTTCGCCCAGCGCGATCATTTCCAGCGCGATGGCGCGGGGTATCTGGCGGGGCAGGCGATAAACCCCCCCAGCCCCGGCGATCAGCCCCCGCTTAACCTCGGGCAGACCGAGCACCGTCGTCTCCGCGATCACGCGCAAGTCGCAGGCCAGCGAGAATTCGAGACCCCCGCCGAGCGCGCTGCCGCGCACCGCGACGATCCACGGCTTTTCGCGATACGCCTCGACGAAGCCGCCAAAGCCGCCATCCGGGGTGGAGAGGTCCGCGCCGCGCCCGGCCGCCACTTCGGACAGATCGGCACCCGCGCAGAAGGTCGGCCCGCCGCTCGATGTCAGCACCACCGCCCAGATCGCCGGATCCGCCTCCGTCTCCTTGACGATCGCGTCGAGGCGGCGCGCCACCGTGCCATTCACCGCATGCCGCTTTTCCGGCCGGTTGAGCGTGACGACGGCGATATGATCGTCGACGCGTTCGTACAGCACCACGTCGGTGTCCGACATAGCGATCTCCTGCTGATATGACATTGCTGGGGAGCCGACGAGATCGGCGCGCCCGTGCGAATAGGCGTGCGCGTTTGTTGGTGCGTTCGCGCTATCCGCTGAAGAGAGGCTTTTTCATCATCCGTTCCCCCGATCCGCACCTTCATTCATCTGCGAGGTGGCGCGTCTTATGTTCGGGGAGACTAGGATGGTTGGCGGGATCGTCTAATAGGAATGCGCAATTTGTTGATAGCAGATCCGTATCAACGCGCCACGATCCGCATCGCATGGGACCAGAGGGCCGAGACTGCCGGGCTGCGATCGCCCACCCGTCGCACCAGATTGAGGTTGAACGCCAGCGCCGGTTCGTCGAGCGGCCGGATCGTCAGCCGATCGGCGACTGATGGGGAATGCGCATAGTCGCCGACCAGCGCGAGCATCCCGGTGCGCTGCGTATTGTGCAGGATCGCGGTGTGCCCGGATTCGGACAGGTAGCCCACCGTCACCCCGGCCGCCTCCAGCACCGGCGCGATCGCATCATGGAACGGCGCGTTCACGTTGCGCCGGAAGATCGCCACCGTCCGGCCGGCAAGCGTCGTCAAGGGCAACGGCGAGGGAAGGCGGTCGAGATCGTCGGCATGGCCCAGCAGCGCGAGTCGGTAGCGCGCCACCACCATCGCCTCGGTCGAGGCATCGACATGCGGGCCGACGGTGAAGGCGACATCGAGTTCGCCGTCGCGCACGCGCTTGAGCAGTTCGACCGTCCAGGCATTGGACACTTCAAGCTCGAACTTGGGATGCGCTATGGCGAACTCGTCGGTGATCGCGGTTCGCATCGGCATCTCGGCGGAGAAATCCGGCGCACCCAGCCGCAGCGTCATCGTGGCGCTGTCCCGGATGCGGCGCGCGCTGCCCGCCATCCGCTCGGCGGCGGCGAGATATTCCCGCGCAGCAGGAAGCAGTGCCTCCGCCTGGCTGGACGGGATGACGGCCTGATTGCGGTTGCGCTCGAACAGGCGAAAACCGATCTGCTCCTCGAACTTGCGGATCTGGACCGAGAGCCAGGGTTGCGCAACGTGCAGGCGCTCCGCCGCGCGGGTGAACGATCGTTCGTCCGCCACCGCAACGAAGCTCCGCACCAGGCGCATGTCGACTTCCGCCATTCGCCCCGTCTACCCCGCTGTCCGGAGGGATGCCATCAGCGCATCCACACGATCCTGTCGCCCCGCCGAACCGCCCGCCCGCTGGAACCGATCGGCTGGGCGTCGCCGGCCATCAGGAATGCGAGCATATCGGCATCTTCGCCGGGAACATGCGCGAGGAAGCGAGCGCCTGCCGGCGTGCGGGCGATCACGGTGCCGGACCGCGGGCCACCCTTGCGATCGAACGGGATCGTGAAGGTCTCGATCGTCCCTTCTCCTTCATGATCGTCGATCAGGTCAGGCGCCGCGCCGCGCCGCGCGTCCGCCTCGGCCTGGACGTCATAGTCCAGCGGAAAGGTGCCTGCCGGCACCGGGCGGCGGGACAGCACGAGCGAGTGGCTGTGCGTGGCATATCCCCCATTGGCCACAATCAGCCCATGTTCGCCACCTTCGCGCAGTTTCACCACCATGCGCGCCGCCGCATGCATCATGCAGTTGCCGATCGGCCCTCCCCCGAACGTCAGCCCGCCATAGACGCTGGCGGGCTTCTCCGCCGGCCAGTCGAGGACGCGGCGCGCCATCTTGGGCACGCAGGGAAAACAGGAATAAAGCTCGACATGATCGATGTCCGCCACTTCGAGCCCGCTGCGATCGAGCGCCACGGCAACGGTGGCTTCCAGGCTCGCCGAACGCTCATAGCTGTCGCGCAGCAGGAAATCCTCGTCTTCGTGCGCCGCCGCATTGGCGCCGACATAGACCAGCCGGTCCTCAGCCACGCCCAGACGACGCGCGACGGCGAGGCTGGCGACGATCACCGCCGCACCCATGTTGACCGAAGCGTTGGCGACCATCAGCTTGGTATAAGGAAAGCTGACCATGCGATTGTCCGCCGAGGGCGCGGCGATCGTCTCCGCGGCGACGGCGCGGCGCATCCAGGCGTATGGATTGGCCTCGGCCACCTGCGAAAAACCGGCCCAGATGGCGGCGGTTTCGGCCTGGCCCTCCGCCAACGTCTGACCCCAGGCGGCGCGCGTGGCATTTTCGTAGAGCGGATAGACGTCGATCGGCGTGAGCAGGCCGTGCTTGCGCGCGATCGGCTTCGCCCCGCTCGCGGCGACCTCCGCGATCGAGCTTTTGGGCGACTCGCGACCCGCCGCGATGTCCGCCTGCGCTCGCTTGGCGGCGGTGCGCAGCGCCTCACCCCCCACTGCCGCGGCAAGGCCGATCTCGCCGCGCCCGATCAGGTTGGCCGCGTCGGCGATCAGCTGGACCGGCCCGTCGCCCGACGCCTCGAAGGTCTTGACCGCGATGCGCGGCCGGCGCGGCAGCCGCCCGGCGAGCACATCCTGCGGCGCCGGCACCGGAAAGCTGATTTCATCCTCGACACCCAGCCAGTCGAGCTGGCCAAGCACGCTCGTGCCGACATCGGCCTCGGCCGCTGCCAGCGCGGCAAGCATCAACTCGATCGAATCAAGTCCTTCGGTGTCCACCAGTGGCCGGTCGCAGATTTCGCCGACGCCGATGATGACCGGGATACGGTCTTCCTCAACCAGATTGGTCATGGGATCCTCCTTCGCTTGGGACAGGGGAGCCGCGACGAATGGGCGTTCGCTCGGCGATCGCCGGTGAATACCGGTCGGCCGCAATTAGCGGTGCGGCGAAACCCTGCCGACTAGTCTTTGTTGGAGCCGGTGATTGCGCCGCTTATTCCAGCACGCATTGGCCGACCCGATCCGCAGTATAGGTTGACGGCGCGGCGATGGCGGTGGCAATGACACGCGATCGTTCGACGCCGCGCCAAGAGGCGGCCGATCGGCCTGTCGTTGCGGGTGTAGCATAGTGGTAATGCACTAGCCTTCCAAGCTAGCTATGTGGGTTCGATTCCCATCACCCGCTCCAGCATCGTGCACGACGAATAACCCATTGTCGCAAAGGTGTGACGGGCGCATCATCACTGAATGATGAGATTACACGCGCTCCGCCGCCTGCTTCCATTGGCGCTCGTTGCGGCCGTTCCTGCCCCTGCCGCCCCGATCGCGGCCAGCACGGCGTCGCCTGCCCCGTCCGATGTCGCCTTCCTGTCGCTGGGGCAGCGGTATCTGGATGGCATGTTGCGGCTCAACGCCTCCAATGCGACGGGGATCGGCGACCATCGCTTCGACAGCGAGATCACCGACATGTCCCCCGCCGGGCGGGCGCGCGGGCTGGCTTTCTCCTCGGCGATGCTGGCCGAACTGGGCAAGGTGGACCGGGCGGCACTGAGCCGCGAAAACCAGGTCGACGCCGCCTTGCTCGACAATGCGCTGCGCTACGATATTTGGCAGAGCGAGACATATCAGGGCTGGGCGTGGGATCCGCAGATCTACAACGATGCGGCCGGATCGTCGCTCTACAGCCTCGCCGCGCGGGATTTCGCGCCGTGGCCGCAGCGGCTGAAGGCGGCGACCGCGCGGATGCGGCTGCTGCCGGCGCTGCTGGCGCAGGCGCGCGCCAATCTGGTGCCGGCGCGCGTGCCGGCGATCTTCGCCACCACTGTCGCGAAGCAGAATGGCGGCATCGTCGAGATAGCGGAGACGATGCTGGCGCCCCACAAGGGCGAACTCGCGCCCGCCGATGCCGCCGCCTTCGACGCCGCGCTGGCCGACCTGAAGCGCGCGGTCGCCGAGCATCAGGCATGGCTCGACAAGGTTCTGGTGCCGGCGGCCAAAGGCGATTTCCGGCTGGGGGCGACACTGTACGACGCCAAGCTGCACTTCGCCTTGCTGTCTCCGCTCAGCCGGGCCGAGATGAAGGCGCGCGCTATCATGGCACTCGCCGAGACGCGGACGCAGATGTATGCGATCGCGCGCACCGTGCTGGCCGGCCGCGCGGGCGCACCGCCGACCCCGGCCACACCGACACCGGCGCAGCAGCAGGCGGCGATCGCCGCGGCGCTGGAACTCAGCTACGCCAAGCGCCCGCCGCGCGACGGCGTGATCCCCCGCGCCGAGCAGACGCTGCGCGAGGCGACCGCTTTCGTGCGCGCGAAGCGGCTGGTCTCGGTGCCGGACCAGCCGTTGCGTATCATCACCATGCCCAAGTTCCAGCAGGGCGTGGCGGTGGCCTATTGCGACAGCCCCGGGCCGCTCGATCGCGCGCTCGGCACCTTCTATGCCGTGTCGCCGATCCCGGCGGAATGGAGCGACGCGCAGGCCACCTCCTTCCTGCGCGAATATAATGATTACATGATCCACGATCTCAGCATCCACGAGGCGATGCCGGGGCATTATCTCCAGCTGGCGCACGCCAATGCCGGCCAGTCCACCTTGCGCGCGGTGCTCGCGTCGGGATCGTTCATCGAGGGCTGGGCGGTCTATGGTGAGGGGATGATGGCGGATGCCGGCTATCTGGCCGGCGATCCGCTGTTCCGCCTTACCGTGCTGAAGATGCGGCTGCGATCGATCACCAACACCCTGCTCGACATCGGCATCCAGACCGAGGGGCTGACCGAGGCCGCGGCGATGCGGATGATGATGGAGGGCGCCTTCCAGCAGGAACGCGAGGCGGCCGGCAAATGGACGCGAGCGCGGCTGACCTCCGCGCAACTGCCGAGCTACTTCGTCGGCTATGCCGAACATATGGAGCTGCGCGAAGCCGCCCGGAAACGCGAGGGCGCCGGGTTCGACCTGCAACGCTATAACGATGCGCTGCTGAGCCACGGATCGCCGCCGGTGCGCTATGCCCGCGCCCTGATGTTCGACGAACCGGTGCGCTGAAGGCCGGCCGGATCAGTCCGGCGCGTGCTCGCCCTCATTCGGTTGGCCGACGCTGTTCTTGTCGGCCGCGTCCTTTTCCTCGGCGCCGCCCTTGGCCGGATCGCGGTTCGGCGTGTTCACCCGCGCGTCGCGATTGACGCCGGTGATGTCGGAATGGGGGCCGGATGGCGGCGGCTTGGCCATGAACATTCTCCTGTGATCGGCAAATCAACCGCCGCCCGCCGCAAAGGTTGCGGTCCTTCCCATCCGGCGGCCCGGCTCAGCTGAACGCCCAGCGCAGCGTGCGCGCCACGCCACCCATGCCGCCGCGGACCAGCGTGCGGGATACCGGCGGCGCCAGGCCGTGCATCGTGCGCGCCCAGCCCGGCAGCAGGTCGACGGCGGCGGCCATCAGCAATGCCTGCGCCGTCGCGCCGACGCCGCCGATCGCCTGCCCGCCGAGCACCAGCCGTGCGATCTCGCGCGTGCGGGCGTCCACCTTCAGCGACGGGCGCATCGCTTCGATCAACGCGATGGCCTCCGCGCGGCTGTGTGGCAGCGGGTCGGCTCCAAGCGCGCCGCCGATCTGCGCCATTTCGGCGAAGTAGCGACCCTGATCGGCGCGGCTCATGCGGGGCTCGCCATAGCGGATCCAGCCGTCGAGGAAGCTCGTCGTCTCCGTCGCGTGGACCCAGGCGAGCAAGGCAGGGTCGCCAGCATGATAGGCGGTGCCATCCGGCAGCGTGCCGGCGACGCCTGCGTGGATGGTCCGGACGCGGGCGATCACCGCCTCAGCCTCGTCCCGTCCGCCATAGGTGGTCAGCGCGATGAAGCGTGCCGTGCGGCGCAGGCGACCGTGCATGTCCTCGCGGAAGCGGGAATGATCCCACACGCCGGCGAGCACGGCCGGGTGCAGCATCTGGAGAAGCAGGCCGGAGACGCCGCCCACCATCATCGACGCGACATCGCCATGCACCCGCCATGTGACCGATGCCGGGCCGAACAGCCCGTCCGCCCGCCTGACGACCGGGCGCTGGCCGGTGCCGCGATCGTTGAAGAAGGCCTGTACCTGCCCGGCAAGACGGGATTTCAGCGATCGCCGCAAGGCGGCTATCGGAATGACGGGAGCGATCATATTTGTGCAACGACCGAGCGGGTCCGGCGTGCCGTGCGTTACACCTCCGCACCCATCGGGCCAAAGTGCAGACGGCAGCGAGGATCATCGGAATGAGCGGACCGAAACTGTTCGAACCCTTTTCAGTCGGCGGGCTCGCCCTCGCCAACCGCATCGTGATCGCGCCCATGTGGCAATATTCGGCGGTGGATGGCTGCATGACCGACTGGCACATGATCCACCTCGGCCATCTCGCTCTGTCCGGCGCCGCTCTGCTCACCATCGAGGCGACGGCGGTCGTGCCGGAAGGGCGGATCTCCTATGGCGATGTCGGCCTGTGGGACGATGCGACGGAGGCGGCGATGGCGCGCACGCTGGAGAGCGTGCGGCGGCATTCGGACATGCCGATCGCCATCCAGCTGAGCCATGCCGGGCGCAAGGCATCGACAGACCTGCCCTGGCGTGGCGGCAAGCAGATCGCGCCGTCGGCCGCGAATGGCTGGCAGACCCTGGCCCCCTCGCCCGTCCCGTTCGCGGACGGCGACAATGCCCCGGTCGCGCTCGACCGCGCGGAGATGGCGCGAGTGCGGGAGGCGTTCGCCGCCGCCGCCCGCCGCGCGGCGCGGCGCGGAATTGATGCGGTGCAGCTGCACGGGGCGCATGGTTATCTGCTGCACCAGTTCCTGTCGCCTCTCTCCAACCGGCGCGACGACGATTATGGCGGCAGCCTGGAGAACCGGATGCGCTTTCCGCTGGAGGTGTTCGACGCGGTGCGGCAGGCGTTGCCGGACAGCGTGCCCGTCACGATGCGGGTCTCCGGCACGGACTGGGTGGAAGGCGGGTGGGACAGCGACCAGACGATCGCCTTCGCCCATGCGCTCGCGGCGCGCGGATGCGCCGCCATCCACGTTTCCAGCGGCGGCCTCGATCCGCGCCAGGCGATCCCGACCGGGCCAAGCTATCAGGTGCCGCTGGCACGCGCGGTGAAGCAGGCGGTCTCCATCCCGGTCGTCGCCGTCGGCCTCATCACCGAGTACGAACAGGCGGAGGCGATCATCGGCACGGGCGATGCGGACCTGATCGCGCTGGCGCGCACGATCCTGTACGATCCTCGCTGGCCGTGGCATGCCGCTGCCTATCTCGGCGGGCGCGTCCGCGCGCCGGATCAGTATCTCCGCTCCCAGCCGCGGCAATATCGCCACCTGTTCGAGGTGGCGGGCAGCGCGGAGAACTGACCGCCCCTCAGATCTTCACCGCGACCCGGCCATAATAGAAGCCGCCGCTCAGGCCGAAGGGCGCGAACGAACCGTAGGCGCCCGAACCATCATAGGCGATGATGCCGTTGCGATCCGGATAGGTGTCGAACAGGTTGTTCGCGCCGACCGACAGCGTGATCCGCTCGCTGAGATCGTAGCCGATGTCGAGGTCGGCGATCCACTTCGCGCCGAAGCGGCGATCGCCGCTGGCGACCGTGCTGGATTCGACATAGCTCCCGTAACGCGTGCCGCGCGCGAGAATGTGGAGGCGGTCGAGGCTCCAGTCGCTCGTCAGCACCACCTTCGTGCGCGGGGTGGCCGCGACGAGATCGCGGCGCGCCTGGCGACCGAACAAGGTGACGTTCAGCGTCGCCAGCTGCGACGGATTGTCGATCACCTTCAGGATCTTTGTCTTGTTGTAGCTGTAGGCAGCGTTCAGCCGGAAGGTGCCGAGGCCACCGGTCCGCAGGACATATTCGGCGACGGCATCCACGCCGCGCGTGCGGGTGTCGATCGCGTTGGTGAAATATTGCGCGCTGTCGACATTGGCCACGCCATTGGCCAGCAAGATGTCGCGCACGGCGGTGCCGCCGTTCGCCGAGGTGCCGAGGAACTCCGTCTTGGCGATGCGATCGTCCACGCGGATCTGGTAGGCATCCACCGTCAGCCGCACTCCGCCACGCTCGTAGGTGACGCCGGCAGTATAGTTCAGCGACTTCTCGGGCTTGAGCGGCTTGGCCCCCAGCGCGATGGCGGCGACGCTGTCGACCGGCAGGAACTTGGTGGTGGTCGTCACCCGCTGCGAGCCGATCGTCGTGGTCGTGTTCTGCGTGGTGGAAAAGCCGGTCTGCGCCAGCGAAGGCGCGCGGAAGCCGGTGTTCACCCCGCCGCGCAGCGCGAGACCCGGCGCGATCTCGTAGCGGGTCGAGAATTTGCCGCTCACCGTGTCGCCCGCGCTGTCGTCATAATGCTCTACCCGCCCGGCCACGCCGACGAACCACGCCGGCGTGATGCTGGTCGACAGATCGACATAGGCGGCCACATTGTTGCGGCTGAGCGAGGTGGCGTCGGCGGGCGAGGTGCCGGTGAACGACACCAATCCCGGCGAAGGCGAGCGTCCGCCATAAGCGAGGCCGAACGGCGTTCCGTCGCGCGGGATCACATAGCCGCCGTCGCGATAGCTGTCCGGCTCGCCGGCGATGCTGCGAAACCGCTCCCAGCGATGCTCGACGCCGACCGAGACCGACAGCGGCTTGGCGAAGCCGATATCGTAATCATGGCTGAGATCGAGATTGTTGACCCACAGATCCTGAATCTGCTTGCCCATGAAGAAATCGGTCGGGCTCGCCGGCCCGATCGAGGGGTTGAGCGTGTTCTCCGCACCCAGCCACACATGATCCTGCCCGTAGCTGGAGGACAGGTCGAAGCTCCACGCGCCGAGATCGCCCTTCAGGCCGAGCGCCGCCTGGAAATCCCGTTCCTTGATGCGGCGATAGGCCTGGAAGCCGGCCGGGTAGATTTGCGGCAGCACGCTCGATCCCTGCGGGTTGGCCGCGCCGCCATAGCCGGTGGGCGAGGCGAAATAGGCGCCGCGTGCGTCGGTGATGTCGCGGTAGCTTGCGGTGGAGAAGCTGTAGAGCTTTAGCCCGTCGCCGAGCGGAAGCTCCGTGTTGAGCGATCCGTTGACGATCTTGTCACGGTTGGAGCGGCCATAGCCGCCGGCGATCAGGTGATCGACCGATGCCTCGCGCGGATCGGCGGCGCCGTTCACCAGCGGAAAGAGGCTGGGCACCGGCTCGGCCGAGCTTTTCGCGCGATCGTGATATTTCGCCTCCAGCGCGAAGCGGATGAAGCCGCCATCGCCGATGCGCGCGCCATAGCCGATCTGCGTCTGGAGGAGTTCGCCGCCCTTCTCGTACAGCTGGCCGGCGGTGGTGCTGAATTCGCCACCTTCCGGCGCATCGTCGAGGATGATGTTGATGACGCCCGAGATCGCATCCGAGCCATATTGCGCCGCCGCGCCATCGCGCAGCACCTCGATGCGGCCGACTGCGTTGGTCGGGATCAGATCGATATCGACCGGCGTCGAGCCGCCCGAGATGCGCGAGAGATTGTTGATGAGCGACGTGGTGTGGCGGCGCTTGCCGTTGACCAGCACCAGCAGATAATCGCCCGACAGGCCGCGAATGGTGATCGGCCGCACGCTGGCCGATGTGCCGCCACCGCCCAGCGCCGGCATGGTGAGCGAAGGCACGATGTTGCCGAGCACCTCCTTCAGCCCGGTGCGGCCGGTGGCCTTCAGTTCCTGCGGGCTGATGACGTCGATCGGCACCGGGCTGTCCGCCACGGTGCGGCCGGTGCCGCCCCGCGCGCCGGTGACGACGATCGTCTCGGCATCGTCGGCGGCGGTCGCGGCGGTGGCATCCGCGAGCGGCGCATCGGCCGCGAGCGACGGCGCGGATTGCATGGCGAGCGCGCCGAGCGCGACGCCCGTGAGGAGAACGGTCTTCATCATCTGTCCCTTTGTGAAAGTCGCTAGGCGCGGGCCGCCTCTCCTCCGGAGCGGTGCTCCGGCGGCTCGCGCGTGGTGTATCCTGTGTGTCGGCAGAGCCGGGTCTAACGCCCGGGCGCGGCGCTACTGGGGGGCGGCCATCGCCACCTTCGTTGGGGTGATCGTGCGGTTGAACGCCGCGGCGAGATCGCGCTTGCCCGCGATCGCGCCGGCATTGCGGAAGTCGTCCAGCACCCGGCGTTGATCGGCGATCACCGCATCGTCGATCGGCACCGACACGCGGCCGTTCTTGAACGCATAGTCGCGCGCAATCTCCAGCGGCAGCCCGGTCTCCTTCGCGAGCACCGCGGCATAGGCATCGGGGTTCGCGTGAGCCCAGGCGAGGCCTTTCGCCTCGCGCTTCAGGAAATCGGCGAGCAGTGCGGGCTTGCCGGCGATGGCATCGTCGTTCGCCACTTCGAAGCCATAGCCTGTCACCAGATCATGCCCATCGACGACGATTCGCGCCTTCTCCTTCAAGGCCGTGGCCAGATAGGGTGTCCACACCGACCAGCCGGCCACCGCGCCGGAGCTGAACGCCGCCTTGGCATCGCCGGGCGAGAGGAAGCTGAATGTCACCCAGTCGGCCGGCAGGCCGGCGACGGCCAAGGCGCGGATCACGAGATGGTGGCCGATCGAGCCGCGTGTCGTCGCGATCGTCTTGCCTTTCAGGTCGGCCAGGGTGCGGGCGGGCGATCCGGCAGGCACCACCAGCGCCAGCGCCGCGCGGGGCCGCTCCTTCACATATTGCGCGCCGACCGCCTGGATCCGGCTGCCGCTCTGATAGGCGAACATGAAGGGCGCATCGCCGACCAGCCCGATGTCCACCGCGCCGCCGCCGATCGCCTCCAGCAGATGCTGGGCCGCGGGAAATTCGGACCATTCGACCGCATAGGGGGCGCCATCCAGCGCCCCGCTCGCCAGCATCACCGCCTTGGTGCCGCCGCGCTGGCTGCCGACGTGCAGCGTCTCCCGCCCGCTGTCGGCACCACGACCACAGGCCGCGAGCGACAGCAGCATGCCAAGCGCAAGCAGCAGCCGCTTCACGCGACGGCCCGCTCGGCGTCGCGTTCGGCATCGCGCCGGGCGACCCGTTCATGCACCAGCGGCAGCAGCTCCTCGCCATAGCGGATCGCGTCGCCCAGCGGATCGAAGCCGCGGATCAGGAAGTGATCGATGCCGAGATCGTAATAATCGAGGAAGGCATCGGCCACCTGCTCCGGCGTGCCGACCAGCCCGGTGCTGTTGCCCTGCGCGCCGGAGACGGCGGCCAGGCCGGTCCACAGCCGCGTATCGGCGCGGTAGCCGGCGGCGGCGGCCTGCAACAGGCGCTGGGCGCCGGCGTGGGGCGGTGCATGATCCTTGGTGTCCGCGCCCGCCTTCTCGCGCAGATCGCGCACGATCTCGACGATCTCGTCGGCCCGCTTCCACGCCGCCTCTTCGGTGTCGGCGAGGATCGGGCGCAGCGACAGCGAGAAGCCCGGATGGCGGCCATAGCGTGCCGCCGAGGCGCGGATGGTGGCGACCGCCTCGCGCACCTGCGCCTGCGTTTCACCCCACAGCGCATAGACATCGGCATGGCGACCCGCGACATCGATCGCCTCTGGCGAGGAACCGCCGAAGAATACGGGCAGGTTCTGCGGCTTCACCGCCGCGAAACCCTGACGGATGCGATAGAAGTCGCCATCATGGTCGAACGGCTGCTCGGCGGTCCATTCCTGTCGCAGGATCTTCAGATATTCGTCGGTGCGGGCATAACGCTGGGCCTTGTTGCTCTCGTCCCCGTCCTTGGCCATCTCGGCATCGGCGCCGCCGGTAATGATGTGGACCGCCACCCGGCCGCCGGACAGCTGATCGAGCGTGGCCAGCTGGCGCGCGGCGACGGTCGGCTGGGTGAAGCCCGGGCGATGCGCGATCAGAAAGCCCAGCTTCGTGGTGATCGCGGCGGCATGCGCGGCGACGATCTGGCTTTCCGGCGAGTTCGATCCGAACGGGATCAGCACGCGATCGAAGCCACCCGCCTCCTGCGCCCTGGCCGCCGCCTCGACATAGTCGCGGTCGAGGGGACGCAGGGTGCGCAGCGAGTGAACCTCGCTCTCGTTGTTGAAGCCGATATAGCCGATGAACTTTACGGTCATTGCAAACTCCTCTGGGCGATCAGATGACGAAGAAGCCGTGGGTGCCATCGCGGGCGAGTTGATCGACGAGGCCATATTCCCATTCGAGATAGGCCTGCATCGCGGCGGCGGGATTGTCGGTGCCCTCATAGGGCCGGCGGTAGCGGCCCTCCGGCGGGCGGGCCGGCATGGCCTGGGGATCGCCGGCGTCGAGCGAAGGGGCAGCCCCGGTGAGGACGAAAACCTCCCAGCCCATCTGGGCGAGCCAGGAGGCGGTCATGTCGGCGCGTGCCTCAAGATCGTCGGCAAGGACGATGCGGGCGCCCCGCACGGGCGCGAAATGATCGGTCTCCTGCACCAGTTGGCCGCCCGGCGCGGAGCGAAAGCCCGCTATGTGGCCGGCGGCATATTCCTCTGGCGTGCGTACGTCGAAGCGGTAGAGCGTGCGGCGCGTATCGGCGGCGATGTGGGCGAGATCGTCGCGGCCGATCTGCTTCACGCCGGCGCGGTAGGCGACGTTGCGCGCGCGGGTGCGGGCGACGGTGGCGCCCTCGTCGGCCACCACCGGAAAGCGCCGATCGCTGCCATGCGCGAGTTGCTGGCCCGCCAGCGTCCAGCCGATCGTGCCGTTGCGCAGCGCCACCACCCGGTTGGGCAGTCCGGCATTGATAAGCGACTGCGCGCCGATGATGCTGCGCGTCCGGCCGGCGCAGTTGACGATGATCGTCGTCTCGGGGTCGGGCGCGATCGCTGGCGCGCGCAGCACCAGCTCGGCACCCGGCACGCTGATGCCGCCCGGCAGGCTCATCGTGGCATATTCGTCGAAGCGGCGGGCATCCAGGATGGCGATGTTCGCCGTCGCGTCGATCAGCGCCTGCACCTCCGGCGCCGCGAGCGATGGCGTGCCGCGACGATGCTCGACGAGTTCGCCGAACGCCTTGGCATAGCTGTTCACATCCTCGAACAGCTCGTACCCCGCCGCCCGCCATCCGGCGAGACCGCCCGCCAGCAGCGACACGTTGGTGTAGCCCAGCGCGGCGAAGCGATCGGCGGCGGCAGCGGCCAGCCCCCCGCCATCGTCGTACAGGACGATCGGAACACCCCGGCGCGGCAGGCGCGGCGCGGCTTCGATCGGGATGCGATCGGGCGGCAGCTGCGCGGCGAACAGCGGGTGGCCGGTGGCGAACTCCGCCTCGTTGCGGACATCGATCAGCGCGATCTCGTCCCGCGCGAGCAGCGCGCTGCGCACCGCTTGAGGGGTGGTGACGTCGCTCATGCGATCAGCGCCGGCTGATCGGCATAGCCGGAGACGAAGGGCTTTTGCCGGCCGCTTCGTTCGTAGGTGGCACGCTCCACCGTTCCGATATCCGCGCCGTAGAGGTGGATGCTGACCGAGACACGATGATCGTAGGCGTTGGCCACACGGTGAATGTCCCCGGTATCGGGCGAGAAGCTGTCGACCCCGCCCGCCTCCAGCACGCGCATCTCACCGGCCGGGCGGAGCGCGCCTTCGTGGTCGCGGGTGAAATCCTCGATCAGTTCCGCGCCGCGCAGCACGCCGACGACGCCCCAGGCACGGTGATCGTGAACCGGCGTCGCCTGCCCCGGACCCCAGACGAAGCTGACGACCGAGAAGCGGCCAGCGAGATCGCGGTGGAGCAGATATTGCTGATAGCGCGCGGGGTCCGGCACCGCATAGGCATCGGGCAGCCAGTCGTCCTGCCGCACCAGCTGCGCTATCAGTCCGCTCGCGCGCGCTCGGATATCGGCCTCCTCACGCGCTTCGGCAAGCAGACCGGCGACATCCGCAACGAACTGCGCCAACCGGGCGAGACCCACCGAAGGATGAGCGATCAGGGTCGGCGCGTTCATTCCGCGGCCTCCGCCAGATCCGCACCGCCGGCGACCGCATCCGCATAGGTGCCGGTCTGCGCCGCGACGCCGAGCGCGCCGAGCAGGCGGCGGCGCAGATCGCGCACGCTGGCAGTGCGGCGGCCGCGCTCGGCGAGGATAGGCTCCTCGAGGATGAAGCGTCCTTTGGCGAGGACAAGCACCCGGTCCGCCAGCGCGATCGCTTCATCGACGTCATGCGTGACGATCAGTACGGCGGGGCGATGAACGCGCCACAGGTTGAGCACCAGCTCGTGCATCCTGAGCCGGGTGAGCGCATCGAGCGCGGCGAACGGCTCGTCCAGCAGCATCAACTGCGGCTCCCGGACCAATGCGCGGGCGAGTGCGGTGCGCTGGGCCTCGCCGCCGGACAGAGTGAGCGGCCAGGCATCCAGCCGATGCGACAGCCCGACCTCCGCCAGCGCTTGCTCAGCCCGAACGCGCGCGGTGCGGCCCGCCAGGCCCAGCGCGACATTCTTCCACACCCGCTTCCACGGCAGCAGGCGGGAATCCTGAAACACCACGGCGCGGGCCGAGGGGATCGTCACCTCCTGCCCCTCCACCGGATCGAGGCCGGCGAGGGTGCGGAGCAGGGTCGTCTTGCCGCTGCCCGAATGGCCGAGCAAGGCGATGAACTCGCCGGGCGCAATGTCGAGGTTCAGATCGTCGAGGATCACGTTCGGGCCGAAGCGGCGGGTGAAACCGCGCAGGCGGACGACCGGGGCCGCCTCCGCCACGCCAGGAAAATAGGCGACGGACATGGATCAGGCCTCCACCAGCTTGGGGCGCCACGCGAGCGCGCGGTCTTCGACGATGCGGATCAGGGTATCGGCGCCGAGGCCGAGCAGCGCGTAGACCATCAGGCAGACGACGATGATGTCGGTCCGCATGAAATCGCGCGCATTGTTGACGAGGAAGCCGAGGCCGGCGCTGGCGTTGATCTGCTCGGCGATCACGAGCATCACGATCGCCACCGTCAGCGCATAGCGCAGGCCGACCAGCAGCGATGGCAGCGCGCCGGGCAGGATGACGTGGACGATCAGCTCGCGCTGGCTGAGGCCGAAGCTGCGCGCCGCATCCAGCAACCGGCGGTCCACCCCGCGGATGCCGTTGTAGAGGTTGAGATAGACCGGGAAGATCGTGGCGAAGGCGATCAGCGCCACCTTCGGCGTCTCGCCGATGCCGAACCACACGATGAACAGCGGCGCCAGCGCGACCACCGGGATCGTCCGCTTGATCTGCACCAGCGGGTCCACCATCGCCTCGCCCCGCCGCGAAAGGCCGGCGACCAGCCCCAGCGCGACACCGAGCGTGACGCCGATGCCAAGCCCCAGCCCCACGCGCCAGAAGGAGACGAGCAGATTGG
This sequence comes from uncultured Sphingomonadaceae bacterium, assembly GCA_964247265.1. Lineage (GTDB taxonomy): Bacteria > Pseudomonadota > Alphaproteobacteria > Sphingomonadales > Sphingomonadaceae > Alterirhizorhabdus. The sequence continues at coordinate 21,771 of CAXTTS010000004.1, forward strand.
CGGGCAGTTCGCCGGACCGGATCATCGCGCCCATCGTCAGCAGCACGGTGGATGGCGGCGCCAGCGTGTGCGCCGCGATCAGGCCCGAGCGGCACGCCGCCTCCCACGCCGCCAGCAGCAGCAGAGGCGAAAGCCAGCGCGAGCGCAGGCCTGAGGACAATAGCGAATGGGCTCTGGTCATGGCCGCGACCAAGCAGCATAAGTCTACCAGTTCAATAGAGTTTAGCTTTCGCGACCTATGAGAAAAGCTCGATGCTGGCTCGAGCAGCGCCGATCGCGGGCATTTTTCGCGCCCATGAGGGTCCATCAGCAGAACAGCTTTAGCGTTGCAAAGAAGGATTGCGTCGGCCCCGTCGCCTGAGCAAGCGGCAGTGCCGAGGAAGGTGAAGTCGCGCCGGAGTTCGGCTAGACGCAGGATATGGCTCCGATACCGACCAGCCCGCGCCTGCCGTGGCATCGCCCGTGACGGAGGTTCTGCCCCCGGTCTATCCACCGGCCCGACCGTCCGACGGGTCGTCCTCGTCCATGCTGATCCGGCTGTCGGCGGGTAGCATCGTCGTCAGCGTCGGCGTGCTGGGGCTGAAATATCTCGCCTTCGCGCTCACCGGCAGCGTGGCGCTCTATTCCGACGCGATCGAGAGCATCATCAATGTGGTGACGGCGCTCGCCGCCTTCTTCGCCGTGCGCCTCAGCCTGCAACCGCCCGATGCGGGCCATCCTTACGGCCATGCCAAGGCGGAATATTTCGCCGCGGTGCTCGAAGGCGTGCTGATCCTGATCGCCGCGCTCGCCATCCTGCGGGAGGCCTATGGCGCCTTCCTCGCCCCGCGCCGGATCGAGGCGCCGGGTGCGGGGTTGGCGATCAGCGCGGCGGCCACCCTCATCAATGCCGGCTGGGGCTGGCTGCTGATCCGATCGGGCGGGAAGCGACGCTCGCCGGCGCTGATCGCGGACGGACGGCACCTGCTCACCGACGTCTACAGCTCAATCGGTGTCATCGCCGGGGTCGCGCTGGTCGCGGCGACGGGGATCGCGGTGCTGGATCCGATCATCGCCGCGCTTGTCGCGGTGAACATCCTGTGGACGGGCTGGCGGCTGATCGGCGAGAGCCTCGGCGGGCTGATGGACGCCGCTCTGCCCGACGCGGAACTCGCCGAGGTGGCGGCGGTGATCGGCGCCAACATGGCCGGCGCGCTGGAGAGCCACGATCTCCGCACCAGGCAGGCGGGGCGACTGACCTTCATCGATTTTCATCTGGTGGTGGATGGGACGATGTCGGTGGAGGCATCGCATGCGATTTGCGACCGGATCGAGCAGGCGCTGCACCGGCATCATCCGGACAGGATCGTCTCGATCCATGTCGAGCCCGAGGCAAAGCGCAAGCGGCGGGAACAGCTCCCGGCCTGACGCCGGATCAGCCTTTGGCGGCGATGGCGCCGAGCTCGTCCAGATCCAGGTCGCGTTCCAGATCGTGCAGCGTCTCGTCGTCGATCTGGCCGGCGCGGTGAAGGCGCACGAGCTCCAGCCGGCCCGCGAGCACGGCGGCGAGGATCACATCGTAATGCGCGGCGATATCGCGTTCGCGCTCCGCCTCGGTGCCCGAATAGTTGGCCGAGATCGTTGCCCGCCGGCGATAGCTGTCGAGCAGGCGCGGGTGCGTCAGCGTGCCGTCCTCGGCGAAGGCGAGGCGTTCGACTGCCTGATACTGGACCTGCAGCATCGCGATTTCGGCGGCCATCAGATCGAGCGGAGGGCGGGATCGGCTATCCTCCTCCAGCCCGGCCAGGCGGATCACGGCACCCAGCGTCGTGCCCTGGATCAGCACCGTCACCAGGATCACGGCAAAGGCCGTCACCAGCATCAGGTCACGGCCCGGCATCGTCTCCGGCAAGGTGAGGGCGACGGCGAGTGTGACGACGCCGCGCATCCCCGCCCAGCTCATCACCGTCGCGGCGCCGGGGCCGAGCGGATCGGCCGTGCGCCGGCCCGCCCGCTTCAGCCCCGCCAGCAATGCGTCCGCGCCGAAGATCCAGGCGAAGCGCGCGGCGGTGACGGCGGCGACGATCAGCAACACCGGCGCGGCCATGCTTTCGATCACCAGCCGCAGCCCGCCGACGCGATCGAGCACGCCACGCAGCGAGAAGCCGATCAGGATGAACACCGCCGCCTCGAACAGGAAGATCAGCACCTGCCAGAAGGCGATGCCGCGTATCCGCACGCTCGCGGTGAAGACGACGTGCTGATACCAGCCGCAGACGAGCCCCGCCGTGACCGTGGCGATCACGCCCGAGACATGCAGCGACTCTCCCGCGAGATAGGAAGCCCAGGCGACGAGGGTGGAGGCGGCGATCATCAGGTAATCGTCGCCCAGCCGGCGGAGCAGCAGCACCCATAATGCGCCGATCGCGCCGCCTACGGCGATCCCGCCGATCACCAGCATCGCGAAGCTTCCCAGCGCATCGCTCATGCTGAACGTGCCCGTCAGCACCGCCGCCACGGCGAAACGGTAGAGGACGAGACCGGCCGCATCGTTGAGCAGGCTCTCCCCCTCCAGCAGCGTGGTCATCCGGCGGGGCAGCCTGACCCGTTGCAGCACCGCCCGCGCCGATACGGCATCGGGTGGCGAGAGGATCGCGCCGAGCGCCACGCAGGCCGCCCACGGCAGCCCCGGCAGCAGCAGCTTCGCCACGACAGCGACCACCGCGGTGGTGAAGACCACCGCACCGACCGCCAGCGACATGATCCCGGCGAAGTGGCGGCGGAACGGCGCCAGCGCGGTGAACCACGCGCCGTCCATCAACAGCGGCGGCAGGAAGATCACCAGCACGAGTTCGGGATCGAGTTCGACCGTCGGCAGGCCAGGCATGAAGGCGAGCGCGCCACCGCCGGTCAGCAACGCCACGGCGGGCGGCAGGCGCAGGCGCTGCGCCAGATAGTGCAGCACCAGCACGGCCAGGAACATGCCGATGACAAGCTCGAACAGCGCAACCGGATGCATGGCCCTTACCCCCGGAGGCGAGGCCTAGCGGAGGCGAGCGGCGTTTCCAATCGCCGGACTTGAATCGCGAAGCCGATCAGTAGGCAAAGCCGAACCGCCGGGCCAGCTCCGCGCGGGACGCGACCTCGGCCTTGCCTTCCGGCATGCGCTTGACCTGTTCGTACACGCCGGGGCGGATCTCGCGCCACCAGGGCCGGTCGATCGGCGCCATGTTGCAGCGAAGGTGGGTGAGATACTCGTCGAGCGTCGCGAAGCTGCGGCCCATCGCATGCGGCAGGTTGGCAATCCCGCCTGCCTTCGCACCGCCGGCCTGATCGTTCGTCATCGTCCCTCGCATCGGGCATGTCGGGATGGAAGCGGCCGACGTCGGAGATGACCGACCCGGCAGCGGGCGAAACGGGCTGGCCTGCACCGGCAGCGCGGACAGGGCGGCACAGGCGATCAGCGACCGCAGCATCATGATCGAACCACCTCGTCCTTCCCCGATAGCGGCGGCGACCCTCCGTTATCGTCCCGCCGGGAGACCAAGCGGGTTCGTAAACGAGGCTTGTAACATGATGGCCTTTATGATGAACATGACATTTACGGTTGCCGACGCCGGCAGCACATAAGGGGCAGCACTTATGTCATCTCCACTGATTCGCTTCGATGATTCCGGCCGGATGACCTCCGGTTCCCCGGGCGGCAAGATCGCGATCGATCCTCTCGTCGGGCAGTTGCGCGACGATCTCGTCTCCGTGCCGTCGACGATATCCGACGAGGCCAATGGCACGCCGATCCCGGTCGGCGGCTCGGCGAGCGGCCTGATCGATTCGTCGGGGGATACGGATGTCTATTCGATCAGCCTGATCGCCGGGCACACCTATACCGTCTCGCTGCACGGCACCGGCGCGACGCCGCTGCTCGACAGCTTCCTCCAGATCGGCAGCCCCACCAACACGCTGGTGATTCAGGACGACGATGGCGGCAACGGCCTCTATTCGATCGCGACCTTCACGGCGGCAACGAGCGGAACCTATTCGGTGGTCGCCGCATCCTTCGCCAACCAGAACGATCCGGGCACGGGCGGCTACACGGTCAACGTGTTCGAGAACACGGTCGACTCGGTCGGCGACACGAACGCGACGGCGGCCACGATCGGGCTTGGCACCACCTTCGGCGCGCGCGAGACGGGGACGGACACCGATCGCTACGCGATCACGCTGGAAGCCGGGCAATATTATACCTTCAAGGTTGCCGGCGGTGCCGACTACAATACCGATCCCACCGCGGTGCCGACCGGCGAGCTCGACACGTTCATCACGCTGCGGAGCGCCAATGGCGATATCGTCGCGCAGAATGACGATAACAGCTATCCGAGCGACATCAGCTCCGGCGTCGGCTTCCTCGCCCAGACCGGCGGCACCTATTATCTCGACGTGCAGGCCTATGCCGGCCAGACCGGCGGCTATGTGCTGGACGCGACGAAGGTGGACATCGCATCGCTGAGCCCGCTCGATTCGATCGACTGGCGCAATGCCGACAACGTGCCGTTCGTCAACGTCAACAACGTGCCGACGGCCTATGTCTATTTCGGCCAGGCCGGCGAGAATTTCGGCGAGACGGGAGACGACGGCGTCACGCCGATGGTGACGTTCGGCTGGAACGATTACGAAAAGCAGCAGGTGATGGAAGCGCTGCACGAATATGAAAAGGTATTCGGCACCCATTACGAGATCACCACCGACGTCAATCAGGCGACCTTCCGCCTCTCGACGACCTCCTCCGATCAATATGGCGCCTATTTCTACCCGCAGGATCCGTCCTACGGCTCGCAGCAGGGCATCGGCGTGTTCAACGTCGACAGCGGCGGCTGGAGCCTGCCGGGGCAGGCGAGCCTCCAGCGCGGCGGCTATGCCTTTGCGGTGATCCTGCACGAGTTCGGCCACGCCCACGGCCTGGCCCACCCGCACGACAATGGCGGCGGATCGGATGTGATGCTCGGCGTGACGGCACCCACCGGATCGCTCGGCCTGTACGACCTGAACCAGGGCGTCTACACCGTGATGTCGTATAACGACGCCTGGGTGACTGGCCCGGACGGCCCCTCTCCCTACACCCGCGCCACGGTGGGCTATGGCTGGTCGGGCTCGCTCAGCGCGTTCGACATCGCCGAATTGCAGACGCGCTACGGCGTGCATGACGAGAACACCGGCAACGACGTCTATGTGCTGCAGGACAAGAACGCGACCGGCACCTTCTACCAGACGATCTGGGACACCGGCGGCACCGACACGATCGTGTATAACGGCGCCCGCCACGCGAACATCGACCTGCTGGCGGCGACGCTGGATTATTCGAAAACGGGCGGCGGTCTCGTCTCGTTCGTCGACGACATCTACGGCGGCTATACCATCGCCAACGGCGTGGTGATCGAGAATGCCACTGGCGGCAGCGGCAACGACACGCTGCTGGGCAACGAGGCCGACAACATCCTGATCGGCAATGCCGGCGACGACAAGCTGGTCGGCCGCGGCGGCAACGACACCGCAAGCTATATCACCGCCACCTCCGCCATCGTCGCCAACCTCAACAGCGGCAAGGCCTCCGGCGGCGCGGGCAACGACACGTTCCAGTCGATCGAGAACCTCACCGGATCGAACTTCAACGACGTGCTGACCGGCAGCAACCTGGCCAACATGCTCTCGGGCGGCAAGGGCAACGACAAGATCTATGCCAATGGCGGCAACGATCTCGTCTTCGGCGGCGACGGCATCGACACCATCACGCTGGGCGCCGGCAACGACACGTTCGTGGCCGAGGCCGGCACCACCCGGATCGCGGGCAAGGCGGGGCGCATCTCGCTAGACGTCATCACCGACCTCGATCAGTTCGGCAACGACGTGATCGACGTGAGCCGGCTGGGCAGCTTCACCTTCAAGGGCATGGGCGATGCCACCGGTGCCGGCGACCTGACGTACAAGACCTATGCCGACATCAACGTGGTGGAGAGCCTGTTCGGCACCGATCTGGACGGCAAGGCCGCATCCGCCTCCGCCAAGGGGCCCGTGACGGTCGTCTACGGCAATGTCGATGGCGGCGAATATGATGTGGCGATCGTGCTGCTGAGCAAGGCGTCGGTCGGTGCCGCCGACTTCATCCTCAGCGGCGCACTCTCCTCGGACCACGCTTTGGTCTGACCTCGATGCCGCCGCCCGTTCCTGCCTCGCGGCATGATCGGGCGGCGGCCGCTCGAAAACCGCCACCGTCGGTAAATTCCGACCTGGTTGCGCCTCTCCCCGTCGGTCGGCCGTTTGGGCCGTGACCAACCGCCGGAGGAGACCCGCATGTCCGTGAACGTGATCTACAAGACCAGCGCCACCGCCACGGGCGGGCGCGACGGCAGCGCCAAATCCGACGATGGCTCAGTCGACGTGAAGCTCGTCATCCCCAAGGAGATGGGCGGACCGGGCGGCGTCGGCGCCAATCCGGAAAAGCTGTTCGCCGCCGGCTATTCCGCCTGCTTCCTGGGTGCGATGAAGGCGGTATCCGCCAAGGAGGGCGTGAAGGTGCCGGCAGACGCCACCGTCACCGCCGAGATCGGCTTCGGCCCGCGTGCGGAAGGCGGCTACGGCATTACCGCCAACCTCACCATCTCGCTGCCCGGAGTCGAGCATGACGCCGCCGAGCGGCTGGTGAAGGCGGCGCATGAGGTGTGCCCGTACAGCAATGCCACCCGCAACAATGTCGACGTCGGCCTGACGGTCGCCTGAGCGCAGCCCGGCCGCCGCCGAATGAAGAAGCATTGGCGGCCGACGATTATCCGCCTATGACCGCGATCGGCCGGGCGGCGACGCCCGGCCGAAGATCGCGCCGGTGCCCGCGAGGGCTAAAAACGGGAATGCGGTGCGGGCGGCCTGGCCGCGCAAATCCGCGGCTGTCCCTGCAACTGTGAGCGGCGAGCGAGAGGCGCGGGCCGACCCTCCTTCGGGATGGCGGCAGCCACTGGGCCGATCGGCCCGGGAAGGCGCGCCTCAAGCTATGACCCGCGAGCCAGGAGACCTGCCGGCGCACCGGTCGCTCTTGTTCCGGCCCAGGATTTGGTCGGGGCACGGTCTCTCCGTCTGAGCGACGAACCATTGCGGCGGGGCCGCAGCGGTGCGTGACGGCGAGGGCCATGCCCCTGCCCTCGCGTGCCGGCCGAGCGTTCGCGCGAAGCCCGCCCCGCCGATCGCTCGGGCGAGGAGGACGTGTGAGAGGATCGAGACCCGGCCGGTTGCGGCCAGCCCACACCCTGTCGCGGCGAGGTGCCGGTGCGTGGCCTTGCGGCCGGCGCGGCCGTGGCCTCATGCCCTCCTCCGCCCGGTCCGCCACCGTTTGACGAGGAGTTCCCCAATGAGCAAGGTGCCCACTACCGTCATCACCGGCTTTCTCGGCGCGGGCAAGACCACGCTGATCCGCCATCTGTTGCAGAATGCCGGCGGCCGGCGGCTGGCGCTGATCGTCAACGAGTTCGGCAATATCGGCGTGGATGGCGAGCTATTGAAGGGCTGCAACGCGGAGGCCTGCCCAGAGGACGACATCGTCGAGCTGGCCAATGGCTGCATCTGCTGCACCGTGGCGGACGACTTCCTGCCGACGATGCAGAAACTGCTCGATCGGCCCAACCCGCCCGAACATATCATCATCGAGACATCGGGCCTGGCGCTGCCGAAGCCGCTGGTGAAGGCGTTCCAGTGGCCCGACATCCGCACCCGCGCCACCGTGGACGGGGTGATCGCGCTGATCGATGCCGATGCCGTCGCCGCCGGCCGCTTCGCCACCGACGAGGCGGCGCTGGCGCTGGCGCGCGCGGCGGACCCCTCGCTCGATCATGACAGCCCGCTGGAGGAGTTGTTCGAGGATCAGCTGGCTTGCGCCGATCTGGTGATCCTCAACAAATCCGATCTGGTCGACCGGACGACGCTGGTGCGGATCGAGCATGAGCTCGGCGTCGACACCCGCGACGGGGTGAAGATCGTGCGGGCGGATCATGGCGCGGTCGATCCCGGCGTGCTGCTGGGGCTGTTCGCCGGCGCGGAGGACGACCTGACCGCCCGGCCATCGCATCACGACGCCGAGCCGGACCACGATCATGACGATTTCGCCAGCTTCGTGGTACGCGGCGACGAGGTTGAGAGCGTGGCGCCGCTGCTGTCGGCGATGGCCGGGCTGATTGCGGCGCACGACATCCTGCGGATCAAGGGCATGGTCGCGGTGCATGGCCGGCCGGCGCGGCTGGTGATCCAGGCAGTCGGCCCGCGCATCCAGCATCACTATGATCGGGCATGGACGGCGGACGAGCCGCGCGTCTCGCAGCTGGTGGTAATCGGCCAGAAGGGGCTGGACGAAGCGGCGATCGGCACCGCGCTGAGGGGTGCGCTCGGCGGTGGCACGCGCTGATGCATCTGCTGGCCGCCACCCCCGGCACGATCGCGAACGGCGAGGAGGCGATCGATCTCGCCCAGTCGCCGGGCGACATCCTGTTCCTGACGGTGGCGGACAGCGACCTCACCTGCTTCGCCAAGGCGGCGGCGCTGCTGGGGGATGCCGCGCCGACGATCCGGCTGGCGAACCTGCTGCAGCTGAAACATCCCTATTCGGTCGACCTGTATGTCGAGAAGGTGGTCGCGCGCGCGAAGTTCGTGTGCGTGGTGCTGCTCGGCGGCCGATCCTATTGGCCCTATGGCGTCGACGAGATCACGCGGGTGGCACGGGACAAGGGCATCGCCTTCGTCGCGCTGGCCGACGGGCGGGAGCCGGACCCGGCCCTGGCCGACGCATCCACCGTGGCGGCGGCGGTGAGCGAGCGGCTGGTGGCATATCTGCGGCAGGGCGGGGTCGCCAATGCGCTGAGCTTCCTGCGCCACGCGGCGCGGCTGATCGGGCGCGACATCGGCGTGCCCGACGATCCGGTGGCGGTGCCGGATGCCGGCCTGTATCTGCCGAGCATCGAGCGGCCGACGATCGCCGACGTGCGGGCGGGCTGGGTGCCGGGTCGCCCGGTCGCCCTGCTCTGTTTCTATCGCGCGCTGATGATCGCGGGCACGCTGGATGCGGTGGACGCGCTGGTGACCGTGATGGTTTCACGTGGATTGAACGTGGCGGCGGTGCATGTGCGGGCGCTGCGCGAGCCGTTCGCGGCGGACTGGCTGCGCGGCCTGATCGGCGAGGTTCGGCCGGACGTGATCCTGAACGCCACCTCCTTCGCGGCTTCCTCCCCCGGCGAGAGGCGGGTGGGGAGCGTGCTGGAGGCGGCGGATTGCCCGATATTGCAGACGGTGTTCGCCGGCGTGGCGGAGGCGGACTGGCGGGAAAGCGCGCGCGGATTGGGCCCGCGCGATCTCGCGATGAACGTGTGCCTGCCCGAGGTGGACGGGCGACTGTTTACCCGCGCGGTGGCGTTCAAGGCGGCTGAGCGGTTCGACGCGCGCACCGAATGCGGCATCGTGGTGCCGAAGGTGGTGCCCGATCGCGTGGATTTCGTGGCGGATCTGGCGGCGAACTGGGCGAAACTGCGGCGCACCCCGCCAGGTGAGCGGCGCGTGGCGCTGGTGCTGGCCAACTACCCCAACCGCAACGGACGGATCGGCAACGGCGTGGGCCTCGACACGCCGGCGAGCGCCGCCGCGATCCTGAGCGCGCTCGGCCAAGCCGGCTATACGGTGGGCGACGCGCCGGAGGACGGCGCGGCGCTGATGGCGATCATGCTGGCGGGGGTGACCAATGCCGCCGGATCGGCCGACCGGCCCGGTGAGGTGGCGCTGGCGCTCGACGATTATCGCGCGGCCTTTGCGGCGATACCGGAGGGAGCGCGCGCCGCGGTGACGGCGCGGTGGGGCGAGCCGGCGGACGACCCGTTCGTGCGCGATGGCGCGTTCCGACTGGCGGTGCATCGCTTCGGCCATGTCGCGGTGGCGGTGCAGCCGGCGCGGGGTTATGGCGTGGACCCCAAGGCGACCTACCATGATGCGGCGCTGGTGCCGCCGCATGGCTATCTGGCGTTCCACATCTGGCTGAACCGGCACTTCGCCGCGCAGGCGGTGGTGCACGTCGGCAAGCATGGCAATCTGGAGTGGCTGCCGGGCAAGGCGCTTGCCTTGTCAGACACTTGCTGGCCGGAGATCTGCGCCGGGCCGGTGCCGCAGCTCTACCCGTTCATCGTCAACGATCCCGGCGAGGGGACGCAGGCGAAGCGGCGGATCGGGGCGGCGATCGTCGATCATCTGACGCCGCCGCTGACCCGGGCGGAGAGCTATGGGCCGCTGAAGGCGCTGGAGGCGCTGGTCGACGAATATTATCTCGCCGCCGGCATGGACCCGCGCCGGATCGACCGGCTGAAGCGCGAGATCCTCGATCTGGCGCGATCACAGGGGCTGGATGCCGATGCCGGAGCGGTGGGCGACGGCGACGACGCGCTGGCGGCGCTCGACAATTATCTATGCGAACTCAAGGAGATGCAGATCCGCGACGGGCTGCATGTGTTCACCAGATCACCCGAGGGTCGGTTGCGCGACGACCTGCTGGTCGCGCTGTGCCGCACGCCGAGGGGACATGAGGCGCCCGGCGAGGCATCGCTGCTGCGGGCGATGGCGGACGATCTGGGGCTGGGCTTCGATCCGCTCGACTGCCGGATGGGCGACCGCTGGGACGGGCCGCGCCCACCGCAACTGGGTGTATCCGGTGGCGATCCGTGGCGGACCACCGGCGATACGGTGGAGCGGCTGGAAGAGCTGGCGGTGGCGCTGGTGAACGGCGCCGCCCCGCCCGGCCCCGCCTCCACCGCCGTGATGGCATCGGTGCTGGGCGACCTCGCCCACCGGGTGGATGCCTGCGGCGAGGCGGAGCGGCGGACGTTGCTGGCCGGGCTCGACGGGCGGTTCATCCTGCCGGGGCCATCGGGCGCGCCGACGCGGGGGCGGCCGGACGTGCTGCCGACCGGACGCAACTTCTATTCGGTGGATACAAGGTCGGTGCCGACGGCGACCGCGTGGGAATTGGGCAGGCGATCGGCCGAGCTGCTGGTGGAGGATTACCTCCAGCGCGAGGGGGACTACCCCAGGGCGATGGCGCTTTCCGCGTGGGGCACGGCCAACATGCGGACCGGCGGCGACGATATCGCGCAGGCGCTGGCGCTGATGGGGGTGCGGCCCCGCTGGGACTGGAGTTCCGGCCGGGTGATCGGTTTCGAGGTGATGAAGGTGGCCGAGATCAACCGGCCGCGGGTTGACGTGACGTTCCGCGTATCGGGCTTCTTCCGCGACGCCTTTCCCGAGCAGATCGACCTGATCGATTCGGCCGCGCGCGCGGTGATGGCGCTGGACGAGCCGGCGGCGGACAATCCCGCCGCCGCCCGCCACCGCGCCGAGACGGCCACGCTGATCGATCGCGGGACAGCGCCCGAGGCGGCGGCGCGGCGCGCGGGCTTCCGCGTGTTCGGATCGCGCCCCGGCTCTTACGGGGCTGGCCTGCAGGCGATGATCGACGAGAAGATCTGGCATGACCGCGCCGATCTGGCGGAGGTGTATCTCGACTGGGGCGGCCATGCCTATGGGGCCGGCGTGGAGGGCAATGCCGAGCGCGGGCTGTTCGCCGAGCGGCTGCGCCAGGCCGACGCGGTGGTGCAGAATCAGGACAATCGCGAGCATGACCTGCTGGACAGCGACGATTACTATCAGTTCGAGGGCGGCATCGCGGCGGCGGTGGAGCATCTCTCCGGCAGGAAACCGATCGCCTATCACACCGATCACAGCCGGCCGGAGCGCCCTGTGATCCGCACGCTGGAAGACGAGATCGGCCGGGTCGTGCGCGCGCGGGTGACGAACCCCAAGTGGATCGCCGGAGTGATGCGCCACGGCTATAAGGGCGCGTTCGAGATCGCCGCCAGCGTGGATTATCTGTTCGCCTTTGCCGCCACGACCCATGCGGTGCGCGATCATCATTTCGACGCCGTCCACGCCGCCTTCATCGAGGATGCGGCGGTGCGCGGCTTCATGGCCGAGGCGAACCCGGCGGCGCTGCGCGATACGGCGGCGCGGCTGGCGGAGGCGCTGGAGCGCGGGCTGTGGAAGCCGCGATCGAACAGCGCGGGGATGCTGCTGGCGGAGCTGGCGGGCGCGCCGCACGACGCCGGCCCGGCATGACGATACAGACGAACCGATCAGGGAGCATGACGATGGCCGAGACGACGGAAGCAGCCGAGGACGCGCGCCACGCCGAGAAGATGAAGAAATTGCAGGCGGCGCACGACCGCATCGTCGCGACCAAGACGGCCGAGAAGGGGCTGCTGATCGTGCACACCGGCAAGGGCAAGGGCAAGACCTCCGCCGCGCTCGGCATGGTGACGCGGGCGATCGGGCACGGGATGAAGGTGGGTGTCGTCCAGTTCGTCAAAGGCGCGTGGGAGACGGGCGAGAAGACGGTGTTCGATGCCTTTCCCGACCTGATCGAGTTCAAGCCGATGGGCGAGGGCTTCACCTGGGACACGCAGGACCGCGCCCGCGACATCGCGGTGACACGGGCCGCGTGGGAGGAGGTGAAGCGGATGATCGCCGATCCCAGCTACCGGATGGTGCTGGCGGACGAGCTGAACATCGTGCTGCGCTACGATTATCTGCCGGTCGACGAAGTGCTGGCGGTGCTGGCGGCGAAACCGGCGATGACGCATGTGATCGTGACCGGGCGCAACGCCCCCGAAGCGCTGATCGCGGCGGCCGATCTGGTCACGGAGATGACGCTGGTGAAGCACCCCTTCCGCGAGCAGGGGGTGAAGGCGCAGGCGGGCATCGAATATTGACGGCGGCGGCCGATCCCTCCGCCACCCCGGCGGTGGCCAATGCGCTGGAGACCCTGTTGCTGTGGCGTCGCGACGTGCGCCATTTCGACACGACACCCATCGCGGCAGACGAGCTGGAGCGGCTGTTCGCGCTTGCCGGGCTGGCGCCATCGGTGGGCAATGCGCGGCCGTGGCGTTTCGTGCGCGTCACCACGCCGGGGTTGCGGACGGCGCTGGCCGATCATGTCGACGAGGCGGCGCGGGCGGCAGGCGAGGCCTATCACGGCGAGCAGGCGGCGCTCTATGCCTCGCTGAAGCTGCACGGCCTGCGCGAGGCGCCGGAGATCGTGGCGGTGTTCTGCGACAGTGCGCCGGCAGCGGGGCATGGGCTGGGGATCGCGACGATGCGCGAGGCGCTGACCCATTCGACGGTGCTGGCGATCCATACATTGTGGCTGGCGGCGCGGGCGCGGGGGATCGGGCTCGGCTGGGTCTCGATCCTCGATCCGGCGGAGGTGACGGCGATGCTGGACGTGCCGGCGGCATGGCGCTTCGTCGCCTTGCTGTGTCTCGGCTATCCGCTGGCCCCTGCCGACGTGCCGGAGCTGGAGCGGCGCGGCTGGCAGGCGCGCGGCGACTGGCGGGCGGACATTTTCGTGCGGTGAGGGTGGCGTGCGCCCTAGCGCCTGTCCGCCGCCCTCAGCTGCCGCGACAGGCTTTGCGCCGCCAGCACATAGGCGGGGCCGCCGCATACCGTCCACGCCTGCGGCAGGCGGAGGCGGGGGATGGCATCGAGGATGGGGTGGTGGAGCATCTCGCTGCCCTGATCGGTGATGCGGTCGGTGCCCCGTTCGACGATCAGATAATCGGGGTGGGCGGCGATCATCTCCTCGAGCGAGACCTGCGCCAGCGCCGGCTTGCCGAGCCGGGTGGCGAGATTGACGAGGCCGACGCGGTGCATCAGTTCGTCCACCAGCGTGCCGGTGCCCGTCATGTAGCCGCGCCGCTGATAATAAGCCGCGACCAGGCCGCGGCCGGCGCGCGGCAGGGTGGCGAGCGCGCGATCCATGCGCGCGATCAGCGCGGCGCCGCGATCCGGGTGGCCGGTGGCGGCGGCGATCTCGCGGATCTGGGCGGTGATCGCGGCGTAGCTGTCCGCCGGCTTCAGCGGCAGGCTCGTATAATGATGGCCGGCGAGGGCCGCCATCATGCCGGCGCCGTGGGCCGGCGCGCCGACGATCAGATCGGGCTGGAGGGCGAGCACCTCCTCGGCCGACTTACGCATGATGTGGAGGCCGCGCGCCTGCGCCGCCGCCGCCGACAGCGCGGGATCGGTGGCGTTGCGGGTGAGGCCGGCGATCTGCGCGCGATCGGCCAGAGCGAGGAGATACTGATCGGCGCACAGGTTGAGCGAGACGATCCGGCGCGGCGGCGGCGGCTCGGCGCCCCCGGCATCGGGCAGGGTGGCCAGCGCCAGCGCGGCAAGGGCCGTGACGGCGCGGCATATGGCGGGGTGCGGCATCGGCCGGCTTCTGATAGCGCGGCGGCCATGCGACACAAGCCGGCGATGCGAGACCTGCCCTGAACCGCCCAGCCCTGAACCGTGTGGCCCTGAACCGTGTGGCCCCGCCCCGTTCCGCCCGCCCCCTGCCCGCGCTGATCCCGGCGCTGGCGCTGCTGGCGCTGCTCGTCGGCGCGGCATCGATGCTGTTCGGCGCGGTGCCGATCGCGCCGGCGCGGGCAATGGCGGTGGCCGCCGGGCATGGCGATCCGATCGCCCGCGCGATCCTGATCGAGCTGCGGCTGCCGCGCACGATCATCGGGCTGGCGGTGGGGGCGATGCTGGGCCTGGCTGGAGCCGCCCTGCAGGGCTATCTGCGCAACCCGCTGGCCGAGCCATCGGTGCTGGGGGCGAGCAACGCGGCGGCGCTGGGCGCGGTGGCGGCGATCTATTTCGGGCTGGCGGAATGGCATGTGGCGGTGCTGCCGCTGATGGCGATCGGCGCGGCCCTGCTCTCGCTGGCGGTGCTGTTCGCGCTGGCCGGGCGATCGGAAAGCCCGCTGACGCTGATCCTGGCCGGGGTGGCGGTGGCGACGATCGCGGGCGCGGGGATCAGCCTGGCGCTGAACCTTTCGCCCAACCCGTTCGCCGCGATGGAGATCATGACCTGGCTGATGGGATCGATCGAGAATCGATCGTGGCAGCATGTGGCGATCGCCTTGCCATGCATCGCGGTGGGCGGCGCGCTGCTGCTGTTCGACGGGCGGGCGCTGGATGCGCTGACCCTGGGCGAGGATGGCGCGCGGGCGCTGGGGGTGGATCTGGGCCGGGTGCGCTTGCGGCTGCTGCTGGGGGTGGCGATCGGCGTAGGCGGGGCGGTGGCGGTATCGGGCGCGATCGGCTTTGTCGGGCTGATCGTGCCGCACCTGATCCGCCCGCTGACCGATCGATCGCCTTCCGCGATCCTGCTGCCGTCCGCGCTGGCGGGTGCCTCGCTGCTGACCTGCGCCGATATCGCGGTACGGTTGATCCCGGCGAGCAACGAGCTGAAGCTCGGGGTGATGACGGCGTTCCTCGGCGTGCCGGTGTTCCTGTTCCACCTGATGCGGGCGCGGCGGCTGTGGTGACGATCCGGATCGACGCGCTGGACGTGACGCTGGGGCGGCGCACGGTGGTGCAGGGCGTGAGCGCCACGCTGCGGCCGGCCACGCTCGTGGGCATCGTCGGGCCGAACGGCGCCGGCAAGTCGAGCCTGCTGCGCGCCCTGCTCGGGCTGCTGCCGGCAAGCGCGGGCGCGGTGCTGGTGGACGACGCGCCGCTGACGCGCATGGCGCGCGGGGCGGTGGCGCGGACGATGGCCTATCTGCCGCAGAGCCAGACGCTGCACTGGCCGCTGAGCGTCGAGCGGATCGTGGCGCTGGGGCGGCTGCCGCATCTCGCGCCGATGTCCGGCCTGTCGGCCGATGATGCGGCGGCGATCGAGCGGGCGCTGGAACGAGCCGACGCCGCCCGCTTCCGCCACCGCATCGCCACCGAGCTTTCCGGCGGCGAACGGGCGCGGGTGCTGCTGGCGCGGGCGCTGGCGGTGGCGGCGCCGGTGCTGATCGTCGACGAGCCTCTCGCCGCGCTCGACCCCGGCCACCAGATCGACGTGATGGCGCTGTTGCGGCAGGAGGCGGATGGCGGCACGCTGGTGATCGCGGTGCTGCACGACCTGACGATGGCGGCGCGGCACTGCGACCGGCTGCTGCTGATGGACGGCGGCCGGCTGGTGGCGGACGGCCCGCCCGCCGAGGTGCTGACCGCCGGGCGGCTGCGCGACGTCTATGGCATCAGCGCGCGGATCGAGGATGATGGGCGGACGATCGTGCCCCTTGGCCGGGCGACGTAAGGGCCGCGCCACCAAGAGGGTTTGACGCGCCCCTGGCGCCATCCTATCCGCTGACGCCAAGCGACAGGTTCCGCCGGTGACGGGGGATGAAAAGGGAATGGGGTGCGATGCCCCGGCTGCCCCTGCAACTGTGAGCGGCGAGCCATCGCGCCGGATGCCATTGGGTTTACCCCCGAGAAGGCGGCGCGGAACGGCATTGACCCGCAAGCCAGGAGACCTGCCCGTCGCCGTCGTCTTCCGTGCGGACAGGGTGTTCCGGGCGGGCGGGCCTGCCCGCGCGACGACATGATCGGGCCGCCCTTCACCGGGCGGCGGCATGACGGACGAGGGACGAGCGATGACGGTGAACGCATGCGCGGCGATGCCGCTGATCCTGCGGCGGGAGGCCGGCCGATGCTGCGCCGCGTAGCGGACGGGCCGTCGGTGGTGGTGTGCAACAGCTGCCGCCATTCGGCCGAGTCGCGCGAGGATGATGCAGGCATGCGCGGCGGCAGGCGGCTGGTCGAGGCGATGCGCACGGTGCAGGCGGCGGACGCGCGCTATGCCGGGATCGCGGTGCAGGAGATGCCGTGCCTGTTCGCCTGCACCGAGCATGTCACCGTGCATCTGCGCGCGCCGGACAAGCTGGGCTATGTGCTGGGCCGCTTCACCCCCGACGCCGAGGCGGCGACCGCGATCCTCGATTATGCGGTGCATTATGCCGCGAGCGATCATGGCCGCGTGCCGTTTCGCCAGTGGCCGCAGGGGGTGAAGGGCCATTTCATCACGCGCATGCCACCCCCCGGCTATGTGGCGGAGGAATGAGCGGTTTTGCGAGCGTGGCGGCGTTCGAGGCGGCGCTGGCCGACCTGCCCGCCGCCGATGAAGCGGCGACGGCGGCGGCGCGGACGCGGCAGGCGCAGCTGACCAAGCCGCCGGGTTCGCTCGGCCGGCTGGAGGCGGTGGCGGTGATGCTCGCCGGCTGGCAGGGGCGCGAGCGGCCGGTGCTGGCGCGCGGACGGATGGCGATCTTTGCCGGCAATCATGGCGTGGCGGTGCATGGGGTGAGCGCGTTCCCGCCCGCCGTGACGGCGCAGATGGTGGCGAACTTCGCCAGCGGCGGGGCGTCGATCAACGCGCTGGCCGATGCCGCCGGGCTGGAGCTGCGCGTGACGGCGCTGGATCTCGACCGGCCCACCGCCGACTTCACCGGCGCCCCGGCGATGAGCGAGGTGGAGTGCCTTGCCGCCTTGTCCGCCGGGGTGGCGGCGGTGGAGCCGGGGCTGGATCTGCTGGCGGTGGGCGAGATGGGGATCGGCAACACGACGGCGGCGGCGGCGCTCTGCACCCGTGCTTATGGCGGCGCGGCGCGGGACTGGATCGGCGCGGGCACCGGGGTGGACGGCGCCGGCATCGACCGCAAGATCGCGGTGGTGGAGCAGGCGATCGCCTTTCATGCCGACGCGCCACGCACCCCGTTCGAGACGCTGCGGCGGGTCGGCGGGCGCGAGATCGCGGCGATCGCCGGCGCGGTGGTGGCGGCGCGGCGGCTGCGTATTCCGGTGGTGCTGGACGGCTTCATCACCTGCGCCGCCGTCGCGCCGATCGCCGCCGCCTGCCCTGCCATCACCGATCATCTGATCGCCGGGCACCGATCGGCCGAGCAGGCGCATGGCCGGCTGCTGGAGCGGCTGGGGCTGGCGCCGCTGCTCGCGCTCGACATGCGGCTGGGCGAGGGCAGCGGTGCGGCGGTGGCGGTGGCGGTGATCCGCGCCGCGCTGGCGGCGCATGCCGGCATGGCGACCTTTGCCGAGGCAGGCGTTTCGGCCGGGGCATGAGCGGCTTCCTGCTGCACCTGCTGCGCCACGGCGCGCCGGAAACGCCGGGGCTGCTGATGGGCCGGAGCGATGGCGCACCGACCGCCGCCGGCATCGCGGCTTGCGTGGAGCAGGTGGACGATGTGGCGTTCACCACGCTGATCGCCTCCGATCTGGCGCGGGCGCGGCTGGCGGGGCAGGCGATCTCGGCGGCGTGCGGCACGCCGCTGACGATCGACCGGCGCTGGCGAGAGCTGGATTTCGGCGCGTGGGACGGGCTGGCCGTGGGCGACATCGACGGCACGGCACTGGCGCGTTTCTGGGACGATCCGGATGCCGCGCCGCCGCCGGACGGGGAACGATGGAGCGATCTGGTGGCGCGGGTGGCGGCCGCGATCGATGCGCTGGCGCCGGTGCCGACGCTGGTCGTTACGCATGGCGGGGCGATGCGCGCGGCGTTGGCAGTGCTGTGCGGCTTTGCCCAGCGGCAGGTGTGGGCGTTCGACCTGCCTTATGCCGGCCTGCTTTCGATCCGCCTATGGCCCGGCGAGGGCGCGCAGATCGTGGGGCTTTGGCCGTGAAGCGGATGATCGTGGCGGTGCAGTTCCTCACCCGCCTGCCGACGCCGCGTGTGGCGGCGGACGCGGCGGACTTCGCCGGATCGATGCGCTGGTTCCCGGCGGTGGGGCTGCTGATCGGGGCGATCGTGGCGGCGGCCGGCTGGGCCGGCGCGTGGATAGACGCGTGGACGGGCGCACTGGCGGCACTGACGGCTTGGGTGATGGTGACGGGGGCACTGCATCTGGATGGGCTGGCCGATCTGGCCGATGCCGGCGGGGCGGCGCATGGTGATCGCAGCCGGATGCTCGCGGTGCTGGCCGATCCGCATGTCGGCAGCTTCGGCGTGGTGGCCGTGGCGGTGCAGCTGATCGCCAAGCTGGTGCTGCTGCACGGGCTGATCGCGGCTGGGCTGCTGCCCGCGCTGCCGCTGGTGCCGTTCGCCGCGCGGATCGGCCCGCTGGCGTGGACACGCTGGCTGCCGCCGCTGCACCCGGGGCTGGCCGCGCGCTTTGCCGGCTCCGTGCGGCCGGGCGACCTGATCCTGTGGGCGGCGGCGCTGGTGGTGGCGGCGTGGTGGGTGTCGGCTTTGCTCGCCGCACCGCTGCTGATCGCCGGCTGGGGGTGGCGGGTGCGGCGGACGATCGGCGGCATCAGCGGCGACGGGCATGGCGGCGGTGCATGCGGCCATGCTGTCCCACCTGCGCAGCGGGGACCGGGCTGGTCGAGACCGGGCTGCTGCTGTGCCTGCTGATCGCGGCGCGGGCGGCATGAGCTTCACCTATCATGGCGGCCGGCTGGAGGCAGCGCGGGCGGCCTATGGCGGCGGGCCGTGGCTGGACCTTTCGACCGGGATCAATCCCCATGCCTGGCCGGGCGCCGCGACGATGGCGGTGGACTGGCGGGCGCTGCCCGACGAGACGGCGCTCGCCGCGCTGGAGGCGGCGGCGGCGGCGTGGTTCGGCGTGGCGCCCGCACTCGTCTGCGCGGTGCCGGGCAGCGAGATCGGCCTGCGGATGACGGGGGCGATCATCGGCGGCGAGGCGGCGCATGTGGTGCCATCCTACCGCACGCATGGCGAGATGGTGGCGGGGAGCCGGCCGATCGCGCTCGACGATGTCGGGGCGACGCTCAGGTCGCGATGGCTCCGCGGATCGTCGCCGAGCAGGTTGCGGTAATAGCGGTTCGCGAACAGCAGCGGGCCGGTCTCCTGGTCCGCGTCGTCGCCCGTCGGCGGGCCCGACGCCGCGTCGCCCGACGCCGCGGCCGGCGTGCGGATCGCGCAGACCGACACCGCTGCCTCCAGTTCGTCGAGCACCGTCAGGAAACGTTCCTGCGCTTCGGCGAGCTCCTGGCGAGCCCGCTTGCTCTGCGTGATGTCGGTCATCGACGTCATCCAGCCGCTCTGCACGCCATCCGCATCGACGAGCGGCGACACGTACATCCGCGTGTCGAGGTCGGTGCCGTCGCGCCGGCGCACGCGGACTTCGAGCCCCGACGGCGGCGTCGCGCCGGTCAGCATCGTCCGCAGACGGCTGTAGCTCTCGTCGTAGCGCTCGACCGGCCAGTAAGGGAAAGGCGGCGTCGCGCCGAGCAGCTCGTGCTCCGCGAACCCGAGCATGCGACAGAACGCGGGATTGACGTACGTGATGCGCCCGCTCATGTCGAGGACCCGCATGCCGGTGAGCATCGAGTCCTCCATCGCGCGCCGGAACGCGGTCTCCGCCTGCAGCGCGTGCTGGCGCGCGCGCCGTTGCGTGATGTCGTGGGCCACCGCGTACAGCAGGCGCTTGTCGCCGCGCGTCTGCAGGTCCGGGTTGAAGTTCCACACCAGCCAGCGGTACTCGGTCGAGCCGTCCTCGATGAAGCGCCGGCACCGGTTCTCGAACGCCGTGCCGAC
>CAXTTS010000004.1:42230-42923 GCA_964247265.1 uncultured Sphingomonadaceae bacterium
GCGGCGCGATCCTCGTGATGCACGAGGTCCAGCAGCGATGCCCCCTGCAGGCTGGCCGGCTCGCGTCCGAGGATGCGTGCGCAAGCCGGATTGAGCCGCGTGATGCGGCCGCGGTGATCGATGACCGCGAGGATGTCGAGCGACAGGTTGAAGATGCGGTCGCGCGCGGCCTCGGCTTCCTGCCGGCCGCGCAGGTGGCGCATCTGCGAGAACAGCGTCCAGACGATCAGCAGCGACAGCGCGATCACCGCCCACACGAGGAACTTGTCCGCGAGCTGGCTGCGGATGCGGAACGCGGTGCCGCGCAGGTAGATGTCCATCAGCGGCGGGCCGAGCGGCAGCGTGAAGGCGCCCTCGCTGAGGCGTGCGTCCTTCAGCGCGCCGGCGCCGAGACGGCCGACCAGCGTGCCGCCGGCGCTGTCGACGAGCGACACGTTGAACTGCGCCGCGGCCTCCCTCGAGATCGACAGCCGCGCGAGGCTCGCCAGCGACGTGACGGCGACCAGCGTGCCTTCGAAACGGTCCTTCGCGATCAGCGGCACATGCAGGTCGATGTACATGTCGCCGTCCGCCGCCGCGTAGGGGCCCGAGTAGCGCGGCTGCCGACGGTCGCGCGACGCGTCGTAGGCACTGCGGGAGACCGCGTTCTCGATCGCGTCGCCTTCCTCGCGCGGACCGCCGTCGAACTGCACG
>CAXTTS010000005.1:0-40970 GCA_964247265.1 uncultured Sphingomonadaceae bacterium
GAGCGGGGGCGCGGCGCAGCATCGCGGCGATGCGCCGCCGGGCAAGGGCCGGGATCGCCCCCAGCCCGCCATCGGGAAGACCGAGAAAGGCGATGGCCCCGGCCGCTACCCCGATGTGCCGCATCGCCCGCCGCGTCTCGCGCTGCCGTTCGCGCATCAGCCGTGCCGGCGGCCATCGGCGACTGCCGGGGTGGGAGGCGCACCCGTCGGTGACGACCACCACCCGCACCTCCACGCCGCGGGCTTGGAGCCGGGCGATCAGCGCGTGGGCGCCGATCGTCTCGTCGTCGGGATGGGGCGCGATCACCACCAGGCAGCGCGGCTTGCCCAGCCGCAGCCTCATAGAGCGGGCGACAGGGTGCGCGAGGCGACGGCGGCGGCGACCTGCATCCGCTGCGCGTCCGGCCCGGGCTGCCGCAGGTACATGGAGAGATCGGTTATCGTCGCGGCGAGCGGATGGCCGACGAACAAGGCCTGCACGCCCACCGCCTCCTGCGCCAGCATCAGCGCACGGCCACCGGCCTCGTAGACGGCCGCACGCGCAGCGGACACCAGCGGCAGGCGCGCTGCCTCATCCGCGAACCAGCCGGCCGCCGCCGAGCGAACCGCACCTGCGGCCGCTTCCGCCAGACCGTACAGGGCTGCCAGCCGGCCGCTCTGGTGCGGATCGGCGGCGCGCGCCGTCGCGACGAGATGGTCGCGGGTTCGATCCACCAGCGCGGCGATGCCGCCGGCCTGAACGGCGGCGAAACGCAGGGCGCCGCCGCTGAACCAGGGTTCGCGCACATAGCAGCCGGGCTCGCCGATCAGATCGTCCGGGCGGATGGCTGCGTCCTGCCAGCGAACGATGTGGGTTTCGGATCGCTGCATGCCGACGACATTCCAGAAGCCGCTGTCGATCGCGGGCCGCGTCCGTTCAAGATCGAGCAGGATCAGCCGCCGGCCATCGTCCGCATCGACGGTGACGAGCGCATGCGACAGGATGCCGGAACCCGAGGCGAAGCTTTTGCCGCCGGTAATGCGGTCGTCGCCGAGCCGCAGCGCCTCGCCCGCGAGGTCGGCATTCCACACGCCGAGCGTCGCACCCGATCCCGCGATTGCCGCCAGTTCGTCGCGCTGATGGGCGGTGCCGTAGCGCGAGACGATCTGCGCCGCGTCGACATGGCCCTCAAACAACCGCCCGAGCGGCAGATCCTCCCGGCCGGCATCGTAGAGCAGGCGCAGCAGTTGCAGGAGCGACCCGGCGTCGACCGGGTCCGCCAGCGAAGGCAGCGCGCGGGCGCGGGCCGGCAAGGCTGCGCGCAGGTCGCTCATGCCGCCAGCCGCCCGCGCACGAGCGCCGCGAGTGCCGCCTCCGCGATCGGCAGCGCCACCTCGCGCATCCCGCCCGGCGGCAGCGGAACGACGCACATCGCAAAGGCTTCCGCATTTGGACAATCGCGGGCAACGCCGCGAACATGGTCCTCGCTTAGCCCGATCGGTGCGGCGATCGCGGCCCAGCGACCGTCCGCGAAGGCGGCGCGCGCGGCGGCCTGCATGCGATATTGCCACGCCGCGTCGTAGGGATGGGCGACGAGGATGGCTGCGGCGTCGCCCCGGTCGCTGGCGTGCAGCGCCGCGGCGAGGCCGCCGGTCGCGCGGCCATGCGCCGGTCGGAGGTGTGGACGATGCAGGAGGCGTCCCGGCGAACGCGCAGGCCAAGGCGAGCGGCATCGTCGATCAACCGGGCGTCCTCGCCGCTTCCCAGGGGAGCGAACCCGCCGATCCGACGATAGGCCCCGGCCCGCACGCCGATGTTCGCGCCGCCGGCGCAATGATGGGTCGCCGCTGCCTCCCACGGCACCGGGTCCAGCCGTCGTCGCAGCGCGAACAGCGCATCGCAATAGGCCTCGATGCGATCCTGAACCGGACTGGGGCGGGTAATCGTCCGCACGATCCGCCCGGCGACGACATCGGCATGGCCGAGCGCGGCAGACATGGCGGAAAGCCACCGCGACGCTGGCCTGCTGTCGGCGTCGGTCGTCAGCAACAATCCGTCGGCCCCGGCCAGCGCCTGCATGCCCAGCATCATCGCCCGGTGACGCGCTCGCCCGGCGTTGGAAGGGGAGGGCGCAGCCTCCTCGACCAGGACATTGAACGTTGAACGCGCGGCATATTGGCGGCTGAGATCGAGGCTGCCATCGGTACAGCCATCCAGCATGAGGGATAGGTGAACGCGATCGGCCGGATCACGCGCTAACCGATCGAACGCTTCGAACAGTCCGGGCAGCTGGGTGGCTTCGTCGCGCAGTGGAACGCAGATCGAGATCGAACGCAAATCTGGCCCTTCGTGACGCAAATGCGGATGGTTTAATGTGGATCAACGCGTGCTTCCAGTGCGCGAATCATCGGCGCCAGGCCGGCGCCCTTGCAATGCCATCCAGAGCGGAGAACCAGCCGGAGATTCAGACCTGGCTGTCCATGAAAATGCCGTCACCCGCACGCCCGGGATCATAAGCGTAGCATGATCCGATCAGCGCGGCGTTCAGCGTGATCGCTTTTCCGATGGCGCTGGCGACCAGATAGCGTCGGCCGACTGCGATCAACCATGTTCGTGTGAGGATGATCGCCGCTTCCAGAACATCGTCCGC
This sequence comes from uncultured Sphingomonadaceae bacterium, assembly GCA_964247265.1. Classification (GTDB taxonomy): domain Bacteria; phylum Pseudomonadota; class Alphaproteobacteria; order Sphingomonadales; family Sphingomonadaceae; genus Alterirhizorhabdus. Next base: position 2,631 of record CAXTTS010000005.1, read on the forward strand.
AAATATCTGCACCGCCCAATGCGCCATCCCACGCCCCAGTGGATGCCCGGCGAGCATCGGCGGTGCCAGGATGAAGCCGTCCTTGACGGTCCACGAGTGAACGACAGTATCGTTCGCACGGATCTCCAGCTGGACAGGCCGATCGGTCTCGTCCGGCACGATCGCCTCATAGACGCGGCGTTCCTGACCGCGCCTGGCGTGGCCGATCGCCAGCACCGCCAGATCGTAGAGGTGAGTGCAATGCCGCCGCGCGCGGCCATTGCCGTAGAAGACCGTACTGGATGTCTGCAAAGGCAAGCCGACCAGATCGGCGAGAAGTTCGGCCGACCCCGCACAGAGGGATGTCGGCACCCTGATGCCCTGTCCACTCAGCTCCGTGATGGCCGCCCCGTCGTGCAGTAACAGGCAATCGAACCGATGGAAGTCGTCCGCCAGACTGGCATCCACCCGTCCTTCGGCCCCGTCCAAGACGACGCGACGATGACAGGCGCCCTCGCCATAGGCCGGATTGGGCGGGTAGCCGAGAGGGCGGTGGGGCGACATGTCTCAGCCCGCGTTCGATCGACTGAACCGCGCCGGGCGCTTCGCCACGAATGCCGCTGCGCCCTCACGACCGTCGGCGGAGCCTGCCGCCAGGCCGATGGCCTTCGCTTCCGCCGCGAGTTGGGCGGCGAAATCCGCATTGGCTGATGCCAGGAGCAATCTGCGGCACTCTCCCAATGCCGCAGTCGGGCCACAAGCGAGCGCGCGGGCGACAGCCGCCGCTTCCACGGCAAGATCCTCATCCGGCACAACCCGCGTGACGAGTCCGATCGCCGCCGCTTCCTCCGAACCGACCCGTCGATTCGTCAGAACCATTTCCTGTGCGCGTCTCAGTCCGATCAGCCGCGGCAGCAGCCATGATGCACCGCCATCCGGCGTCAGCCCGATCGCGCTATATCCCACCGTGAAGTGGGCGCTCCGGGCTGCCAGGGCTATGTCGCCGAGGATCGCAAGCCCGAGGCCGGCACCAGCCGCTGGTCCGTTGATCGCCGTGACCAGCGGCTTCGCCATGGTCGCAAGCCGAAAGATGCCGGCATGAAAACGCTTCGCCAGGCCGCTGACGACGGCGGTGGCATTTTCGCCCAGGCCGGCAAACGCATCGACATCGCCGCCCACGCAGAAAAAGCGTCCGGTCGCGGTCAGCAATACGACACGGATGGACTCGTCTGCGGCACAGCGATCGGCCGCATCAAGGAGGGCAGTCGCGAAATCCTCATCAACCGCGTTGCGGCCTTCCGGCCTGGTCAGAACCAGTCGTGCAACGCCATCCTCGACATCGAGGGTCATGGGGCGGCTGTTCATGCACCGGCCTTTCCGGATCTGCGTTGTCCAGGTAGCGTCATCCCGCCAGATGCAACCGTGCGAGAGCTTGCAGGGCGCGCATCATTGGGCGGTCGTGCCGCCGTCTATCACCAGTTCCGCACCTGTCATGTAGCGCGAATCGTCGCTTGCCAGGAACAGGATGGCGTCCGCTATCTCATCGGCTTGCCCCGCACGGCCGAGCGGAACGTCGGCGAGCAGGCGGCGCGCCGTCTCGGGATCGGCATAAGCGGGTGCCGACAAAGGGGTGGAGATGTGACCGGGATGAATTGAATTGGCGCGCACCCCGTTGCCCAGGGCTGCACATTCCAGTGCGGTGACCTTGGTGAACATGCGCACCCCCCCCTTCGCCGCGCAGTACGACCCCGTGTTCGGCCCGGCGACGAGCCCGCGGATCGAGGACATGTTGACGATGGCGCCGCCGGATGCGGCAGCCAGCAGCGGCAACAGATATTTCGTGCCGAGGAATACGCTGTCCAGATTCACCGCCAGGATGGATCGCCACTGTTCGAGAGACGTGTCGGCGATCGACCTGAAGGTGCCGAAACCCGCATTGTTGACCAGAATGTCGAGGCGCCCGAAATCCCGCTCGATACGCTCGGCAAGTGCGATCCAGCCACGTTCATCGGTTACGTCGAGCAGCACCGAAGCATGGGGTGGTTCAAAATTCGCCATCGCCGCTTCCAGCCCGGCGGCGTCGCGATCGGCCAGCAACACGGTCGCGCCTTCCTCAACGAACCGCCGCACCGTCGCCAGGCCGATGCCGGAGGCGGCGCCAGTGACCAAGGCCACCCGATCGAGCAAGCGGTTCATGCTGTGAGTTCCTGAAAGGTCCGGGAAAGCGAAATGGTCGGCACGCTGGCGCCAGGAATGCCGGTAAGGTCAGTCGCAACCTCAAAAAGCGTGTCTCTGGCACAGTCGTGCATGCGCTCTCCTCTTTGGCGTCTCTGTTTGGTGAACGCGGTTCAGTCATGTCTGCCGACCGGTCGGTCGAGTGTCAATTCTCTTTCTTGACGAGCTGAGCGTCGCGGCTCTAACCTCCAGCCGACCGGACGGTCGATCTTAGAGGATGTCAGATGGCGAATATCGGAAATCCGCTCACCGACCTCGGGCTGCTGCGCCGCGATGCACCCAAGACGGTCGCCGGTTTCAAGCGGTTCCGTCTCGTGATCGACACGGATGGTGCGTTGCCCGCCCGGATCAAGCGCCTGTTCGTCGCCTGCGCCGCCAGCGTGAAGGGCTATCCCGAGCTTGCGCTGCGCGAACTCGCCGCAGCACGGTCAGCCGGCCTCGAGGAGGGAGAGGCTGGCGCGGCCGTCGCGATCCTGTCGAGCGTGCGGGGCGAGGGCGCCGCGCTGCGTTTCGAGGGTCTCTTCAGGCAGGTATACGGGTCGAGCGATCACGCTCAACCCGAGCAGGACTTCGCCGTGGAGCCGGGCGAGGCCGAGCGCAATTTTCTCGGCTACTTCGGCACGATGCCGCCGTCCCTGGGCAAGCTGCTGGAGCTCAAGCCGATCGCGGCGGATGCCTATTATCTGATGCGTGAAGGCACGCTTTCCGGCACGCGGCTCGACCCGGCCCATGCGGAACTGCTGCTGGTGACGGTGCTGGTAGCCGATTACAGCAGTTGGGCTTCGGTTCACATGACCGGCGCGCGCAAGGCCGGCGCAAGCGAGGAGGCGATCGCGGAGGCCGTGATCTGCGCGATCCCGACCAGCGGCCTCTCGGCGTGGGTGATCGGGGCGACGGCGATGGATGCCTGACGCTGGCTAAAGGCCGCTGACGAGATGCCCGCCATCGATCGCGATGACGGACCCGGTGATATAGCGTGACGTGTCGGAGCAGAGCAGCAGCAAGGGGGCGTCAAGATCGGCAAGCTGGCCCAGCCGGCGCTGCGGAATGCGCTCGATCAGCCGCTTGCCTGCCTCCGACGCAAAAAACTGGCGGTTGAGGTCCGTCTCAATATAACCGGGCGCCAGCGCGTTGACCCTTATCCCCAGCGGCGCCCATTCCAGCGCAAGAGCCTTGGTCAACTGGATCATGCCTGCCTTGCTGGCGGCGTAGGCGGCGAGTCCCTTGGAGACGCGACTGCCGAGGATCGACGCGATATTGACGATGCTGCCCCCCTGGCCATTCATCGATCTCGCAGCCGCCTGCGCGACGAGGAAACCGCCGGTCAGGTTCGGCGACAGAACATCGTTCCACTCCTCGGCGCTCACATCGAGCGCGGGACGGGTCTGCGCCACGCCGGCGTTGTTGACCAGGATGTCCAGGGCGCCGCCGGTGCCCGCGCCGATCGCGGCGAACGCGTCCGCCACCGAAGCCGGATCGGTGACATCCATCGCCACGGGAAGGCACCAGCCCCCGCCTGCGGCTATCTCCTCGGCGAGCGCCTCCAGGGGCTCCATCCGGCGGGCCGCCGCGACCACCCTTGCCCCGTTTGCCGCGAGGACTTTCGCGAAGTGACGGCCGAGACCGGAGCTGGCGCCGGTGACCAGCGCGACACGCCCATCGATTTTCCACATGCGCGCGCTCCTGTCAGTGCCGTTCCGGCCCTCCGCTTAGTAGCATCCGAACGGCCGGTCGAGTATGTAAGGGCCAAGTTTTCAGCACCCCGGCGCCGCGTGCACCTGCCTTCCCGGGCGTGGACGGCGACGGGTCTGTGCCATAAGGGTTGACGGCGGATAATGTCGGCTTGAGAAGGATCGTGGGCTGCCCATGGCGGAAACAAAGGCGAAGCGGCGTCAAACCACTGAGGCCCATGACGAGAAGCGGACCGAGATCATCCAGCACTGTGCTGCGCTGTTCGACAAGGTAGGCTATCACAAGGCCTCGATGCAGATGCTGGCGGAGGAGGTCGGGCTGGGAAAGCCGACGCTCTACCACTATTTCCCGAGCAAGCATTCGATACTCTACGCGATCCATGATGCCCACATGAATGCGCTGCTCGCAGGGCTGGAGACGAGCGGTAAGGAGAGCATCGATCCGCTTAGCCTGCTGCGATCGGCCTGCGTCGATATATTGCGCCAGATCGCCGATCACCCGGGGTATGTGCGGGCGTTCATGGACCATTATGGGGATCTGGAAGGGCCAATGCGGGCAGAAATCAGGCTGCGCCGCAATGAGTATTTCAACCGGTTGAAGAACATAATCATCGTCGGGATCGAGAGCGGAAAGCTGCGGGACTGCGATCCGCTCTTTGCGACGTACAGCTTCCTGGGGATTTGTAACTGGGCCTATAAATGGTACCCGCCATTGGCCAAGGAACAGCCACCGGAAACGGCTGCCGATGCACTTTGTCGACCCTTGTTCGCCGGACTGAGCGCCGAGCCGATGGGCTGAGTGGAAGAACGGCTATGGAAATTGCCGACGCACTCCTCGCATCGGTAAGGATCCGCTCCGTCGATGAGATCAAGCCGGCGGCGGTCGCGCTGCGCGACGCGGTATGGGCGCTTACCGGGCTGCGGACGGCGATCAGCCATAACATAGCCGTGCAGGAGCCGATGAAGGACGCCGCGGGCGGCGTGCTCGCCAGCGAAGTCTTCGGGTTCGCCGATGCCGATACCCGCTGGTGGCAATTCCCGCAGCTCGCCTTGTCCTCTCCGCTGACGAGCGCGTGCCGGGTGGAGAGCGAGCCGTTCTGGTGCAATGCGAAAGGCATATACACCCGCACGCCGAATCCGCTGCTGCAACTGCTCGATCTCTCCGACTTCAGCGCGCGCGCGCTGACAAGCGCGGCGATCGTCGCCCCGATCCACCTGCCTTTCGGCCAGATTGCGGCGGCGAGCTTTCTGTCGCCGGACCCCGCCATCGATGATCTCGCGGCTTTGTTCGAGCGGCACGCGGAGGCATTGGACCTTCTCGTCCGCATCTTCGTGCAAAGCTACATCAAGGTAACGGAGCGGCGTCGCTCTCTGAAAACCTCGATAACGCTGACTAAACGCGAAGTCGAATGCTTGCGCTGGGCAGGGGCGGGTAAGACAAATGACGAGATCGGTCTTATTCTCGGTTTACAGCGAAGTACTGTTCGCTTCCATATCCGGTCGGCTTCGGTCAAGTTGAATGCGGTCAATCGGGATCAGACGTTGTTCAAGGCGGCGCAGCTCGGCTTTCTGGGGATGATCCGCTGACCGACTGACGCAATGGTCAGAAGCCAGTGCCGCTGCGATGGCCGTATGACGACGCTCAGGAGAGCGTGATGCCAGAAGTAACACCAGTCATAGCCGAAAACGTCATGGCGATATCGGCCGCGGGAACGCCGGCGCTGATCGGCGGCCGGGATCGCCAGAGCGGGCGGATCGTATTTCCGGCGCCCGCCGATGCCAGCCTGTTCGAGCCAATTCTCCTGCCTGATCGTGGGCGGCTCTGGTCGTGGACGGTCCAGCGTTTCAGGCCCAAGTCACCGCCTTATACAGGTGCCGCTGCTTTCGAGCCTTATGCGGTGGGCTATATCGAACTGCCCGGTGCGATCATCGTAGAGTCCCGTCTTACCGACGTGCCGTTCGATGCGCTGCGGATCGGGATGAGCATGCGGCTCGTCACCCTGCCCTTCGAACAGGAGAACGGCCCGGTGCGGACGACCTTCGCCTTCGCTCCGGATCGGGACATGGCGAAATGACCGAGGTTGTGATTGTCGGTTCCGGGATTCATCCATTCGGCCGTACCCCCGGGCGCTCCGGCATGGAGCAGGGCGTTCACGCGGTGCGCTCGGCGCTGAGCGGCGCCGGCCTGACGTGGCCGGACATACAATTCGCTTATGGCGGATCGGATTCCGCCGGCAATGCCGACACGATGGTAGCGCTGCTCGGCCTGACGGGGCTGCCGTTCATCAACGTCTCCAACGGCTGTGCCACCGGTGGATCGGCCATGTTCGGCGCCTACAACGCGATCAAGTCCGGCGAGTTCGATCTCGGCATGGCCGTCGGCTTCGACAAGCACCCGCGCGGCGCGTTCGACCCGCGACCGGCCGATTGGGGCCTGCCGGAGTGGTATGGCGAGACCGGCCTGATGCTGACGACGCAGTTCTTCGCGATGAAGATCCAGCGGTACATGGCGATGCATGGCGTCTCCACCGATACGCTCGCGGCGGTAGCGGAAAAGGCGTTCGCCAACGGCGCGCTCGCCGACCATGCCTGGCGGCGCGAGCCGGTGGATGCGGAGACGATCCTGTCCTCGACGATGGTCAGCGATCCGCTGACGAAGTTCATGTTCTGCTCGCCGGCCGAAGGCGCCGTTTCGCTGATTTTCGCCAGCGAGAAAAAGGCGCGCGAGCTTGGCCTTTCGGGCGTGCGGTTGCGCGCGGTGGCCGTGCGGACCCGCCCCGCCGGTTCGTTCGAGGTATTCTCGCCCGCGCTGGACCTAGAGCGGGGCGGATCGCCGACGGCCAATGCCTCGCGGGCAGCCTTCGAATCGGCGGGACTCGGGCCGGAGGATATCGACGTGGCGCAGTTGCAGGATACGGAGGTGGGCGCGGAGGTGATGCATATGGCCGAGAACGGTTTCTGCGCGGATGGCGAGCAGGAGGCCTGGATCGCCGAAGGCCGTACCCGCATCGACGGGCAATTGCCGGTCAACACCGATGGCGGCTGCCTCGCCTGCGGCGAACCGATCGGCGCTTCGGGGCTGAGGCAGGTCTATGAGAATTACATGCAGCTGACCGGGCGGGCCGGCGCGCGGCAGGTGCCTGGCGAACCGCGGATCGGCTACAGCCACGTTTATGGTGCGCCGGGCGTGTCGGCCGTCGCGATCGTCGAGCGCTGAGCGATGAGGCTGGATCTCACGCCGCAGCAGAGCCGGTTTCGCGACGAGGTTCGTGCGTTTCTCGGTGCCTGCCTGCCGGATCGCCTGCGTCGCGGTGCGCGGCTGACCTCCGGCGTGTTCGCCGAGCCGGATATCGCGCGGGAATGGCAGGCGATCCTCGAGGCGAAGGGATGGCTGGTATATCACTGGCCGGCCGAGGCCGGCGGTCCGGGCTGGACGCCCGTCCAGCGCTGGATCTTCGAAAAGGAATGCGCCGAGGCGGGGGCGCCGGTGCTGCCCGGCATGGGGTTGAAGCTCGTCGGGCCGGTGCTCTACCAGTTCGGCGATGACCGCCAGAAGGCAGAGTATCTGCCGAGGCTGCGCACGGGAGAGCATTTCTGGGCGCAAGGCTTTTCCGAACCCGGATCGGGATCGGATCTCGCCAGCCTGCGGTCGCGGGCGGTGCGCGAGGGCGATCATTATGTCGTGTCGGGGCAGAAGATCTGGACGACGCAGGCACAGCACGCCAACTGGCTGTTCGCGCTGGTGAGAACCAGTATGGAGACCAAGCCCCAGCGCGGGATCAGCTTCCTCCTGATCGATATGGCGACGCCGGGCGTCACCGTCCGGCCGATCCTGAGTGCCTCTGGCGACCATGAACTGAACGAGGTGTTCCTCGACGAGGTGCGGGTTCCGGTCGAGAACAGGATCGGGGATGAAGGGCAGGGCTGGGCCATCGCCAAGTTTCTGCTGGAAAATGAGCGCGGCGGATCGTCTTTCGCCCCGCAGTTGCTCGCCGACCTTGACCGCCTGCTGCAGGCGACCGGACCGCTCCGGGGAGAGCAGGCGACGCGCGCGACCCGCCTCATGCTGGAAGCGCAGGCGCTTGAAACGACCGAATTGCGCACGCTGATCGAACTGGAAGCGGGCGAGCCGGCGGCCGCGCGCAGCCTCGTCACCAAGCTGGTCGCCTCCGAAGTGCGTCAGGGCATCGATGCGCTGGCGGTCGACGCCTTCGGCTTGGCAGGCCTTCAGCTTCCCGACGAGCGGCCTTTCTATGGCGACAGCGTGCCCGAGCCGGTCGTCTCTGCCGACGCGCAGGTCGCGGCGGCGCGTTACCTCAACAGCCGGGCCTGGTCGATCTTCGGCGGCACCAGCGAAATCCAGCTCACGATCATCGCCAAGACCGCCGTCGGCCTTTGAACCATCATACAGGAGAGCATCATGCCAGAAGCCTATATCGTCGCTGCCCGTCGCACCGCCGGCGGTCGCCGCAACGGCCGCCTTGCCGGATGGCATCCCGCTGATCTCGGCGCCGCGGTACTCAACGCGCTGGTCGCCGATAGCGGTGTCGATCCGGCGGCGATCGACGACGTCATCATCGGCTGCGTGAGTCAGGTCGGCGAGCAGACCTTCGCCTTCGGGCGCAACGTCGTGCTGGCCTCCAGCCTGCCGGACAGCGTCCCGGCCGTGACGATCGACCGCCAGTGCGGGTCGTCCCAGCAGGCGCTCCACTTCGCTGCGCAGGCGGTGATGTCGGGAACGCAGGATCTCGTCATCGCAGGCGGCGTCGAGAGCATGTCGCGTGTGCCGATGGGCTCCGCGATCACGCTCGCGCAGTCGGGCGGCATCGGGGCGAACCCTTTTTCCGACGCGATCCAGAAGCGTTATGGCGTGACGAGCTTCAACCAGTTCGCCGGTGCGCAGATGATCGCCGACAAATACGGCTTCACCCGCGACGACCATGATCGCTTCGCCCTGGAAAGCCACAAGAAGGCCGCCGCCGCCACGAAGGCCGGCGCGTTCGACACGGAAATCGTCGCGCTTCCGGTCACTACGGCGGACGGTCAGACGATCATGCACGAGCAGGACGAGGGCATTCGCGGCGACTCGACGCTCGAATCGATCGGTGGCGTGAAGCTGATCGGCGAGAACGGCACGCTGAGCGCCGCGACCGCCAGCCAGATCTGCGACGGCGCGAGCGGGGTGCTGGTCGCTTCGGAGGCTGCCGTAAAGGCGCACGGGCTCACGCCCATCGCGCGCATCACCGGCCTGGCGGTGACGGCGGGCGATCCGGTCATCATGCTGGAGGAGCCGATCGCCGCCACCCGCCGCGTACTGGATCGCGCCGGCCTGTCGCTCGACGATATCGATCTGTACGAAGTAAACGAGGCGTTCGCATCGATCCCGCTCGCGTGGATGAAGGCGCTTGGCGCGGACGCCGCGAAGCTCAACGTCAACGGCGGCGCCATCGCGCTTGGCCATCCGCTCGGCGCGACGGGCACGAAGCTGGCGGCGACGCTGATCCATGCGCTTCGCGCACAGGGCAAGCGCCGTGGCCTGCTGACGATGTGCGAGGGGGGCGGCATCGCGAACGCCACGCTCATCGAGGCGCTCTGACGGTGGATCTCGCGCCCAGCGAGGAGCAGGTGTTGCTCCGCGACACGGTGGCCCGCTTTCTTGCCGACACGCAGGATGCGACGGCCATCGGTCGCGGGCCGATCGCCGCTGCGGATTGGCGGGCACTCGGCCAACTGGGATTGTTCGCCTTTTTGCTGCCGGAAAGTGCCGGCGGCATGGGCGGCGGGCCGGATGACGTGGCGGTCGTCGCAGAGGCGCTGGGACGCGCGCTTGCGATCACGCCGCTGGCCGAAGGGGTGCTGCTCTGCGGCGCTATCCTCTCGGCGGTGGGATCGCAGGCCCAGACGCAGCGATGGCTGCCGACGATCCTGACGGGCGAGACGGTCCTGGCCTTCGTGCGGGGCGGATCGGCGCGCGAGGAGGGCGGGGGCTACGTCCTTCGGGGCGTGTCCGATATCGTGCGCGACGGCATGGATGCGGCGGCCTTCGTGGTGGAGGCCGAAGGCGGCGAGGTGTTGCTGGTGGACGCCGCAGCTGCCGGACTGATCCGGCGACCGATACGGCTGCTCGACGGCAGCAGCGCCGCCCGGGTCGAGTTCGATCGCGTGGCGGCGGAGCGACTCGCGGTTTCCGCCGACGATCTCTCCACGGCCGTCGCCATCGCCCAGATCGCCAATGTCGCCGAGATGGTGGGCGTGATGACGACGCTGTACGAGGCTACCGTCGATTATGTGAAGCAGCGCCGCCAGTTCGGTGCACCGATCGGCAGCTTCCAGGTGGTCCAGCACCGTGTCGCACGGTTGTTCGTCCTGTTGGAGCAATCCCGTTCCATGCTGCTTCGCGCAGCTGCGGGCGATCCCGGCACCCGGGTTGCCGCCGTCACGGCGGCGCGGGCTTATGTCTCGGATGCGGCGCGACGGCTGGCGGAAGATGCGGTGCAGCTGCATGGCGGCATGGGCGTGACCGACGAACTGGTGGTCGGCCGGGGATTGCGCCGGCTGCTATTATTGTCCCGCCTCGATGGCGGCGGCGAGGCAGCGCGGGCTTGGCTGGCTGCGGCCCGCGCCGCGGGCGATCAAGAAAATCGGAAGAACACATCAGATTTAGATTGACGCCCGACCAGTCGGTCGACAGTATCTCTCCTAGGAGAGGGACATGACAAACAGCCCGTTGATGAACGTTCCCCTGTTGCAGGGGAACGCGCCCTACACGCTCGCCGGCTACGCCGCATTCCGCTCCGTCATAGATACGGATGGCGCGGTGCCGGCCAGATTGAAGGCGTTGTTCGCGGCCGTCGCCGCCATAGACCGCCGCCATCTGACACTCGCCCAAAGGGAGCTGGAGCGCGGAGTCGGTCTTGGCCTGACGGTCGTCGAGGCGACCGCCGGCCTGATCGTGCTCACCAGCCTGCGGGGCGAGGCGGCCGCGCTGGATTTCGCCACGCTGGTCGATCATTGCTTTCCGTCCGTGCAGGCGCCCGCGCCCCAGGATCTGCCGAGCGTTGCGAGCGGCGAGGCGGTGGCGAACTTCACCCGCTATTTCGGCACGATCCCGGCGCCGCTCGCGCAATTGCTGCGGCTCAGCCCGACGGCGGCAGACGCATATTATCTGATGCGGCGCGGCAGTATCGATGCCAACCCGTTGTCCCCCAAGCATGGCGAACTGCTGCTGCTGGCCATTTTGGCCGCCGGCTACAGCCCGATGGCGGCGACGCATGTACGGGGCGCCTGCAACGCCGGCGCGACCGACGAAGAAATCGCTGAGGCCGTGCTCTGCGCGATCCCCGCCGCCGGCATCGCCGCCTGGATGGCGGTCGGCGCCATGCTCGAGCCCGTGCAGGCGGCGGCGGCTTCGTAAGTAATCGACCCACCCGATGCGGAAGCCTCCGCGCCGACAATCCCAACGGAGAGTGACGACATGGCAAGTGAATATGTGAACAAGCAGCCGAAGACGGAAGAAACCGACGTCATCCAGTATGAGCTGGCCGAGAACGGGATCTGCACGATCTGGCTCAACCGCCCGCACAAGCGCAACTGCGTGAGCCCGCAGCTGCTGCGCGACCTCGAGGTTGCGGTCGACCGCGCAGCGGAGGACAAGAAGGCGCTGGCAGTCGTGTTCCGTGGCCGCGGCAATACTTTCTGCGCTGGTGCCGATCTCGATCAGCTGGTCGGCCCCGTATTGCATGAGTCGAGCACCTCGCTCCAGCTCGCGATCGACTCCGCGCGCACCTACGACAAGATCTACAACATGAAGAAGCCGACGATCGCCTGCGTCGAGGGCTATGCCGTCGCCGGTGGTTTCGAGCTGTTCATCTCGTGCGATTTCGGCATCGCCGCCGACGACGCCAAGATCGGCGACTTCCATATCCGTCGCGCGCTGTTCGGCGGCGCCGGGCCGATCTATCGGCTGCCGCGCTACATCGGCATGCGCAAGTCCAAGGAGCTGATGCTCACCGGCAAGCTGCTCTCCGGCGTCGAATGCGTCGAGTGGGGCCTGTGCAACGCGTCGGCACCGAGCGGCGAAGCGCTTGAGCAGCTGATTCAGGATTTCTGCGCGCCGCTGATCGACAAGAGCCCGTTCTGCATGTGGATGACCAAGATGGCGCTCAATCGCGGCATGGATGCCGACACCAACTCGCTCATCACGCTGGAGACGATGACCTGCAACGTCGTCCACCATTCGGCGGATGCGAAGGAAGGCGTCGCCGCGTTCCTCGAAAAGCGCCCCGCCGTCTGGACGGGCAACTAAACGATGTCCGTCAGCATGGTCGTCCTGGCCGGCCGGCCGAAGGACTGGACGCACGAGCAGTTCACCGATTGGTGGCGCGGCCCCCACGCCGACGCCGCCCGGATCCTGCCCGGGCTGATCGCCTATCGTCACGGCGCCGTCACGAAGGATTATGACGATCCGGAACTGCCGGGCTGGGACGGCCATGCTGTGCTGACATTCGCCGATCAGGCGGCGCTGGATACCGCGTTTGCCTCGCCCGAATGGGCGGCGGCGACGCGTCAGACCAAGGGGATGGGCGGCAAGCGTATCATCCTCATCACCGACGAGGTCGATCTGCTGGCGGGGCCGGGGCATGGCTGATGCCGCTCCGGGCTTCGCCACCGGTCAGTTCCGGCTGACCGGCAAGCGCGCGCTCATCACCGGCGGGCGGGGTGCCCTCGCCGAGGCGATGGCGGCGACACTTGCCGATCTTGGCTGCGCCGTCGCTTTGGCCTCGCGGCGGGAGGCGGATTGCGCCGCCGCCGCCGCCAGCCTGACGGAACGCTTCGGCGTGCCCGCCTTCGGCCTCGCCTGCAACATCTCCGACGAGGAGTCGGTCGAGGCGGCGATGGCCGAAGCGATCTCCCGGCTCGGCGGCCTCGACATCCTTATCAACAATGCCGGCGCCTCCTGGTGGGGGCTGCCGCAGGATATTCCGCTGAAAGGCTGGCAGAAGGTGATGGACGTGAACGTCACCGGCACGTTCCTCGCCTGCCGCCATGCCGCGCGCCACATGATCGCGCATGGCGGCGGCGCGATCGTCAACATCGCCTCGGTCGGTGCCTTCATCTCCTACCGGCCCGATGCCGGCCAGGTGGTGCCTTATACGACCAGCAAGGCGGCCATCGTCCATCTGACCGCCGATCTCGCCGCCCAGTGGGCCGAGCATGGCATAAGGGTGAACGCCATCGCACCCGGTTCGATCGAGACGGGTATGACCGAGACACTCGATGCCGCCACGCAGGAGAAAACCCGCGCCGGCATCCTGCTCGGCCGCTTCGGCCGGCCGGACGAGGTGACGGGAACGCTGGCCCTGCTCGCCTCCGACGCCGGAAGTTTCATCACCGGTCAGACCTTTCTCGTCGATGGAGGGCAATCCCTTGCCTGAAGATGTGCGGCATCCGCCGATCGAATGGGGGCACGAACGGCTATGGCCGCAGTTCGCCCGCCTCGCGAGCGCCGATCCGGATGCACTCGCAATCGTCGACTGCCAGGACGGGACGTGGTCCCGGGCGGCACTGATGGATCTGGCCGTGGAGATCGCCGATTGCCTCGGTCGGGCCGGCGTGAAGGCGGGCGACCGCATTCTGGTGCCGGCGTACAAGACACCCCAGACGATCGCGGCGGCGCTGGCCGTATCGTCGTGCGAGGCGATATTCTGCCCGGCCTCGTCGAAGCTCGGCCCGGGCGACCTGCAGACCCTGGAGGAACGCCTCGGCCACAGCGCGCGCATAACCTTCACGTCCATCGGCGAGGTGGAGATCGTCGCGGCGGACGGGAAGCGTTCCGCCGATCCGCGCGACATGGAAACCGTGCTGATCGGCTTCACCTCGGGCTCCACGGGCGTGCCGAAGGGCGTGATGCATGGCGCGGGGGCGCTGAATTACGCCACGCGCGCCTGTGCCGCGATCGCGAACCTGCAGCCCGACGACGCCATTCTCGGGATCGTGCCGCTCGATAGCGCGCCCGGCTTCACCTTTACCGCGCACTTCGCCTTGTCGCTCGGCCATCCGCTCGTGCTGGTCGATCCCTGGATACCGGCCGAGGCGCTGCGGCGGGCGGAGCGTTATGGCTGCGGCTGGGCCATAGCGGTGCCCACCCACCTGTTCACGATGGTGGAGGCTGCGAGCCTGGGGCAGTGGAGTGGCACGCTGCCGCTGCGTGCGATGGCGGTCGGCGGCAGCGCGATGACGGCCGAACTGATCGCGGACGCCGACAAACTGCTCGGGCTCAAGGCGTTGCGGATGTTCGGCATGTCGGAATGCATGGGCCATGCCTCCAACGCGCCCGGCTTTGCGCTCGAACGACGTCAGCATTTCGATGGCGTGCCGTTTCCCGGCACCGAGGAAGAGGCATTCGATGCCGCGATGATGCCCTTGCCGCGCGGAGAGCGCGGGCAGGCGGGCGTGCGTGGTCCTTCGCTGTTCCTGGGCTATGCGCAGGATCTGGGCGCCGGGCAGGAGCGCATGACGCCCGATGGCTACTATTTGACCGGAGACGAGATAGTTCGGGACGAGCAGGGCTTCGTCCAGGTGGTGGGCCGCATCAAGGATCAGATCATTCGTGGCGGCTTCAACATCGATCCCGCCGAGATCGAGGCCGTGCTGCTGCGCCACCCGGCGATCGCGGAGGTGGCCGTGGTCGGCGTGCCGGAGCGCAAGCTTGGCGAACAGGCCTGCGCCATCTGCCGGCTGAGGCCGGATCATGCCGGAATAGACCTGCCGGCGGTGCTCCAACATATGACCGAGCAGGGCGTATCGAGGAAGAAGTGGCCGGAGCATCTTCTGATCGTCGAGGCAATGCAGGTGACTTCCACCGGCAAGCTCGACAAGAAGGCGATGGCCGAGCGCGCGATCCAGATGATCGATCATGACGCTGCATCGAAAGGCGCAACGGCGTGAACGCACTCGTCAGCACCGTGAAGCAGAGCGGGGTTGCCGTCCTCACGCTCGACAATCCACCGGTCAACGTCCTCTCGGCGCCGCTCCGCCGCGCCCTTGGCGACGCCATCGGCACGGCCTGTGCCGATGCGGCCGTGCAAGCGGTGGTACTGATCTGTGCGGGTCGGACCTTCATCGCGGGGGCCGACATCACCGAGTTCGGCAAGCCGCAGGAGGCGCCGGACTTCGCCACCCTCCTGGGTCTGATAGAAAGCGCGCCGAAGCCGATCGTCGCCGCGATCCACGGAACCGCGCTCGGTGGAGGCTTCGAGCTCGCGCTGGCTTGCCACTACCGGGTGATGGCGGCGGGTGCGAAGGTCGGCCTGCCGGAGGTCAAGCTCGGCTTGTTGCCCGGCGCGGGCGGCACGCAACGGTTGCCGCGGATCGTCGGCGCGGAGGTGGCGCTCGATCTCATCACGTCGGGGCGACAGGTGCCGGCAGCGGAGGCGCTTTCGCTTGGCCTCGTCGACCGGGTCGTGCCGGCCGCCGACCTTGCAGCCCAAGCGGTGGCGCTGGCCCGCGACGCGGCGGAGAGGCAGAGCCTGCCCCGCATTCGCGATATGACCGAGCAGGTGGAGCTGGATCGGGCGCGCCCGGACCTCTTCGAGGCGTTTGCCCGAGCGAACGGGCCGCGGTTTCGCGGCCTCAAGGCGCCGGGCGCGATCATCCGGGCGGTGAAGGCGGCCGTATCGCTGCCGTTTGACGACGGGCTGGAGCTTGAACAGGCGCTGTGCCAGGAATTGATGGCGACGACCGAGGCGGCGGCGCAGCAGCATGTCTTCTTCGCCGAACGAGGCACCGCGAAGGTGCCGGACCTTTCACCCGACATCGCCCTTGTCGACATCCGGTCTGTCGGCGTGATCGGCGCGGGAACGATGGGCGGCGGCATCACGATGAACTTCCTCAACGTCGGCATTCCCGTCACGCTGGTCGAGACGAGCCAGGCCGCGCTGGATCGCGGGATCGGCGTGATCCGGCGCAATTATGAGGGCGCCGTCGGCAAAGGCCGGATGACGGCCGGGCAACGCGATCAGCGCATGGCGCTCATCACCCCCGTGCTCGACATGACGGCACTGGCCGAAGCCGACCTCATCATTGAGGCGGTATATGAGAGCATGGACGTGAAGAAGGCGATTTTCGCCACGCTCGACGGCATTGCCAGGCATGGCGCGATACTCGCCTCCAATACCTCGTTCCTCGATCTTGACGAGATTGCCTCGGCGACGAACCGGCCGGACCGGGTGGTCGGGCTGCACTTCTTCTCGCCCGCGAACGTCATGCGCTTGCTGGAGGTGGTGCGCGGCGCGGCGACTGCCCCGTCCGTCGTGGCCACGGCGATGAAGCTGGCGCAACGGATCGGCAAGGTGCCCGTGCTCAGCCGGGTGTGCCCGGGGTTCATCGCCAACCGTCTGCTGGCGCCGCGCGGCGCCCAGGCTGAGGCGCTCGCCTTGGAAGGCACCCCGGTGGACGTCATCGACAAGGCTCTGTTCGACTACGGCTTCGCGATGGGGCACTTCCAGATGATGGATCTGGTCGGGCTGGACGTGGTCGGCCGCAACGCCGATGAGCGGACCGTGATGGGCGATCTGGTCGCCGCCGGTCGCCTCGGGCAGAAAAGCGGGGCTGGCTATTACGATTATGACGAGCGGCGACGGCCGGACAAGTCGCCACTCGCCTCGCGCATCATCGCGGAGGTTGCGACCGCGCGTGGCGTATCACAGGCGCCGACGGCGGACGGCGAGGCGCTGCTGGAGCGATTGCTGCTTCCGGTCGTCAACGAAGGCGCGCGCATACTCGACGAGAACATCGCCCTGCGCGCGGCGGATATCGATGTCGCCGCGATCCTGGGCTATAATTGGCCGGTCCATACCGGCGGGCCGATGTTCTGGGCTGGCACCATCGGTCTCGGCCGGGTGATCGACGGTCTGCAACGGCTCGAGGCGCGCTTTGGCGACGCATTCGCGCCATCGCCGCTGCTGGTACGGCTTGCGGCGAGCGGGGCCAGCTTCTGACCGCTCCGATCAACCGCGCGTGGACGCTGGCGCGTCACCCTGAAGGCGCGGTGAGCGCGGAGGATTTCGCGTATCGCGAAGGGGCGCTGCCGCCTGCACTTGCCCCCGGCGAATTGCTGGTGCGCAACAGGATATTCTCCTGCGCGCCGACGATCCGCAACTGGCTCAATCCCCCCGGCCGCAACTACCGCGCGGCGATCGCCATCGGTGATCCCGTGCGGGGCCTGACCGGCGCGGAGGTGATACAATCGCGGCATCCCCGCTTCGAGGCGGGGGACCATGTGACCGCGATCGCACCTTGGCAGGATTATGCCGTGCTGGCGCCCGACGCCGCGCCGGTGCCGGTGACGAAGATCGACCGCGACATGCCGTTGCTGGACGCGATGAGCCTCTACTCGTCGAACACGCTGACCGCCTATTTCGGGCTGGTGGCTGTTGGCAAGGCGGTGGCGGGGGAGACGGTGCTGGTTTCCGGCGCGGCCGGCTCCGTCGGGGCGGTGGCGTGCCAGATCGCGCGCAATCTCGGCTGCCGGGTCATCGGCATCTGTGGCGGACCGGAGAAATGCCGCTGGTTGCAGCAGGTCTGCGGCGCAAGCACCGTGGATTACAAGGATCCCGCCTGGCGGCAGCACCTCGCGGAGGCGTGCGCCGGCGGTGTGGACCTGTTCCTCGACAATGTCGGTGGTCCGATCCTGGATGCGGCGGTCGATCTGCTGTCTCCGCACGCGCGCATCGCGATCTCCGGGCAGATCTCCGCCTATGACGGCGGGGCGGCCGCGCCCGGCCCGAGCGACATGATGAAGATCGTGTACCGGCGGATAAGGCTGGAGGGGTTTCTCGTCGGCGACTTCGCGTCCGCCTATCCGGAGGCTTGGGCGGTCCTGCGTGGCTGGGCGATGGACGGCAAGCTGACCGTGCGGGTCGACCGGCGCGAAGGCTTCATGCAACTGCCGACAGCGTTTGTCGACCTGTTCAGCGGCCGGAACGAGGGAACCCTGCTCGTCGATATCTCGAACGAACAGCGCGACGCGGGATCGCCGGCCGGGACCGGCCGGGACGTCGCCGGCTGAGCGAACGGGCTGGCGCGGCGACGATGCCGCGCCGTCAGCCCTAGGGAGCCCCGTCCGCCTCGATCGCGGGCGGGAGCCACTGGCCGTTCAGCATGGGCGGCTTGGGGCCGTAGGCACGGATCACCACAAAGAACGGCCCTGTCGGCGTCGGCAGCCAATTGCCCTTGTCGCTTCGCTCATGCTGGAGACGGATGTCGATGGACCCGTTCGGGCCGACCTTCAGGCCCGGGGTACGGTCGCTCACCAGATAGCGGTTCAGCGGGTTGGCATAGAGGGCGAACGTCTTGGCATCATAGAGAGTGACCGACCAGAAGGCGTCCACCGGCGGCGGGGTCGAAAGGTGCAGCGTATAATGGCCCTTGGCGCCATCCAGCGGCTTGCCGCTGCCATCCGCGAAGGTCGTGAACGAGGCATTCTCCTCGCGGACATTGGCCCCGAGCCCGGCGGTGTTGACGACCGACCGACGGACATAGTTGAAGCCATAGACGCCCTTGTTCACCTTCATCCAGCCCGTGCCGGTCGGCATCCCGAGCTGGGCCTTGGCGCCGGTAATCAGCGAGACGGCGTCCTTGTAGCCGTTTTCGATGGCGGCGCGTGAGGGCGCATCGAAGGCGGCTACATCGAACGGCTTGTCGCGCAACAGGCCGATCGAGCGGAAGCGCGCGATCAGCGCCTCCTCACCGGGCTGGCAGCCGTTGGTCCGCAGGATGTAGTCCAGCGCGCGCAGAAAGCCGACGGAACCCGGGGCGGGCGGCGGCACATCATCGCCGGAGACGTCTCGCACGGCCGTCGCGGGCGGCACGATGGTCACGCCGTCCTGAAACAGGCGCGCCTTGGCGATGTCCTTGTCGGTCTGGGCGAACGCGCGCATCAAAATCCACAGCTGCACCGTCGTCGCCCGGTAGACCGTCAGCCCCGCGGGAGGCGTACCCCGCCAGCCGGGCGGCACCAGGAGGAAGCGGCCGCCCTTGAAGCCGATCGTCCGGTTGCTCAGGTTGCTCGGGTTTCCGAACATGTCGAAGATGTTCAGCGTGAAATATCGGAGGTCGGTCGGCGGAACGTCGATCTCGACCGGGCCCTTGCCCACATCGATCCAGGCGGTCGAGTAGAGCGTGTCGGTATTGGGCACCTTGAAGGTCGCGTAGTCCGGCCCGGCAAGATGGCGCTCGTGCGCGAACCGGTTGAACCCGGTGTGGTTGGTCGATGCCTGGTCGAACACCTGCCGGTACAATTGCTCATATTGCAGATAGGCCGACATGCCGTAGATGGTCGCATCGAACGCCGCCGCCTTGAGCAGATCGGCGCGACTCTTCTCGTCCCGCGGCATCAGATCGTCGCCGAAGCCAGCCAGCGACGAAGGTACTTCGGGCGCTGCGAAAGTGGCGGGTCCGGCGGCGGCGACGCAGGTCGGCAGCAAGGCCGCGCACGCGATCAGAGCTGTTCGGAGGCATAGGCTGGCGCCGACTGGCATGGTCGTACATTCCTGTTTGTGTCGCATTGAAGGCTTGGATTCAAAGCGCGGCGGCGACCAGCCGTGCCTCGAATATCGCGTTGGAGATGCGGCGAGGAGCAACGCAATCGCCGATATGGTGAACGGCCATGCCTATCGATGTGAAGCCCGCGCCGGCGATCTCCACCGCCTCGCGGCCGGTCTGCACGACGACAAGATCGCAGGCGATATCCACGTCGGCGCCGCTCGCGAGGTCCACGAGGTGGGCCTCACCGCCGCCGACGCCCGCCAGTGTGCAAAGCGGCCGGTAGCGGGCATCGCCGCCGCCCAGCCGGACGAGCAACGGGCCGAGGCTTTCCACCGGGATCGCGGCGGCGATGCTGCTCGAGGGCGTCGAGACGGTGATCTGCCAGCCTGCCTGCACCAGCGCGTTGGCGACGCCATAGGTCCACCAGAAACCGGTCCCGTCATCCTGGATCAGCGCATGGCCACGACCATGCGGGGGAGGCGCTCCGTTGTGCAGGATATCGAGCCAGCAGACGGCTCCGGCATCGATCAGATGCCGGTCCAGCGGGCGGGGACGTGCGCCCGTCGCCAGAATGACGACATCGGTGCCTGCGACGAGATCCTGGGGACCGTTGACCGTCGTGCCGAGCCGGACCGCGACGCCAAGCCGCCTTGTCTCGTTCGCCAGATGATCGACGATACGCGCAAGCTCTTCCCGCCCGGGGATCGCGGCGGCATAGAGGAACTGCCCGCCGAGGCTCTCGCCTGCTTCGTACAGGGTGACGGCATGACCATGCGCCGCCGCGGTCCGCGCCGCCTCCAGGCCCGCCGGCCCGCCGCCGACCACGGCGATGCTGCGGCCAAGCGCAGATGGCGCGGATTCGCTGAAACGCGGATCCGTTTCGCGACCCGTTAACGGATTGACCGCACAATGCAGGTGCGGGGCGAAGGCCCGGCAATCCTGATTGAGCCCGATGCACGGCCGGATGCGCTGCGGCGCACCGGCGGCCGCCTTTTCAACCCAGCCGGCATCCGCCACGAAGGCGCGGGCGAAGCCGATCGCATCGGCCTGCCCTTCGACGAGCGCCGCTTCCGCCAGGGCCGGCGATGTGAAACGTTGTCCAGCGATCGTGACGGTTCCGGATGCCTCGCGCAATACGCCGGCGGCGCGGGCCGCCGTGGCGGCGGGCTGCGTCGCGTCCTTGACATAGGCGCCGCGCGTGCCGAGCGTGATGCTGAGATAATCCACCGGCTGTTCGGCGGCGAGAAGTTGCACCAGTTGGCGGCTATCCGCCAGTTCAATGCCGTCGGCGATCTCCTCGTCGGCGCTGAGCCGGAGGCCGAGGAGGAAGGCGGCGCCGCATGCCGTGCGGATCGCCTCGATCAGGTCGAGCAGGAAGCGCGCGCGCCGTATCGGATCGCCACCCCAGCGATCGCTGCGCCGGTTCGTGGCGGGCGAGAGGAACTGCCCGACGAGATAGCCATGCGCGCCGTGTATCTCGACACCGTCATGGCCGGTGGCCTGCAGATTGCGTGCGCTGGCGGCGAAATCCGCCACGACGCGGTGGATGTCGGCGGCATCCATCTCTCGCGGGGCTTGCAGGTCGCGCGGCGAACGGATCGCACTGGGGGCGAGGAGCGGCCAGTCGCTTTCCATGCCGATCGACTCACGACCGAGATGAATGATCTGCCCGACGATCATGGCGCCGTGCGCGCGCACCGCCTCGGCGCGGCGGGCTAGCGCGGGAAGTGCCTCGTCATTGTAGGTTTCTATCAGCTTGCGGCCGCGACGGCTGGAGTCGAGCGAGGTGACTGCGGCGCCGGTAATCATCAGCCCCGGCCCGGCCGCCGCGCGACGCGCATAATAAGCGATGTCGTCGTCGGTCGGGGCGCCGCCCGCGACCATGCTCGTGCCGTGGGGCAGCATCACGATGCGGTTCTTCAGCGTGAGTTTGCCGACCGACAAGGGGCTGAACAGGCGCGGATAGGCGATGCTCATTGCGCGATCGTCCCGCCGTCGACCACGATCTCGGCGCCAGTCATGTAGGCGGCGCCGTCGCTCGCGGCAAAGAGGATCGCGGCGGCGATGTCGTCCGGCTCGCCGGCACGGCCCATCGGCAGCGACTCCATCCGCCGCGCGGCGGCGTCAGGATCGGCCAGCGCGGCCTGCGCCAGCGGCGTCGCGATCAGGCCGGGGTGGATCGAGTTGGCACGCACGCCGTTGCCGAGAGCGGCACATTCCAGCGCCGTCGCCTTGGTGAACATCCGCACCCCGCCCTTGGCGGCACAGTAAGCGGAGATGTTCACGCCGCCGACGATGCCGCGGATCGACGAGACGTTGACGATCGCGCCGCGTCCCGAACGCGCGAGCAGCGGCAGGAACGTGCGCGTACCAAGGAAAATGGAATCGAGGTTGACCGCAAGCGTCGCGCGCCACTGCGCCAGCGAGGTATCCGCGATCGCCGCGAACGGCGCCGCACCGGCATTGTTCACCAGAATGTCGAGCCCGCCCCAGGCGGTGGCGATGTCCGCCGCCAGCTTCTGCCAGCCGGCCTCGTCAGTCACGTCCATCGCCGCGGCGATATGGCCTTCGCCGGACAGCCTCTCGCAAGCCGCATTGGCGCCGCGCTCGTCTCGATCGACGACTGCCACCTGTGCACCTTCGGCCGCGAAGCGCAGGGCGGTTTCAAGGCCTATGCCGGAGGCCGCTCCGGTAACGACAGCGCAGCGGCGGGTGAAGCGGGTCACTGGTCGGCATCCAGCCCCGCATCCTTGCGGCTCATCGCCACGATGCTCTCGAAAACCGGGTTCGTCCGCGTGAGGATCGCCTCGGCCCGCGCGGCCACGGCGGGATCGAAGGCGGTGGTCGTGAAGACGTAGAGCTGATCGTCGATGATGCCCTGAAATGCCATGTCGGCCGCCTCCTCGGCGGTGGTGGCGTTGCGGTAGAGATCGTCGCGCATCGCCTCCAGTTCGGCGGATTCGGCCTGCGCGGTCGCTCCGTCCGCGAACGCGGCGGGGCGCAGCCGTTCGGCTTCGTAGATCCGCGTCTTCACCAGGCCGGGGCAGAGCATGGTCACGCCGATCGGCACGGCGTCGTCGCGCAGGCCTGCATAAAGCGCCTCCGTCACCCGGACGACCGCGTGCTTGGCCGCGCCGTAACAGGCGGAGCCGGAGCCGCTGACGACGCCGGCGACCGAGGCCGTATTGAGGATATGCGCCGGTGTGCCTTGTGCGATCATGCGCGGCACGAAGGCGCGGAGGCCGTGGGTGACGCCGTAGAGGTTGACGCCGATCGACCATTGCCAGTCGCCCGGGGTATAATCCCATACGCGGCGGTGGCGGCCGCCGGGCACGATGCCGGCATTGTTGCACAGCAGGTCGACCGCGCCGAAACGGGCATAGGCTGCTTCGGCCAGCGCCTCCACGCTCGCCTCGTCCGAGACGTCGCAGCGGACGACCAGCGTCCGCCCGGCACCGATCTCGCTCGCGACGGCTCGCGCGTCCGCTTCCTGTATGTCGGCGAGGACGACGTTCATGCCTTCGGCCGCGGCCCGCCGGGCCAGGGCGGCGCCGATGCCGCTCCCGCTGCCGGTGATTACCGCTGTGCGGCCGTCGAAATCACGCATCGCGTCCCACTCCATCGAAGGCTTCGCGCACCTGTCCCTCCGGCGTGAAGAAGCGTGCGGCGTAGAGAAACAGCAAGGTGGCGAGCGCCGACGGCACCAGCACGATCGCGAGAGCGAACCGCAAGGCATCCGCGCCGGCATAAGGCACCAGCGCGTCGCTGAGCAGCCCGATGATCCACGGCCCGAGGCCAAGGCCGAACAGGTTGAAGCAAAGCAGCAGCACCGCATTGCCGAACGCGCGCATCGTAGGCGGCGTCGCGGACTGGGTGGCAGCGAGGATCGGACCGTAATAGGCGATCATCGTCGCCGCCGCGATCGTGGCGCATCCGATCGCGACCGGGGTCGACCGGGTGAGATATTGGAGCAGCGCCACCGGCACGGTGATGCCCACCACCGCCGCCATGATCCACACGCGCCAGCGTGCGTTCCGTGTCGCCAGCCGATCGGTCAGCCAGCCGCTGGCGAACATGCCGACAGCGCCGGCGCCGCCGCTGAGCAGCGCCATCAGCAGCGCGACCGTGCCGAGCGGCAGGCCGTGGGTGCGGGCGAAGAAAGGCGCATTTCACGTCATCATCGAATATTGGCTGAAGCCGTGGAGCATCCCGGCGATCACGACGTAGCGGAAGGCGCGCGTGCGCCACAGGATACCGAGCGACGCGAGCAGCGGCGGGGCCGGCGCCGGCTTCATGCTGCCGGTCTCGAACCTGCCACGGCGCGGTTCCGCAAGCATCGCCAGCACGATGGGGGCGAGCAACAGGCCGGTGCCCCCGACGACGGCGAAGGTGATCCGCCAGCCGAGCAGCCCGGCCAGCCAGCCGGTGCCGGCATATCCCAGCATCAGCCCGGCGGGCAAAGCCAGCCCCCAGGTGGACATGGCGGTAGCGCGGCGTTCGGGCGGGTAATAATCGGCGATCAGGGATACGCTGGACGGAACGCTGCCAGCCTCGCCGATGGCGACGCCGATCCGCAGGATCACCAGCATCGCGAAGCTGGTCGCAAGCCCGCACATCGCGGTCATCGTGCTCCAGAGCGCAAGCGAGAGGATGATGATCCAGCGGCGGCTGAAGCGATCGGCCAAGCGCGCGATCGGCAGCGACAGCGTGGCGTAGAACAGAGCGAAGGCAAGGCCCGTCAGCGCGCCGAGCTGCGCGTCGGTAAGGCCCAGCTCGGTCTTGATCGGGATCTGCAGCAGCGAGACGATCGTGCGATCGATATAGTTGAAGGCCGACACCAGGAACAAGGCGAACAACGCCAGCTTCCGGGTCGCCGTCCGTTCGGGTAAGCCGACGTTCGCGATCGTTGCCATGTCTACGCCCAACCTGCCGTTTTCGCTGCGGTGATGCCGTATGTCATCGCGAGGGCGAGCCCGCCCGCATAGCCGCGCCCGAAGGCGCCGCCCGCATCGCTGCCGGCGGCGAACAGGCCGGGCACCGGCGCACCGTCCGCCCGCAGCACCCGCGCCTGCGGATCGATCGTCAGCCCGCCGAAGGTGAACGTGATCGCCGGATGCACGATCAGGGCGTAGAATGGCGGCTTGTCCAGCGCGGCGAAATCCTCGGTGCGCGCGGGGGAGATCGTCTCCCAGCCGTGTCGCGCCGCATGGTTGAAGGCATCGATCGTCCGGCGTGTCGCCGCTCCGTCGAAGCCGTGATGAGCGGCGAAGTCCGCCACGGCTTCAAGCGTGTCGGCGACGATTCCCTTGCCGCCATGTTCGAGCGCCGTCTGCATCTTGTCGAGCGGCACGCCGACGGAAACGACCGGGACGGTGGCGTAAGTGGCATGAGCGCGCGAATCCCAGAAACAGAGCGCCCGCGAGCCCGGCTGACGCATCACGTCGGCGGTATTGGCGTGATCGCCATAGCTTTCGTCGCAGAAGCGCGCGCCCGCTTCGTTGATGAGCAGCGCATGCTCGCTGTGATATTGCGACAGGGCGACGAACAGCCGCTCGTCATCCCACCGCGAGGGCTCGCTGACGAGATGGCCGTAGAAGCCCGGATTGGTGCCCGCCACCTCGCCGCCGGCCGCCTCGCCCAGGCGCAGTCCGGCGCCGTCGCTGAGCGGGTTGGAGCGCAGCAGCATCCGCTCCGCCTGCGGGTGGATGTAGCGCGCGCGCAGTTCGGGCGAGGCCTGGAAGCCCCCTGTGGCGATCACCGTCGACGTCGCCTGTACCGTGACCATGCCGTCGTCGTGGCGGGTCTTGGCGCCGATGACCGCGCCGTCCGCATCGCGCAACAATTGCGTCGTCTCGGTTTCGAGGATGACGAAGCCGCCATGCTGCTCGACCAGATCGGCGCAGCTGCGAATATGGGCATGGATGTCGATCTGGTATCCCTGACCATGCAGCACATCGATGCGCGGCGAGATGGCGATGTCGCGCCGCCGCAGCCAGGCGACTGCCTGCGGGTAGGTTTCGAACACGACGCGGGACAAGGCCGGATCGCCGCCGGCATAGAGGTTCATCTTGGCGAGCGAGGCGGCGGTCCAGAGCACGCCTCCGGACAAAACCGCCGAGCCGCCAAGTGCCGCCCCCTTCTCGATGACGATCACGCGGGCGCCATGTTCGGCGGCCCAACCGGCGGCCGACATGCCGGCCATGCCGCCGCCGATCACGAGCAGATCGCAATCGATTGTCATGCTTTCACTCATCGGCCTAGAACTTCATCTCGGCCTGCAACACCACTGCGCGGGGTTCTCCGGCAACCGTGAAGACCTCGCCGACACCGCCCGGCTTATCGATGCCCAGCGTGCCATAGCGACGGTTGGTCAGGTTGCGACCGATGACCGCCAACGACCAGCCCGCCTCCGAAGTAACCCGCGCGCCCGCATTCAGCAGCACATAGTATTTCTGGTATGAATAGGGGTTGAGGTTGACGCCGGTATAATAAGCCGACGAGTAGCGCAGGTCGGCGTTGAGCGTGGCCTTCAGGTCGTCGGTCAGGTCGAACGCCTCGACTGCGCCCACCGTCGCGATCCACTTCGGTGCGCGATAGACGGTGCGCCCGCTCAGGTCCTGATACGAACCGCGGGTCACCGGGTCCACCAGGCATCCCTGCGCGAGTGTCTGTCCGGTCCAGCATTGCGCCCGATCGAAGCTCTCGAAGCGGGCCTGGTTGTAGGCCGCGGTGCCGCGCAGCGTCAGTCCACCGCCGACCCGGTACGCCGTCTCGAACTCCAGACCCTTCACCTCGGTGTTGGCGGCGTTCTGGGTGACATAGGTAACGGCCGTCTGGCTCAGCGCGATCAGCGAGGTCAGCGGCAGGCCCTTATAGATATAGCGATAACCCGTCAGGTTCGCCGTGAGCCGGCTGTCGAAGAAGCTGCCCTTGATGCCGATTTCGCCGCCGGTGACCTTCTCACGATCGAAATTCAGCGTGTCGATCGTGGTGGTCGAACTCAGGATGCCGGGGTTCGAGTAGCCGCCGGCCAGAAAGCCCGTCTTATACGCGCCGTAGACGGTCAGGCTTCTGGACGGACGCCACGTCAGCGTCGCTTCCGGCGAAATGTTGTTCTGGTTTTTCTTGCCGGTGATATGCCGACCGACCGGCGAGATCGTGGTGATTACCGGATTCACGAACGTGGAAAATGAATCCAGCTCGTTGGTCTGGTGCGTATAACGCGCGCCGCCGGCGAGTTCGACGGTGGGCAGGACGTTGATCGTTGCCTGAGCGAACAGCGAATAAGCCTCGCTCTTGTTGTGCTGCTCGTTGTCGTAGGTGTTGTACTTGCCGGTCACCGGATCGCGCGGCTGCGGCCCGTTGATCCCGCCGACTTCCTGCGTGCGGTTGTTATGCTCGTAATGGCCGCCGGCGGCGAAGTTGAACGCACCGCTGAACGAGGTGGTCGCGCGCAGCTCCTGGTAGAAGCTCTTGTTCCGTTCGTGCACGTAGGACCAGAAATAGGCATAGGATGTCGCATCCGCATTGCCCTGGGTCACGTAGCTGAAATCATAATAGCCGGTGACCGAGGTCAGCGCCAGATCGCCTGTCTTGTAGTTCAGCGTCAGTACCGGCAGCACCGTATTGTTGCGTGAATAGGCCTTGCCGTCATCATATTTACGAACCTCGGGCCAGGCCGCGACGATCGTCGGGGATGCGCCGCCCTGTGAGGAGCGATCATTGAGCTTGCAGTCGCCGGTCGGGTCGATCAGTCCACCCACCGTGCCGGGCCGCGACCGCGACGGGGGACAGCCCATGACCTCGCTGAAGCTTTGTACGCCCTGGCCGCGATAAAGGCTGCCAAGCACCTTGAGCGATGCGTTGAAGTCGCCATCCTCATAGGTCAACGTGCCGCGTGCGGCGAGCTTGCGCTCGGCCCCCAGCCTTCGCGGCGCCGCGGGGAGGGTCGCATCGCCGGTAACGGCGCCGAAGATCAGATTGGGAACGCCGCGGTCCTGGTTGCGGATATAGCCTTCGCTGTCGCTGCCGAACATCGCGATGCGCGCACCGAAGCCACCGCCGAGAGGCCCGCCGATGGCGGCCTCGATCTGCTTGGTATCGGTCGTGAACTCGTAGCCGGCGCGGGCATAGCCGTTCAGCGTGCTGCCGGGATTGGCGGAGCGGATCGAAACCACGCCGCCGGGCGAATTCTTGCCGAAAAAGACCGCCTGCGGTCCCTTGAGTACGGTGAAGCTGTCGATATCGAACAAGGCGTCGTTGAGGATGCGGCCCCGGCTCGTCGCCATGCCGTCGATGTCGAGAAGCACCGACTGCTCCACGCCGGCATCGATCGAGGACGAGCTGACGCCGCGCAGCGAGATCGACGTGCCCGAGCCGGTGAAGCCGCGATCCAGCGAGATCTCGGGCGCGGCGATGCGGATATTGGCGACCGACGTCAGATCATATTGGCGGATCTGGGCGCGGTCCACCACCGAAGCGGCCACGGGCACGTCCTGCAGGCGCTCTTCGCGACGGCGCGCCGACACGACGATGTCACCGGGGCCGGCATCCTCGGCGACATTGGCGGGTGCCTGTGCTTCCTGAACGGCGTTGGCGCTTGGCTGGTCCTGTGCCGACGCCGGCGACGCAAGCGCGACAGCCACGGCACCCAGGGCCGTGCTCAGATAGAGTCCCTTGGTCATCGTTTGCCCTCTCCTGAGCTTGCATTCTTGGTGTTTGAAATTTGGTCGGCCTGGTTCAGCCCGCGCCCGCTTCCTGCGCCGACTGCCATGCGGCGCGGGCGAGAGGGCGGATGCGCTGAATGATCTCGCTTGCGTTGCCGGCGGTCTGCACGCCATCCCGCGCACGACCGGCGATGCCTTGCAGGATCGCGGCGACGCGGAAGAGGTTGAAGGCGGTGTAGAACGGATTCGTCGGATCCACGTCGAAGCCGGTACGGTCGCGATAGGCTTGCGCGTAATCGCGGGCGTTGGGAATGCCGAGCGCCGCGAGATCGGCACGGCGCAGCGTGCCGCGCACGTCGACGCCCTCCGGCCGGAACCATTCCATCATATGGTAGGTCAGGTCGCCGAGCGGATCGCCGAGCGTCGACAATTCCCAATCGATTACCGCGGCCACGCGTGGTTCGGTCGGATGGATCAACAGGTTGTGGAAGGAATAGTCGCCGTGGATGATCGTCGTGCGATCGCCGGCGTCGGGAATGGCGCCGGGCAGCCACGCGATCAGCCTGTCCATCTCCGGCATATTCTCGGTGCGCGAGGCGTCGTACTGGCGCGACCAGCGCGAAATCTGGCGCGCGAAGAAATTGCCGGGCCGGCCGTAATCGTCGAGGCCGAGCGCCGCATAATCCACCAGGTGCAGGCGCGCGAGCGTCTCATTTGCCGAATCGTAGATCGCGGCGCGCTCGCCCGGCGAGAGATCGGGCATCCGCGGATCCCAGAAGCCGCGACCCGGAACGTGGCGCATGACGTAGAACATCGTACCGATGACATCGATGTCCTGGCACAGGACCAGCGGCTCCGGCACCGGCAACCCGGCCTCGAACAGCGCGCGCGTCACGCGGTACTCACGGTCCACGGCGTGGGCCGACGGCAGCAGGACACCGGCGGGCTTGCGCCGCAGCACGTACCGCGCATCCGGCGTGTTGAGGAGAAAGGTGGGGTTGGACTGACCGCCCTGGAACTGCTCGACCGACAGCGGGCCGGCAAAGCCCGGCACGGCGCCTTCGAGATAGCGCAGCAGGCGCGCTTCGTCGAACTGCGTGCCGGGAGCGACCTGCTCCGTCTGGCCGATCATCGCCGCGGGCGCGCTCATGCGGCGATCTCCGCGCGATATTTGTCCAGCTCCATGCGGGCGAGCTGGCGCTCATGGACTTCGTCCGGGCCATCGGTCAGCCGGACGATGCGGGTGTTCGCCCACATCTCGGCCAGCCCGAAGTCGTCGCTGACGCCGCCGCCGCCATGAGCCTGGATCGCGTCGTCGACGATCTGCTGGGCCATCTTGGGCGCCGCGATCTTGATCATCGCGATCTCGGCGCGCGCCGCCTTGTTGCCGACCGTGTCCATCATGTGCGCGGCCTTGAAGCATAGCAGCCGCGCCATCTCGATTTCGCACCGGGCGCGCGCGATCCGCTCTTCCCAGACGGAATGCTCGGCGATCGCCTTGCCGAACGTGCGCCGCGACAGCAGCCGCCGGCACATCTTCTCCAGCGCCACTTCCATCGTCGCGATGTTGCGCATCGTGTGGTGGATACGGCCCGGCCCGAGGCGGCCCTGCGCGATCTCGAACCCGCGTCCTTCGCCGAGCAGCAGGTTGTCGGCCGGAACGCGGACATCCTCCAGCAGCACCTCGAAATGACCGTGGGGCGCGTGATCGTAGCCGAACACCGGCAGGTGGCGGACGAGCGTGACGCCCGGCGTGTCGCGCGGCACCAGGATCATCGACTGCTGGTGGTAGGCAGGCGCGTCCGGATCGGTCTTTCCCATCACCACGAAGAAATCGCACTTCGGATGACCGGCACCCGACGACCACCACTTCCGGCCGTTGATGACATAGTCCGCGCCATCCTTCCGGATAGACGTCTGCACGTTGCGCGCATCGGACGAAGCGACGGCGGGTTCGGTCATGAGGAAGGCGGAGCGGGTCTTTCCGTCACGCAGCGGCACCATGAAGCGCTCCTTCTGCGCCGGTGTGCCGTAGCGATGAAGTACCTCGAAATTACCCGTGTCGGGCGCCATGCAGTTGAAGACTTCGCTGGCGATATACACCCGGCCCATCAGCTCGGCGATGGGCGCATATTCCAGGTTGGTCAGGCCCGGGCTGGTGAAATACTCATCGTCATGTTCCGACGGCGGCATGAAGAAGTTCCAGAGACCCTCGGCGCGCGCCTTGTCCTTCAGCTCTTCGAAAACCGGAGGCACTTCGGTCCAGCGATCGCCCTCGGCGCGTTGCTTTTCGAAGACAGGCAAGGCCGGGATGATGTGGGCGTCCATGAACGTGCGGACACGCTCCATCCACTCGCGCGATCGTTCCGATTGTTCGAAGCCCATCGCTCCCTCCCACTGCCGCCGCAAGCTCATGTCGCTCGTCCGGTCGGTCGAATCTCGGTAGTCGACCGAACGGTCGGGTGTCAATCCCAATATGCTGTGCGGCGGGAATCTCGAGGGGCTGAGCACGCCGACGACCCTCGTCGTTTTACCGAAGCTGTGAGCGCGATGACCTGCCGCGTTGACGAGCATATCGTTGATCCACAACGTATGTTGTAAATACAGGGTCTATTCGCCAATATGCGAGGCATCGCAGAAGGCGGATGATGCGATAGGCTCGCCCGCCCGGCAGGTCGTCTGATCGGCCACGAGGTCCTGACAGGAGAGAGTGATGATCCGGCATGTAGTAATGATCAAGTTCAAGAAGGACGCACCGCGCGACAAGATCGACACCTTCATCGAGGAGGTGAAGAAGCTGCCGCACCTGAACAAGGAGATTCGTGACTACAGCCACGGCGAGGTGGTCCGCACCCGGTTCCATAGCGGCGATTTCGATTTCGCCAATTGCTGCGACATCGACACCTACGAGGCGATGGAACGCTATATGTCGCATTGGGCGCATCTGCGAATGACGCCGTTCCTGCCGGACATCCTCGAAAACATGATCTCGTTCGATTGGGAGATCGACTATTGGGGCCCGGGCTTCGACAGCAAGGCGGCGAAGCTGGAGGCCGAGAAGGAGCAGGCGCGCGTGCTGCCGCAGCACGACGACCCCGCCAGGGCTTATGTGCCGGAGGTTCGCGGGCAGACCCGGAAGCGCGCGATCGAGATGCTGACCGCGGTCGGTCTTGACCTCGATCCGGAGGTCGACGAGATCATCGGTTCGGTCTGGGCGCCGGACCGCATCATGTTCGTCACTCCGGAAGCGGGCGCCGAGGTGGACCGGGGCACCAAGGTGAAGATCGGCATCACCGGTGACTGGCTGACCGGCCCGGCCGTACCCGCCGAAGCCACCGCCTGGTAATCGCGTCACCCGCCGCCCGTCTCCGGTCCAGCGTGGAGCCGGCGCAGCTCGCGCCGCTATCCTGCCGGATGCGGCCTCAGGTCATCGCGGGAACGATCTTGTTCAAGAACAGGAACCGCGCCGCTGCCGGCGCGCTGGACTATCGGTCGGGTCGGGAGCCATCTTGAACAACATCGCGGATTGTCTCGTCGTCGGCGCCGGCCCCGCGGGTCTGACCGCCGCCATCTATCTCGCCCGCTTCCACCTGGGCGTGCGCGTCGTCGATGCGGGCGTGAGCCGCGCCGCGTCGATCCCGCTCACCCGCAATCACGCCGGCTATCCCGGCGGCATTTCCGGCACGGACCTGCTCGCGCGGATGCGGCAGCAGGCGGAGGCGTTCGGCGTGGGGGTGATCGCGGGGGCGGTCGACGTGCTGCGCCATGAGGGCGGGATCTTCGAAGCGGTCTTCGGCGGCCAACGGGTCCGCGCCCGATCCGTGCTGCTGGCGACCGGCGTCGTCAACAATCGTCCGGACATGGACTCCACTGTACACGATGCCGCGCTGGCGCGCGGGCTGCTGCGCTACTGCCCGATATGCGACGGGTATGAAGTGACGGACCGGCGCGTCGGTGTGATCGGCACGGGCGCGCGCGGTTGCGCGGAGGCGGTGTTCCTGCGCGGGTACACCAAGGACGTGACGCTGATCTCGCCCGATGCCGGGCAAGGGCTGTCGGCCGACGAGCGCGCGCGTCTGCGGGCGCTCGACATCGCCGTCGAGGAGGGCGGATGCGGGCCGCTCCGCATCGACGCGGATGAGATCGTCGTGCCGGTGCCGGGCGGCACGCTGCGCTTCGATTCGGTCTATCCTGCCCTGGGCTCGGTCATCCGCTCGGAACTGGCGGTGCGGCTCGGCGCGGAAGCCAGCGAGGATGGCTGCCTCGTTGTCGACGATCATCAGCGCACGAGCATCAAGGGCCTCTATGCGGCCGGCGATGTCACGCGGGGCCTGGACCAGATCAGCCATGCCATGGGCGAGGCGGGCGTCGCCGCGACGACGATCCGCAACGATCTCGCCGAGCTATGCCCTCTCACCCGCTAGGCGGGCGAGCCGGACGGTATGCGGCGATATCGTACCGCACCTGGACGAGCATCGGCGCGAAAGCCGCCCGGCTCGAACGCGTGAGCACCGGAAGGGGCATCCATGTTCTTTGGCCGCCCTTGCGGATCGGCGAGCCGTCGCCCCGGAGCGCGTGTGGACCGTGAAGCGGGACCGGCCTGCCTTACGAAGGGAGGCTCACCCTCCTCTCCGCCGCTGGCATCAGGGGAACAGCAGCCGCACGCGCTCACGCAGCGTTTTCGAATGGAGTTCGACGCCTCTGCCAGAGGCGGCACGGGCCAGATCGCGGGCAAGCGATCGAAGCTGCCGGTCGTTCAGCGCGATCTCGACCGTGTCGAATTGCTTGGCGGAGAAGTCGGCGACGGTGGGTGCCACTTGCAGCTTCAGCAAACAACCATGATCCGTGCTCGCCCGGCGCCAGCCAGCGAGCGCACCCCTAACTCTCTGCATTTGCCCGCCTTGCACCTCTCCAGCGTGAACTATGGTTAACATAAGCAGGCGATCGCGGCCAGAGCGAAACGGCGGCCGACGGCCCTGTATCGCCACCCAAGGCAGGTTCGGATTTTCGCGAACCTCGGTTATCAACATCTCGAAAACGCCCGTCCTCTGACAGCGGCGAGGCGTGGCGTTCCGGTGCGATTGAACCCCGCCGGCATGATTGGGAGAATGGCATGTTCGGTCTGATGCAGCAGGGACAGCTCACGCTCGACGTGCTTCTTTCCCATGCGGCGCGCTGGCATGGGAATACCGAGGTCGTCTGGAACGACGATCGGGGCAAGCGTCATCGCACCAGCTATGCCGCATGCCGACGCCGCGCGAAGCAGGTGTCGAACGCGCTGCGGAGCATCGGCATCGGGCTTGGCGACCGGATCGGGACGCTCGGCTGGAACGGCGCACCCCATTTCGAGGCCTGGTACGGCGCGGTCGCGATCGGGGCCGTCTGCCACACGCTCAATCCGCGGCTGCTGGCCGGCCAGATCGCCTATCTCGTCAACCATGCAGCCGATCGGGTGATCTTCGCCGACCGCGCCTGCCTGCCGATCCTCGCGGCGATCCTGCCGGGATGCCCCACGGTCGAACAGATCATCATCTTCGACGATGAGCATGTGAAGCCGATCGAGCGCAGCACGGCTCTATTCGAGGGCTTCGGCTCATGGATCGGCCGCTTCGGAGATGAGTGCGAGTGGGGCGGGTTCGACGAGCAGACGGCTGCCGGCCTCTGCTACACGTCGGGCACGACCGGCGACCCGAAGGGCGTGCTCTACTCGCACCGGTCCAACTATCTCCACTCTCTGATCAGCTGCCAGGCGGACGGGCTGGGTCTCTCGTCGCGGGACACGGTCCTGCTGCTGGTCCCGATGTATCACGCCAATGCCTGGGGGCTCGTTTATTCGGCGCCGATGGTCGGCGCGAAGCTGGTGCTGCCCGGCCAGCATGTCGACGGCGCGAGGCTTTACGAGTTGATCGAGAGCGAAGGCGTGACCTTTGCCGCCGGCGTGCCGACGGTCTGGCAGGGGCTGCTCCGGCACTGCCGCGAGACCGGGCGGAGGCTCACCGCGCTCCGGCGGGCGGTGGTGGCCGGTTCGGTATGCCCGGAAACGCTCGTCCGCGAATTTCTCGATCATGGCGTTGAGGTCCTGCACGCCTGGGGCATGACCGAGGCATCGCCGCTGGCGACCGTGTCGACGCCCGACCGCGAGATCGCGGCCATGCCGCTGGAGGAGCGCATCCGTTACACCCTGAAGCAGGGACGGACCTTGCCCGGCGTCGATTTCAAGCTGACCGACGAGCAGGGCCGCAGGCTCGCGCATGACGGGAACACGCCCGGCCGGCTGTACGTCAAGGGGGAGACGATCGTCGGCGCTTATTACGGTCAGCCCGAGCGGGGCATATTGGACGACGAAGGCTATTTCGATACGGGCGACATCGCGACCATCGACGAGCGCGGCTATATGCAGGTGACCGACCGCGCCAAGGACGTCATCAAGTCCGGAGGCGAGTGGATCAGCTCCGTCGAACTCGAGAATATCTCCCTCGGCTTTCCTGGAGCGGAGCTGTGCGCCGTCATCGGAATACCGCACCCCAAATGGGACGAGCGACCTCTCCTCCTGGTCAAGCTGAAGAAGGGATGCACCGGGGAGCAAGCGGACATGCTCTCCTATCTGGATGGCAGGATCCCGAAATGGTGGATGCCCGACGAGGTCAGGTTCGTCCCGGACATTCCGTTGGGTTCGACCGGAAAGATCGACAAGAAGCAGCTGCGCGAACGATATTCCGAGCTGCGCTTTGTCTAGTTACGACATGCGCTTGTCAGGCGAGACGGGTAGGCTTCGCTGGAACGTCCCCCGGCGGTGCCGCCGGCGAGTTACGCCAGTCGTCAGTCAGGCCGCAGCGGCCTCGTGCTGGGCTTCGATCGCACCGACAAGGCTCCGCACCAGCGGGCTGGCGCGCAGCGCATCGGCATGTCCGTGCGGGGCGTAGCGCAAGCCGATGTCGCGCGTGAAGCCGAAGCCGCTCAGCTCCTTCCGAACCACGCCGCGCGACACGAAGCAGTCAGGCATGATCGTGATCCCGAGCCCCGCCCGCACATAGCCCAGCGCGCGTTCGTCGCTGAAGGTGCGCGCGGGAAAGAACGGCCGAACGCCGCGCGCGGTGAAGAAGCGGCTGGTTTCGGGCAGCAGTTCGCACTGCCGCCGAACCAGCATGGGCTCATCGACCAGTTCCTCGGCATGGAGGGCATTCCGGCTTGCGAGAGGGTGGTCGGCCGCCATCGCGATGCCATAGCCTTCCGAAAAGATCACGTCGCCGGCCGCGTCGCGGAGGATGGTGAGCGCGAGATCGATCCGGCCGCGTGCCAGGCGGTCGTTCAGCTCCCGCTCGCGGCCTTCCACGATCTCCAGTCGGTCGGGTGCGCCCGAGCCATGCCGATCGCGCAGAAACGTCTCGATCCACGAAGTCGGGATTGTCACCAATACGCCCAGACGCAGTGTCTTCGGCGCCTCCGCGCCGGCGACGGCCCGTTCCGCTTTCGCAAAGCTCGCCTCGATCCCGCGCGCGTGGGCCGCGAGCTGCGCGCCTGCGGCGGTCAGCTCGACGCGGCGGTTGGTGCGATGGAAGAGTGCGGCGCCAAGGGCGCTCTCGAGCTTGGCGATGCCGACCGACAGCGTGGGCTGCGACACGTTGCAGGCCGCCGCCGCCTTGGAGAAATTGCCCTGATCGATCACCGCGAGGAAGTAGCGGAGATGGTATCGATCGATCATAGATGGTTTCTATATCATGCTCCCGGGTCTTTCAATTTTCCGGGGGATGCCGGCCGGGCTATGGAAGCCCTGACAAAGGCGGAGAGAGAGATGATCGAGCTGGATTTCGCGATGGGTGAGAATGCGGACATGATCCGCGAGACGACCCGTCGCTTCGCCGCGGATCGCATCGCGCCGATCGCCGCGCAGATCGATGCCGAGGATCGCTTCCCGATCGAACTATGGCCTGAAATGGGTGCGCTGGGCCTCCACGGCATCACTGTGGAGGAGGAGTTTGGCGGCCTCGGCCTCGGCTATCTCGAACATGTGATCGCCTGCGAGGAGGTGAGCCGCGCCTCGGCTTCGGTTGGTCTGTCCTATGGCGCGCACTCCAATCTGTGCGTCAACCAGATCCGCCGCTGGGCAACGCCCGAGCAGAAGGCGAAGTATCTCGGCAAGCTGGTCAGTGGCGAGCACGTCGGCAGCCTCGCCATGTCCGAGGCGGGGGCCGGCTCCGACGTCGTCTCGATGAAGCTGCGGGCGGACAAGGTGGATGGCGGCTGGCGGCTGAACGGCACCAAGTTCTGGATCACCAACGCGGCCTATGCGGATACGCTGGTGGTCTATGCCAAGACCGCGCCCGATGCCGGATCGAAGGGGATCACCGCCTTCCTGATCGAGAAGGGCTTCGCCGGTTTCTCGATCGGGCAGAAGATCGACAAGCTCGGCATGCGCGGATCGCCCACCGCCGAATTGGTGTTCGACGATTGCTTCGTGCCCGACGAGCAGGTGATGGGGGCGCTGAACGGCGGCGTGAAGGTGCTGATGAGCGGGCTCGATTATGAGCGCGTGGTGCTTTCGGGTATCCAGCTCGGGATCATGCAGGCCTGCATCGACGTGGTGCTGCCCTATGCGCGCGAGCGCAGGCAGTTCGGCAAGCCGATCGGGGAGTTCCAGCTGATGCAGGCCAAGATCGCCGACATGTATGTCGCGCTGAACTCGTCCCGCGCCTATGTCTATGCCGTTGCCCGGGCGTGCGACGCGGGGCAGACCACCCGCTTCGATGCGGCAGGCGCGATCCTGCTCGCCAGCGAGAATGCGGTGAAGGTGGCGGGCGAGGCGATCCAGGCGTTGGGCGGTGCCGGCTACACGAAGGACTGGCCGGTCGAGCGCTACTGGCGCGACGCCAAGCTGCTCGACATCGGCGCGGGCACCAACGAAGTGCGCCGGATGCTGATCGGCCGCGAGCTGGTCAACGCATGAGCGCGCCCGTCCTCGACAGCAGGGTGTCGCCGGAGGCGGACGGCTTCCGCGGCAACGCGACGCACAACCGCGCACTTGCCGATACGCTGCGCGAGAAGGTGGCCGCGGCGGCGCAGGGCGGCTCCCCGAGTGCGCGCGAGAAGCATGTCGGGCGCGGCAAGCTGCTGCCGCGTGATCGCGTCGAGCGGCTGCTCGATCCCGGCAGCCCGTTCCTCGAGATCGGCCAGCTCGCCGCCAACGGGCTTTATGGCGACGAGGTGCCGGGCGCCGGCATCATCGCCGGTATCGGCCGCGTTTCCGGCCGGCAGGTGATGATCGGCTGCAACGACGCGACGGTGAAAGGCGGCACCTATTATCCGACGACGGTGAAGAAGCACCTCCGCGCGCAGGAGATCGCGCTGGAGAACCGGCTGCCGTGCATCTACCTCGTCGACAGCGGCGGCGCAAACCTGCCCAACCAGGCGGAGGTATTCCCCGACCGGGAGCATTTCGGTCGCATCTTCTACAACCAGGCCAACATGTCGGCGCGGGGCATCCCGCAGATCGCCTGCGTGATGGGCAGCTGCACGGCCGGCGGCGCCTATGTGCCGGCCATGTCGGACGAGACCGTGATCGTCCGCAACCAGGGCACGATCTTCCTCGCCGGGCCGCCGCTGGTCCAGGCGGCGACGGGCGAGGTCATATCGGCCGAGGATCTTGGCGGCGGCGATCTCCACGCGCGGAGGTCGGGCGTGGTCGATCATCTCGCCGAGGATGACGAGCATGCGCTGACGATCGTCCGCGACATCGTCTCGACGCTGCCGGAGGACCGCCGGCCCGACGTGGCGCTGCGCGAGCCGCGACGGCCCGTTTATGATCCGGACGGGCTCTACGGCATCGTCCCCGGCGATGTGCGCGCGCCCTATGATGTGCGCGAGGTGATCGCGCGGATCGTCGACGGATCAGAACTGCACGAGTTCAAGCCGCTCTATGGCACGACTCTCGTCTGCGGCTTCGCGCATATCTGGGGGATGCCGGTGGCGATCCTCGCCAATAACGGCGTCCTGTTCTCGGAAAGCGCGCTCAAGGGCGCGCACTTCATCGAACTCGCCTGCCAGCGCCGCGTGCCCCTGCTGTTCCTCCAGAACATCTCCGGCTTCATGGTCGGCGGCAGATATGAGGCGGAGGGCATCGCCAAGAACGGTGCGAAGCTCGTCACCGCCGTCGCCACCGCCTCGGTGCCGAAGATCACCGTGCTGATCGGCGGCAGCTTCGGCGCGGGCAATTACGGCATGTGCGG
>CAXTTS010000006.1:0-39941 GCA_964247265.1 uncultured Sphingomonadaceae bacterium
CTAGCCTTCCAGCACCTCGGCCAGCGCGGCGGCGACATCGTCCACGCTATCGAGGCGATCGATCAGCGCGGCCAACCCTTCCTGCACATGGGGCAGGCCGCCAAACTTCAGGCAGCGCGCCGCCTTGGCCAGATGCTCTGCGCGGCTGAGCGGCCACGCCGGCGAGCCGAACTGACGCGTCACCGGACGGGACACGCGCTCGCCCGTGGTCAGGGTCGCGGTGCCGATCGCGGGGACGAAGGCGGCATTATCCGGATTGTCGTCGATCTCGACATGGATGCGTTCCGCCAGCGCCAGCAGCGCGGGATCGCCCAGTCGCTCCTGCGTGAAATCGGCGAGGTCCAGCGTGCCGCGCGTCAGCACCACCGCGCCGAGCCAGGGGAAGCACAGGCGCGCATAAGCAACGCTCATGCCCGCGAACGGCTTGCGCCCGACGAGCCGATGGATCAGCGGCGGCGCGCGGTAGGTGAAGCCGGCGAGCATATCCGGCGTGAGGCCGTGGGCATCGATCAGTTCGCGCAGCGCGATGATCGCGCCGTGCGCGGCACGGCCGGAGGGGAACGGCTTCCAGCTCACCTCCTCGATGCGGCGGACTGTGCCAAGCGCCGCGAGGACCGGCGCGACATCCACGTCGTCCTCGAACAGAGAGAGATAGCCGAACGGCCCGTCGATCGATCCTTGCGGTCCCTCCAGCCCGGCGACGGCGAGATCGACCGCCTCGATCGCGGAGCGTGCGGCGGCCGCGACCTGGATGGCGAGCGTCGGCTTGCCCTCGACATGGGCCTGCATCGTTCCGCTCGCAAAGGCCAGACCATAGCCGAAGGCATTGGTCGCGACCTCGGGCGACAGGCGCCTCAGCCGGCACAGCGCGGCGATCGAGCCGAAAATGCCCGCCGTGGCCGGCCGGAAGAATTTCAGCGGGCCGCGCACGGCAACGCCCAGCGCGGCCACCACGTCGACGCCGCCGACCATCGCCGCGAGGAAATCCGCGCCCGATACCGGCGCACGGCCCGCTTCGGCCAGCAGCACCGCGCCGATGCTTGCCATCGGA
Organism: uncultured Sphingomonadaceae bacterium; assembly: GCA_964247265.1. Lineage (GTDB taxonomy): Bacteria > Pseudomonadota > Alphaproteobacteria > Sphingomonadales > Sphingomonadaceae > Alterirhizorhabdus. The sequence continues at coordinate 1,052 of CAXTTS010000006.1, forward strand.
TGCGCGACGGCCGGTTCGTGGACGCAGTCATATTCCTGCGCGTGGATCTGGTAGGCGTTGACGAACGCCGCATGCGGGGTCGTCAAACGCGCGCCAGGGCGGCCCAGCACGAACCCGGTGCCACCTGCACCGCTCCACCCCTGCGCCGCCGCGAAAGTGGCGTCGGCAAACGGCGCGTTGCGCCCCGCGACGCCGACCGCCAGCGTATCGTGCAGAAAGATGCGCGCCGCCGCCTGCGTGGGCGGCGCAAGCTCCGTCCACTCGGTGGCGAGCGCGTGGTCGACGAACTGGCGCGACGCCGGCGTCATTGCACGTCGATCATCACCTTGCCGACATGCTCGGCCGAGGCGAGATAGGCATAGGCCTCGCGCGCCTGATCGAAGGCGAACACCTTGTTGACGACCGGCTCGATCCCGTTCGCCTCGACCGCGCGGAGCAGGCGGACGAGCATCGCCCGGCTGCCCTCGGCGATGCCGCGCAGCGTCAGGTTCTTGCCGATGATCGTGCCGTAGTTTGGCAGCCCGTCCGATGCCTGGCCCGCCGTAACGCCGATGATGACGATCCGCCCGTTGACCGCAGCGGCGGCGATCGACTGGCTCAGCGTCGCCTGTCCGCCGGTTTCCACGACGATGTCGGCACCGGCCTGCCCGGTCGCCTTCATCAACTCGGCCGCCCAATCGGGATGCGTGCGATAGTTGATCGTGATGTCGGCACCGAGTTCGCGCGCAAGGGCGAGCTTCTCGTCGCTGGAGGAGGTGGTGGCGACGCGCGCGCCGTTCGCCTTGGCGATTTGGAGCGCGAAGATCGATACCCCGCCGGTGCCCAGCGTGAGCACCAGATCGCCCGCCTTGACCTGCCCGACCTCGACTACCGCGTTCCACGCCGTGAGTGCCGCCGAGGGGAGCGCTGCGACCTGCCGATCGGTCAGGCCTTCCGGCACGCGCACGAGCGCGGCGGCGGGCACGACGACGCGCTCGGCCAGCCAGCCGTCATGCGTCACGCCGAGATCGTGGCCGAAGGCGTGATAGCCGAAATCCCCGCCGGTCCAGTTCACGAAATGCGGCGCGATGGCGCGATCGCCGACCCTGAAGCCGGTGACGCCCTCACCCACCGCCACCACCTGGCCGACGCCTTCGGATACGGGAATGCGCTCGGCCGGCTTCCGCGCGCCATAGGCGCCGCGCATGATCTGGATGTCGCGGTTGTTGAGGCTGACGAGGCGCGGCGCGAGGACGATCTGCCCGGGTGCCGCGACCGGATCGGGCCGTGTCGTCGCGGTCAGCGCCTCGACGCCATTCTGTTCACCGACCTGATATGCCTTCATGGTAACTGCTCCTGCTCTCGCGGCGCGGGCATGAGCCCTCGGCGGCCGGCGATGGAATTGTATTGTCTATATACCAATTCCATCCGAGGCAAAGGCTTTCGGGCGTGTGTCGCCGGCGATCAGGATGTCTGCGGCACCAGCCGTGGCGCGGCGCCGGCGCCCGGGTGTTGCAGATCGAGGCGGATGGTGAACTTGTCTGCCCGGTAATGCGCGAACGTCAGCAGGAAAGGCTTGTGACGCGCATCGTATACGGTGCGGCTAATGCGCAGGAGGGCGGATCGCGGTTCGATGCCGAGCGCCTGCGAGATGGTGGAATCGGCCTGCATCGCGCTGATCGTCTGTTCGGCCTGCTCGGCCTTGTGGCCGGCTTCCTCCAGCACCTTGAGGATCGGCGTGTTCGCCAGCGACGCGGCGGATACCGCGCCGGCAAACTCGGCCGGCACGTAGCTGAGGATATAGCCGAGCGGAACGCGATCCATGCTGCGCACGCGCACCGCGCGCAGCACTTCGTTCGTCGCTCCGATCTTGAGCGCGCCGGCGACGGTGGGCGTCGGCATCTCCATCGCCACCTCCAGCACGGTGACCGCCGTGCGCCGACCGAAAGCGAGCAGCGAATCGACCGCCTGATCGATGTTCGCCTCGATCGGCTTGGCGGGCGATTCGAAGATCACCCGCGTGCCCAGCCGCCGCTTGCGCTCGACGAAATTTTGCTGGCTGAGTTCGGTCAGCACGCGCCGCGCGGTGATGCGCGAGACATCGAACTTGTCCGAAAGCTCCTGTTCGGTCGGCAGCGCGCTGCCAAAAGGTCGCTCGCCGCTCAGTATCTCGTCGCGCAGTTGCAGATAGATTTGATGGTAGATCGGCACGGCCGCGTTGCGATCGATCACTATGCATCCACCTCTGCTCGGACGCCTTGGGACACGACGCCTTTGCACGGCTAGTTCAGCTTTTGCGCACCCCCGTCAAGGATCGGGGCGGTGGACGGCCGGTATGCGGACACATGGAGGAGGGGTCGCCATCAGGCGACCCCTCCTCCCGGCTCGTCACCGGATCAGAAGTTGAACCACAGCCGCCCGGTGAACCGGCGCGGATCGCCGGGGAACAGCGAGATGAAGTTGGCCGTGATCGTCTCCTGCTTGGTCAGGTTCGACACGCCGGCCGACGCGCCCCATTTGCCGCTGTCATTGTCGTAGGTCAGGTTCAGGTCGACGAAGTCCTCGGTCGGCGCGAAGGCCGTGTTGAGCGCCGCCACCGCATAGGATGAGTTGTGGCGATACGCCGCGGTCAGCCCGACATCGCCGTGGAGCGGCGTGACGGGCACCTTGTACGTCGCGCCGGTGGCGAGTTGGAAGGTCGGTACGCGCAGCGGGATCGTGCTGGTCTGGATCTGCGAGGCGAGCGGGACACCCGGCGTCAGCACCGTCGAGAGATACTTGCCCTTGCCGACCGATCCGTTGGCGAAGACGTTGAAGCGCTTGGTCGGCGCGAAGATCGTCTCGAACTCGAAGCCGTAGGTGCGCAGCTTGCCGGCGTTGCGGGCGAGTTGCGAGATCACCGTCGACGGCGGCACGATGATGCCCGACGTCACCTGCAAATCCCTGGTCACGGCCAGATAGCCGGTGCCGTTCAGGCGCAATTTGTGGTTGAACAGGTCCGACTTGAACCCGGTCTCGTAAGACCATGTCCGCTCCGGACGGAAGGGGAGAACCTGGAAGGGCACGCTGTTGGTGCCGTTCCAGCCGCCCGATTTGAAGCCGTTGGTGGCGGACGCATAGACGATCGTGCCGGGCACGACATTGTACGTCAAAGCGACGCGCGGGGTGACGCGCTTCTGCGTCTGCTTCAGCGGAATGCCGGCGGCCTCCACCTGCGCGCTCGAATAACCCGCTGCGCCGGCGCTGTTGCTGGTGTAAAGCGGGCTGAAGAAGCGGTCCGACTGGAAGAAGTCGATCTTCTTGACTTCATATGTATAGCGCGCGCCGGCCGTCAGCGTGAGTTTGGGAACGAACTCCCAATCCGCCTGCGCATAGGCCGCCGCCGTCTCGACCGACTGGCGGAAGTGGATGTCCGCGCCATAGGTCACGCCGTTGGAAGTCGTCTGCGACAGGACATAGGATGTGGTACCGCCGGAGAAAGTGGCGGTCTTCAGATCGTTATTCTCCTTGAGGTAGAAGATGCCCGCGACATATTTCAGCTTGCCGTCGAGGATGCTGCTGGACCATTTCAGCTCCCCGGAGTGCTGGTTGTTGCGGATCTTGTCGGCGAGGACGAAGCCGGCATATTTGTTGACTGTGCTGGAGCTGTAATTGTTGATGTAGCCCTGGTTCTGCTTGCGATAGCCGACGATCGCCTCAAGCGTGCCGCCGTCCGTATCCCAGTTGAGATGGCCCGACGTGGCGTAATTGTCCGTATTCAGGCATAGCCCGTTCTGCGTGCGGAACAGGATGGTCACCGGATCGCCCTTGCAACTCACCTGGCGCATGTTCATCGCCGCTTCGTAGAAGACCGGGGTGGTGGCGGTGCGGAACTTGGGATCGGCGACCGGCAGGACACGGACGCCGAAATAGGTGCCCTTGTTGTTAGTATACTCGCCGGAGAGATCAATGGTGAGATTGTCCGTCGGCTTCAGCCGGACATCGCCCCGCGCACCGTAGCTCTTGTCGCCGTTCAGGCGCTCGCCGGTGGTTATGTTCTTGAGGAAACCGTCATCGGTGACATAGAAAGCCGAGAGCTTGGTGAGGACCTTCTCCGTGATCGGCACGTCCACGCTCGCTTTGGCGGTGATGCGCTGGAAGGAGCCGCCCGTCACCTCGAACTTGCCGCCGAAATCCTCGCTCGGCTTGCGCATGATGATGTTCACCGCGCCGCCGGTGGTGTTGCGGCCGAACAGCGTGCCCTGCGGCCCACGCAGCACCTCGACGCGCTCCGTATCGAAGAAGGCGTAGTTGTTGGCGTTCTGCCGCGCGACGTAGATGTCGTCCACATAGGTGCCGACGGGCGGATCGAAGGTGGCGGCCGACTGCGTATTGCCAAGGCCGCGCAGGAAGTAGCTGTTCGCCGTGGCAAGACCCGCATTATGCTGCGAAATCATCGACGGCACATATTTCGATACGGAGATCGCATCTTCCAGGTTCAGCGCCCGGATCGTCTGCTCGGTAAAGGCCGAGACTGCGATCGGGATCGACTGGACCTTCTCAGGCCGGCGCTGCGCCGTCACGATGATGTCCTGCAGGCCGCCGACGCCCGTGTCGGCGCCCGCATCGGCGGTGGTGCCGTCCGTCTCGGCCGGCGTCGCCGTTGCGCCCACCGGTGCGGCGGCGGCGGTGCCCTGGGCATGTGCGGCGGCCGCGAACGTGCCCATGCCTGCTACGATTGCAATGCAAGAAACCCGCATGGATAACTTCGTCTTCATGGTGTGACCTTCCCCGATGTACGCGTCGTTCCTGAGGCGGCGAACAGACCGAATACGCGCTCGATCTTTGGTCTATTGTTATGTCAATAAGACAAAGGCATTTCCATGCAGGTGTCAAGCACGATTCGTCACCAATTCGTAACGTGGTGGAACTCGGTCAAGCCGTTGCGGTTTTGCCGCGGTTTTGGTTCCAGGCCGGGTAGGGGCCGAGCAGCAGCAGCAACACGCTGCCGACGATCAGGCAGGCGACGCCGCCCAGCAGAGCGACATGGTAATTGCCGGTACGATCGAAGGCGAAGCCGTACACCACCGGCCCCGCGCCGCCGCCCAGCGCGATCACGGCATAGAAGCAGCCATAGATCGCGCCGTAATGCCGCTGCCCGAAATAGCGGCTGATGAGGTAAGCGAGCAGATCGAATTCGAAGCCCGCGCCAAAGCCGATCGCCACGATCGCCAACATCGCCCCGGATGTGCCGACCGTGCTGCCCGCGAGCAGCCACGATCCCGCCGCCGGCACCATCAGGATGCCGAGCGCGCAGAGCGGCGCCCAGATACGATCGAGCAGCCAGCCGCCGATGAGGCGCCCGGCGATCACGGCCAGTCCGAAGCTTGCGGTGATGCGCCCGATCTGGGCCAGTTCGAAACGGAAGGTCTTGAGGATATTTTCCATGTTCGGCGTCGGCGCGGTGAGCGCAAAGGCGATCAGCAGGAACGCCGCGGCCATGATCCAGAACCGCCGGTCGCGCAGCGCGTGGGCGAGTGTCGCGCCGGGTTCCTCCACGACGACCACCTGCTCGCCTGGCGTTTCACCCGCCGGATCGATCATGCCGGCGCGATTCTCGTGGAACAGCCGCAGCACGATCGGCACTCCGATCACGATGGGCAACATGCCGATGACGAAGAAGGCGGTTCGCCAGCCATAGTTCAGGATCAGCCAGGCGGTGAGCGGCTTGATGAGAAAGCCGGTGAGCCCCGTGCCCGTGCTGGCCACTCCCAGCGCCAGCCCGCGATTGCGATCGAACCAGCCGTTGACGACGCGCGTCCATGTCGCCGACAAGGTGCCGGCGCCCAGCACCGACATGACCACCCACTGGCCGTAGTATAATATAAGCGAACCGGTGCTGAGGCCCAGGCTCATGAAGCACAGGCCAAACAGGACGAGCGACACGAGCGCGACATTGCGTGCGCCATATCGATCGATCACCAGGCCCACCGCCGGGCTTATCAGCATCACCACGCCGGACTGAACGCCGATGCTGCCCATCAGCGAGGCGAAGCTCCAGCCGAAGGCGTGCGACAATTCGGGTGCGAACATGCCGATCGTATAGAAAGGCACCGGGCTTAGGCCGACCGCCACGCCGATCATCGCTGCCAGCACGACGAGCCACCCTCTCGCCGTCTCGCGCGATTGCGTCGCTGGCAATATCCCCGCCGGTTCGCTTTTCATCAGATGTGATCCTCGGGTCTGGACAAGCCGGCGACGATGCCGCACCATTCGTTATAAGAGTATGTCAATTGACGCGGCGCAAGTCCCCGATTGCGGGATGGCGGCGAGGCATGACGGGGACGCTATCCTATGACACCGAACATGCCCCCACCCTCCGGCGGAACCCATGCCGTGCGCAAGGGCTTCATGACCGTCGACGGGCGGCTGGTCCACTATCGCTATGCGGGGGATGGGCCGGCAGTGGTCATGCTGCACGACTCGCCGCGCTCCTCGCGCCTCCATGTCGCTACGATGGCGCGGCTGGCGGATCGCTACCGCGTCTATGCGCTGGATACTCCCGGCTACGGCAATTCGGACCCGCTGGATGCGGAACGGCCGACGATCCCCGCCTTCGCCGCGATGTTGGGCCGCACGCTGGAGGCGATGGGCCTCGCCTCCGCACCCATTTACGCGACGCACACCAGCGCCAAGATCGCGCTCGAATATGCCGCGCATGTCGGCAGGCCGCCGCGGCTGATCCTGGACGGGCTGTCGATCCCGGTCGGTCCGCCGGACGCCGCCTTCATCAATGCCTATATGCGCCCGTTCCGGCTGGACGATGCCGGCGGCTATCTGGCGACCGAGTGGACGCGGATGCGCGACATGCTGCGCTGGTTTCCCTGGTTCACCCAGACGCCGGCTGCGCGGATGCGCATCGCCGGGCAGAGCGACGCCTGGATCGCCGACTATGTCGTCGATTTCCTCTCGGCCGGGCCGCATTATGCGTCGGCTTACGCAGCCGCGATGTATTACGATCCGATGCGGGCGCTGCATGCCGTGCGCTGCCCCACGGTAGTGGCGGCGCGCGCGGACGATGTCCTCTTCGCCTCGCTGGCGCGCGTGCCGACGGGAGAGAATGGTGCGCTGGCGGTTATGCGCCTGCCCGCAGACGACGCGGCGTGGTTCGCCTGGCTTGGCGGGATGTTCGCTGCCGCGCCGCTGCTGCCGGGGCCGGTGGGCATTGCGGATGCGGCGGCCGTCTATGTGGATCTGCCGCACGGGCAGATGCTGGTGCGGCGCGGTGGCGAAGGCCCGTCGCGACCGCTGCTGATCCTCGACGCGCCGAACAGGATGCACGCGCTACGCTGGCAGGCGGCGCTCGGCGACCGGCCGACCCTGGTGCCGGAGTTGCCCGGCCACGGCGATTCCGATCCGCTGCCGACCCCCTCGATCGATGCGGCGGCCGATGCGTTGGCCGCGATGATCGGCGCGCTCGGGCTCGATCGGGTCGATGTGCTGGGGCTCGGCTTCGCCACGCCGCTCGCCGCCGCTTTCGCCGGGCGGCATGGGGATAAGGCGGGGCGTGTCGTGCTGGACGGCTGCTTCGCGCTGGACGATGCGGTGCGCGGCGATGTCGCCGACGCGCTCTGCCCCAATCCCGGCTTCGATCGCGCGGGCGGGCATCTGCACCGGATCTGGCACATGCTGCGCGATGGCGAGGCGCAGTGGCCGTGGTTCGATACGTCGCCCGCCGCGCAGCGAACGCTCGCGCCCGCGCTGTCCGCTGAGGCGCTGCATCCCGCATTGGTCGCCATCCTCAAGCAGCCCGCGCGTTACGGCGACATCGCCCGCGCCGCCGTGCAATGCCCGTCTGCCGATCGCTATCCCGCCTTCGCGCATCCCGCGCTGATCCTCGATCATCCCGACGACCCAGGCTACCGCGCCGCCGTTGCCGTGGCGGCCCTGCTGCCCGCGGCCGAGACGGCGCGACGGGGCGCGGGCATCGCCGATGCCGCGATCGTCGTTCGCGACTTCCTCGACTGCGATCCGGCGACGCGATCCGCCACTGCCCGCGCAGTCGTGGGGGCGCTATGACCGTCGCCGTTCCGCTCCCCGTGTCCGATGCCTCGGCCTGGCCGCCACGGCGCTATGCCTGGTATGTCGTTGCGTGCCTGACGCTGGCTTATGCGCTGGCGATCCTCGATCGCGTGTCGATCGGGCTTCTCATCACGCCGCTGCAGGCCGCGCTCAAGATCAACGATACCCAGTTTGGACTGTTGCAGGGCATGGCGTTCAGCATCTGCTACTCCGTGCTGGGCCTGCCGCTCGGCATGTTGTGCGATCGGTCGCACCGTGTCTCGGTGCTGATCGGCGGCCTCGTCCTGTGGAGCCTCGCGACGATAGGCTGCTCTTTCGCCACCACCTTCGAGACGCTGTTCGTCGCGCGCATGCTGGTCGGCGTCGGCGAGGCGGCGCTGGTGCCGGTGGCGACGTCGCTGATCGCGGACTATTTCACGCCGCTGGTCCGGCCCAAGGCCTACGGCGTCTTCGTCACCGGCAGCTCGCTCGGCACGGCGGCGGCGTTCGCGCTGTCCGGCCTGTTCCTCAGCTGGGCGGACCGGCTCATCACCGCCTCGCCGCTGTTTCACGGCATGGCGGCGTGGCAGGTCGTGTTCGTGCTGTGCGGCGCGCCCGGCCTCCTGCTCGCACTGATCATCCTCCTGTCGGTGCGCGAGCCGCGTCGGCGCGGGGTGGTGTCCGTGGCGCAGGGGTTCAGCCTGCGGCCGATCATCGCCTTGTTCCGCGCCCGGCCGCACGCGTTCGCCGCGCTGATGATCGGCACGGTACTCAATCTCGTCTGCGTCTATGCGATCGTCGGCTGGTTCCCCGCGCTCTTCATCCGCGCGCACGGCTGGACGCCTGCGCAGACCGGCTATGCGCTGGGTGCGGCCGGCCTGCCGATCAGCATGTTCGCGGCGGTGAACAGCGGCTGGGTGATCGCGGGGCTGACGCGGCGCGGCCACCTCGATGCGCCGCTCATCGCCGCGAGCGTCTGCGGCGTGTCGATGGCGCTGTTCGGCACGCTCGGCTGCGTCGTGCCGTCCGGCGCGCTTGCTCTGGCCTGCTACGGGATCAACGCGCTGTTCGTGAACTGGAACATTTCGTCCGTCTATTCCGGCATCTCGCTCATCACGCCGAACGAGCTGCGTGGTCAGGTGATGGCGCTCCACACGATCTGCTCCGGCCTGATCGCGCTCACCTTGGGCAATTTCATCGTCGGCTTCCTGTCGGACACCATCTTCAACCAACCGGGCGGCATCGGTTACGCGCTCGGCGTCGTCTTCTTCGTCTTCGGGCTCGCCGCCGCAGCTGTCCTCGCTTCCGGGCGCAAGGCGTTCCGCGCGGCCGCCCAGGCGCACAGCATGAGGGAAATCCGGTGATCGAGCAGACGATGACGCGCGTGGACGAGGCCGAGGCACTGGCCGGACGGCTGCACGAGATTCTCGGCGCGGAGGGGCTGCTGCGCGACGAGGAGAGCCGCCGCCTCCACTCGGCCGATCTGTTCGGCGAAGGCGGGCTGGTCGCGGCGGTCATCCGCCCCGCCTCGATCGAGGAACTGAGCGCCGCCGTCGCCGAGATCGCCACGGCCGGGCTGGTCCTGCTGCCGCGCGGCGGCGGGCTCACTTATGTGCAGGGTTATGTCGCGCCCGCCGCCGGTGCGATCGCGGTGGACATGCGCCGGATGAACCGCATCCTGGAGATCAGCCCGCAGGACATGCTCGTCACCGTGGAGGCGGGCGTCACCTGGATGCAGATCCACGACGCGCTCAAGCCGCTCGGCCTGCGCCTGCCCTTCTTCGGCACCTTTTCCGGTCGCGGCGCGACGGTGGGCGGCGGCCTCTCCAACGGCGCGCTGTTCCTCGGCACCGCGCGCTACGGCACCTCGGCGGAGATCGTTCTCGGGATGCAGGTGGTGCTGGCGGATGGCGCCATCCTCCACACCGGGCAGACCGCGATCGCCGCCGCCCAGCGATCGTTCACGCGCACCTTCGGCCCCGATACCACCGGCCTGTTCACGCATGATGCGGGGGCGCTGGGGATAAAGGGCGTCGTCACGCTGCGCATGATCCGCGCGCCCGCCTTCACCGATTATCTCTCGTTCGGCTTCCAGGATCGCGATGTCGCGGTCGAGACCCTGTGCGAGATCGGCCGCGCCGAACTGGCCGAGGATTGCTACATGATGGACCCGGACAAGACGCGCCAGGCGCTCGCGCAGCCCGCCGATCTCATTCGCGACGCCAGGACGCTGATGAAAGTCGTCTCTCAGGAAAAGGGCCTGTTGCGCGGCCTCAAGGCGGGGGCGCAGCTGGCGATGGCGGGGCGCGATTTCATCGAGGCGGGCTGCCACTCGCTCCACATGGTGCTGGCCGGGCGCACCCGCGAAGCGGTGGAGGGCGACGTGGCGCTCGCGCGGGCGATCGTCGCCAAAGCGGGCGGCAAGGAACTGCCCAACTCGATCCCCAAGGCAGGGCGGGCCAATCCCTATTCGCCGCTGGACGCCGTGCTGGGGCCGACGGGAGACCGCTGGATCGCGCTCAACGCCAAGGTGGCGCACAGCGACGCCAAGCCGCTGGTCGATGCGGTGGAGGATCTGATCGCGCGCCATCAGCCCGCGCTCGATGCCCGGCGCGTCGTCGTGTCGCGGCTGCTGACGGTGATCTCCAATCACGTCTTCAGCTACGAGCCCGTGTTCAACTGGCACGACAGCTGGCTGCCGATGCACCACGCCTCGACGAGCGCGGGAAAAAGGGCGCAGGTGGCGGAGCCCGCCGCCGACACCGCTGCCCGTGCGCTCGTCATGCAGGTGCGCGGCGAGATCGTCGCGCTGTTCGCCGCGATGGGCGCGCAATCGAACCAGATCGGCCGCACCTACCGCTACGCAGACATCATGCGCCCGGAATCGCGCGCGCTGCTGGCGGGGATCAAGCGGCTGGTGGACCCCGACAACCGCGTCAATCCCGGCGCGCTCGGGCTGGGGAGCTGAGCATGGCACGACCCTATATCGAGTTCGTCCAAACCCAGAATGTCGACTGGGCGCTCCAGCCGGACGGCACGGAGATCAAGCGGCTCAACGTCGATCCGGTCGATGGCGAGGAAACGTGCATCATCCGCTATCCCGCCGGATATGACGGCCAGGACCGGGGGCCGGAGGATCGCGCGGAGGAGTATCTCGTCCTTGATGGCAGCATCACGATCGCGGGGCGCGAGCAGCGTTACCATTGCTACGGCTTCACCCCGCGCGGCGAGAGTGCTGGCACCCGCACGACGCGCGAGGGCGCGACGCTGATCGTGTTCCGCTACGGCCGGAGCGATGCGAACAGCGCCAGCGGCGCGACCGAAGCCCTGGCGCTCGATCCGGCGGGCATGGCGTGGGACATGACGCCAAGCGTGGCGCACATCGCGCACCTGCGGCTTGCGCGAAAGGTGCTGCGGCTCGGGCCGAACGACAGCTCGCGTACCTTCCTGCTGATCGGCCTGCCGCACGGCATGCCGGCGCACAAGGAGATGCCGGCCGAGATCCACGACCATTTCGAGGAAATGTTCATGCTGCAGGGGCAGATGTGGACACCCGAAGGGCTGATCCGCCCCGGCGCCTATTTCTATCGTCCGCCCGAGATCGTCCACGGCCCGCACGTTTCCGAAGCCGGATTCTTCCAGATCATGCGCGCGGGCGCCAATTACGTCCGCACCAAATGGACCGATCCGATGCCGTTGCCGATCGGCCAGGCCTACGCGCCCAAGGTTCCCGTCGACACGCCGGTCGCCTGGACGCGGGATTGGGCCGGCACCGCGCTCTACTGACCGGCGGTGCGAACAGGAGAAAGGCGGCGGATCGTTCTGCCGCCTTTCTCCGCGAGAAGCTCAGACGCGCTTCAGCTCGACCAGCTCGTACCACGTCATCATGTAGCCATCGACGCCGCCCTGCAGGAAGATGGCGTCGTCATCGGCCGTGACCCAAACGTCGTAATCGGGGTGGCCGCCCGCCATCGTCGCCTCGGGATCGGTGAACTTGTAGTGCGAGGCCGCGAACGTGCCCGCCTTCACGGTGATCGTCTCGTCGCCGACATAGGCCAGCATCAGGCTGGTCTCCGCGATGATCGGCGGCGTCGCGCCGCGGTGGTCGGGTGAGGGGAGGAACGTGCGGAACTTGCGCGCATGTGGCCCCTTCGACTTGTCCATCTTCTTGGTGATGTACGCGTCGCCTGCGATCGGGTGCGTGCCGAAGCCGTCGAAGACGCCACCGAACGGCACTTTCTGCGAGACGCGGCCGATCGTCGGGCCGAAACTTTCGCATTCCACATAGCCGTCGGCGATGCGGAACAGGCCGGCGCCCATGAAGGCATCGCCCACCGTCAGGCGCACGAAGCAGTCAGTCGGCATGTCGTTGGCATCGAGGCTGTAGACGATGTCGCGCAGCACGGTGGGATCGGGCTCGTCGATCTCGCACATCGCGCGCATCGTCCGGCTGCCGTCGCCATGCTTGGTGAAGGTGAACAGCTCGCGCCCGCGCTCTTGGCCTTCGCGGCCCGGCTTGCGTGAGGTGTAGAGGATCTTTCCAGTGATGGTGGTGTGCTTCATCATGCGCGTCGGGCTCCGTTCTGGGATCAGGCGTGGTCGGCGAGGAAGCCGCGGATGGCGGCGGCGCGCCGGGTGGCGAAATCGGGCGCGTCGAAGCGCGGCAGGCGGACGTAGCGGCTGTCGGGCAGCCCGCCCGCCAACGCCTCGGTGCTCTCCAGCAGCGGATCGTTCTCGCCCGCCGTCAGCAGCAGCGGTTGCGCGATGAGCGGCAGGCGCGCGCCGGCATCCCATTTGAACGCGGCGCGGTAGTTGAGGTGATAGGTCTCGTTCGCCTTCAGCACCTCGACCACCCATGCGTGGAGGTCCGCGGCGGAGCCGAGGCCATTGTCGCGGCGGCCGGCGCGGGTGCGCTTATACCAGGGGAAGAACAGATATTGGTCGCGGCAGAACTGGAAGACGCGCGTCAGATAGGCGCCGTCGACGTCGGCGGGGAAGGGGAAGGCGTAATGGGCGAGGATATCCTGAAGCTCCTCCGCCGTCAGGACGCTGACGCCATCCAGCACCACTGCCCCGATGCGGGAGGGCGCGAGGATCGCCAGCTCGGCCGCAATCGAAGCGCCGGTGTGCGAGCCGTAGAGGTCGATCTTGTCCACCTGCATCGCATCGAGGAAACGCTCCACCACCTCGGCCAGCTCGACGATGGTCGGTTCGCGGTCGAACAGCGGCACGCTGTCGCCATTGCCGGCCGTGTCGGGGGCGAGGACGTGGTGGGTCTTGGCGAACTCGCCGATCAGGCCGAGCAGCTGGCGCGAGCTGCCGGGTGAGGCGTGCAGCATGAGCAGCGGCGCGCCTTCGCCCGCCTGGCGATAATGTACCTGGCCGTGCGGCAGGTCCGCGAAGCCTCGCTTGATGGTCGTCATGGATGTCCTTCCGTGCAGGTGGCTATCGCTCAGGCGACGGGTTCGCCTTCGATGATTTCGAGGAGCGCGCCTTCGGGCGTGGTGAGGACGCCGGTGCGGCGGCCGGCGTAGAGCGGCCCGTCGCGTACCACCGGCGGCGAGACCCAATGCCCGTCCAGCCGCGCGAGATCGGGGTGCACCATCGTGACGATCGAAACGCCGGGCGGCAGGGCACCGGGGTGTGCGGTACGCGGTGTCACCTCGGCCGGATATTGATCGAGTTCGAGGAAGGTCTGGCCCTTCCACCGCACGATGCAGAGCGGCGTCTTCTCCTCAGCGTCCAGCCCGAAGGCGAGCTGGATCATCGAATAGCGGATCGAGACCGGCTCCGTCACATCGAGCCCGAGCACGTCCTTCGTCCACGCGATCGTGGCGGCGAGATCGGGGCAGGCGAGCACGAGGATGAAAGGCCGATCGACCAGTGAGGCCGGAACAGGCAGGCCGCTGTCCGGGTCGTCGGTTCTGATCTCGGTGAGGTACACAATCTCCTGATCCGGGCCGCGCACCTGCATGGGCTTGACCGTCGGGAAGCCGTCGAGCGGCTTCGGCACGCCGATCACCTCGAAATCCTGCGAGGCGATCATGCGCTGGTTGACGATCTCTACATCCTGCACGCAGATCTCGATCGCCGCCCAGCCGGTGGTACGGATCGGCTTGTAGCCGGGAACCGGGTCCCCTTCGACGAAGCGAAGAAAGACGGGCGTGCCCGAAGCGGGCTGCATCACTGCAAAGGCACGCCCCGCACTCGCCGGCGTCGACCAGGAAGCGGCGAGATCGTCCGACAGGACGCCTTGCTCGACCAGCCGAAAGTCCAGCTCCCGCGCATAGCGCGCGACGGCTGCCGCGACATCGGCCACCACATGCGTCGCGCATTTCAGAAGCGTCACGCTTGTTCCCTTCGTGTCTGGAAGCGGTTCTTACCGCCGGCTGATTTGATATAAACTTAATACATAATGCAAGTGCCCAGGGCGCGGGATCGGCGATTAGTTTCCGAGATAGACCCACGGGCGCCTGCGGGCATCGGCCGCGCGAAACTTGGCGATCTCGGCCTGCCGCTTGCGCGTCAGTTCGATCGCATCCAGCCCCTCCATCAGCATCACGCGTGCTTCATCGTCCAGCGCGAATGGCCAGCTTCGTCCCCCGGCGGAAATCGTCATCATGTCCATGTCGATCGCGACCAGCTCGCCTGCGCCGGCGAGCGCGCCGAGATCCGCCACCGCATCGCCCGGCAGCACCACCGGCGCCACCCCGTTGCGCACGCAATTGCCCTGAAAGATCGGGCTGAACGACGGCGCGACGATGACGCGGAAGCCATATTCCGCCAGCGCCCACACCGCATGCTCGCGGCTGGAGCCGCAGCCGAAATTGGCGCCCGTCACCAGGATGCGCGCCGCACCGAATCGCGGATCGTTCAGCACGAACGCCGGGTCCGGATCGCGCCCGCTGGGCGTGAGGTAGCGCCAGCCGGCGAACAGGCCGTCGGCAAGCCCGGTCTTCGACACGGACCTCATCTCGCGCGAGGGGATGATCGCGTCGGTATCGATATTGTCACGTATCAGCGGCGCCGCGATCGATCGCAGCCTGACGAGCGGCGTCACGCCAGCGCCTCCAGCCGGCGCGGATCGGTGATCGCGCCTGCGATCGCCGATGCGGCGACGGTCTCGGGCGAGGCGATGTGGGTGCGCGTGCCCGGCCCTTGCCGGCTCTCGAAATTGCGGTTGGTGGAGCTGACGACGCGCTGCTGCGTGCCGAAGCTCTCGCCGCCCGCATAGAAGCACATCGAGCAGCCGGCCTCACGCCATTCGAAGCCCGCCGCGCGGAATATGGCGTCGAGCCCCTCGGCCTCCGCATCGCGTTTCACCTGGGTGGAGCCCGGCACGCAGATCGCGCGCACGCCGGGCGCCACCTTGCGCCCCTTCAGGATCGCGGCGGCGCGGCGCAGATCGGAGACGCGGCTGTTCGTGCACGAGCCAATGAAGGCGGCATCCACCGGCAGTCCTTCGAGCGGGCTTCCGGGCGTCAGGTCCATATAAGCGAGCGCGCGATCATAGTCGCCGCGGCCGGTCGCGCCGTCCAGCGCCTCGAAGATCGGGACGGCCATGCCGAGCGGGATGCTGTGCTGCGGGCTGGTGCCCCATGTAATCATCGGCGCCACGTCGGCGGCGTCGAGACGATATTCGGCGGCGAAGGTGGCGCCCTCCTCGGTGCCGAGCGACCGCCACTCGGCGACCGCCGCCTCCCACGATGCGCCCTTCGGTGCGTAGGGGCGGCCTTCCAGATAGGCGAAGGTCGCCTCGTCGGGAGCGATGATCGCGCCGAACGCGGCCAGTTCGGTCGCCATGTTGCAGAGCGTCATGCGCCCCTCCATGTCGAGCGCGCGGACGGCGGCGCCGGCGAATTCGACGATGTGCCGCTTCGCACCGCCCGAGCCCAGCCGGCGGATGATGTGCAGTGCCAGATCCTTGGCCGTGACGCCGGCGCCAAGACTCCCCTCGACGATGATGCGCATGTCGAGCGGCCGCTCGACCCGCAGCGTCATCGTCGCCAGCGCATGTTCCGCCTCGGTGGAGCCGATGCCCCAGGCGATGGCGCCAAACGCGCCCTGCGTGCAGGTGTGGCTGTCCGGGCAGGCGAGGGTCAGCCCCGGCAGCACGATGCCCTGCTCGGGCGAGATGACGTGGACGATGCCCTGGCGCGGATCGTGCAGATCGAACAGCGTGATGCCGTGCCGCAGCGCGCCTTCGCGCATGGCCGTCAGGAATGCCTTGCCGGTCGGCATCAGCGTATCGTCGCTGCGGTCCGGAAAGGTATCGACGATATGATCCATCGTGGCGAAGACCCGAGCCGGTGCCGCCACGCTGCGGCCCGCATCGTCCAGGCTCTTGAGCGCCACGCCGCCCGTCCGTTCGTGCAGCAGCAGCCGATCGAGGGCGAGCAGGTCCGTCCCGCCGCCGAGCGCAGCGACGACATGCGCGTCCCAGATTGCGCCTGCCAGGGTGCGGGGCGGCAGGGCGGGTGGGTCGATCGCGATGAAGGCCGTCACGCGTGCGTGGCCGCCGGGTCGCTTGTCGCGGACGCGACGGCCCGGCTGCGCAGCAGATCGGCCACCTCCGCATCGGCGAAGCCGAAATCGCGCAGCACCGCCTCGCTGTCGCCGCCGGGATGGGGCAGATCGTGGCGGACGCCGGGGATCGCTCCGTCGATCTCGATCGGCAGCGCGGGCAGGCGGATCGGCCGTCCGTCGTTCAACGTCAGGTCGACCAGCGCGCCATTAGCATTGAGATGCGGATCGTCGAACAGATCCTCCGGCCGCGCGATCGGCGCGAAGGCCACGCCGGCGGTTTCGAGCCGGTCGAGCAGTTCCGCGCGGCTATGCGCCGCCATGATCGCGCGGACCCGGGGGACGATGACGTCGCGCGCCAGCACGCGTTCGTTGTTGGTGGCGAAGCGCGGATCGCTGCCGATCGCGCCGAGATCGAACGCCTTGACGAAGCTCTGCCACTGGCCGTCGCTCACCACCCCGACGAAGATCAGCTCCGCCGGATCGGCCGTCTCGAACACGTCGTAGATCGCCCAGGCCGAGATGCGCTCCGGCATCGGGCGGGCGGGCTGGCCGGTCACGGCCATCTGCGCCATGTGCTGGCCGACCATGAACGCGGTCGTCTCGAACAGCGAGGAGCGGACGAGCGCGCCCTCGCCATCGTGGGTGCGGGCGAGCAGCGCGGCGAGGATGCCGATCGCGCCGAACATGCCGCCGGCAATGTCGATGACGGACGCGCCCGCCCGCAGCGGCCGGCCGGAGGGGCCGGTCATGTAGGCCAGGCCGCCCATCATCTGCGCGACCTCGTCCAGCGCGGCGCGGTCCTCGTAGGGGCCGGCGAGAAAACCCTTGGTCGAGCAGTAGATGAGGCCCGGGTTGCTCGCCTTGAACGCATCCTGGCCGAGGCCCAGTTTCTCCAGCGCGCCCGGCCGGAAGTTCTCGATCATCACATCCGCGCCGTTGACGAGGCGCATGGCCACGGCGAGCCCGGCGGGGCTTTTGAGATCGATGCAGATGCTGCGCTTGTTGCGGTTGAACATTGGGAAATAGCCCGATCCGGAGCCGAGCAGGCGCCGCGTATGATCGCCGCCGATCGGCTCCACTTTCACCACGTCCGCCCCGAGATCGCCGAGAACGGTGCCCGTCGAAGGCCCCATGACCATATGACTGAACTCGACGACCTTGACCCCTTCGAGAGGTAGCTTTCCCACCCTTTTCACCAAAAGCCCGCTCCCGCGATCTCGACATGTTCGTTGCAATTGGTATATAGACAATACAAATCGGATCAAGGTAGGAATGTCGGCGATGGACGTTTTGATCAGCGAAGTCGGCCCGCGCGACGGCCTGCAGAGCATCGCGGCGATCATGCCGACGCATGCCAAGAAGGCGTGGATCGAAGGCGCGGTCGCTGCGGGCGTGACCGAGATCGAGGTCGGCAGTTTCGTGCCGGCCAGGCTCCTGCCGCAGCTTGCCGACACGGCGGAGATCGTCCGTTTCGCGGTGGGCGTGCCGGGCCTGACGGTCGCCGCGCTCGTACCGAACGCGCGCGGCGCCGCCGATGCGCTGGCGGCCGGCGCGCACAAGATCACGCTGCCGCTGTCGTGCAGCGAATCCCACAGCCTCGCCAATCTGCGCAAGACCCATGTTCAGGTGCTGGAAGATGCGCGGCAGATTGCCGGGATGATCCGCGCTTTGCCCGCCGATCGCCGCCCGCATTTCGAGGGAAGCCTTTCCACCGCATTCGGCTGCACGATCGAGGGCGAGGTGCCGCGGTCCAAGGTTCTCGCCTTGGCCGAGGCGCTGATGGCGGCGGGATGCGACGAGGTGGGGCTGGCCGATACGACGGGCTATGCCGATCCCGCTTCGGTCAAGGCGATGATCGCCGCTGTGTGGGCGGCGCTCGGGCGCGAGGCGCTGACCGGCATCCACCTCCACAACACGCGCGGCCTGGGCCTCGCCAATGCGCTGGCGGCCTATGATGCCGGGCTCACCACCTTCGACAGCTCGCTCGGGGGGTTGGGCGGATGCCCGTTCGCGCCGGGCGCGAGCGGCAATATCGTGACGGAGGATCTCGTCTTCATGTTCGAGGCGATGGGCGTCAGCACCGGCATCGATCTCGATCGGCTGTTCGCGGTGCGCGAGCGCGTCGCGGTGGCCCTGGAAGGCGAGCCGCTCTACGGATTTTCACCGCTGGCCGGGCTGCCGCTCGGCTTCGTGCCAGCCACGGCCAAGACGGCCATCAAGCAAGGAGCGTTCGCATGACGATCATCGGTACGAAGATGGTGTGCGACAACAAGACCGCGCGCCAGCTGTTCGAAGAGACCATCGCGAAGCCCAATCGCGTCAAGTTCGGCTTCGGCAGGAAGCTGGCGATCGTGAACGTCGATTTTCAGTGCGCCTACACCAGGATCGACGAGTTCGCGACCGCGTATGAGACGGACCCGCGCCAGATCGAACACACCAACACCATCTCCAATCTCGCCCGCGCGAAAGCCATGCCTGTCATCTGGACGCATGTAGCCTATGCCGAGGATGCATCCGATTGCGGCATCTGGGGCACGCGGACGGACACGCCGGACTCCTTGCAGAACATCAAATATGGCAGCCGCCGCCACGCTTTCGACGAGCGTTGCGAGATCGATCCGAAGGACACGATCTACACCAAGCGGATGCCCTCGGCCTTCTTCGAGACGCCGCTCCAGTCGCTCCTCGTCTTTCACCGCGTCGATACGGTGGTGGTCACAGGCGGTTCAACCTCCGGCTGCGTGCGCGCGACGGCGGTGGACTCGCTGTCGCGCGGCTATCGCACGATCGTCCCGATCGAGACGTGCGCCGACAAGCATGAGAGCTTCCATTTCGCCAACCTGACCGACCTCGCGATCAAATATGCCGATGTCGAGCCGGTTCAGACCGTGATCGACTGGCTGGAGGCGCAGTGATGCGCGAGGGCGCGGCCGATCCGGGCCTCTACGATTACGTGCCCTATCGCGGCCGGCCAAGGATCGCCTGGCCGGAGGGCAAGACGGTAGCCGTCTGGGTATCGCCGAACCTCGAATTCTACGAGCTGGACCCGCCCGCCAATCCGCACCGCAAGAGCTGGCCGAAGCCGCACCCGGATGTCGTCGGCTATTCGCACCGCGATTATGCCAACCGCGTCGGCCATTGGCGCATGGCCGAGATGATGGAGAAGCACGGCTTCAAGGGCTCCGTCTCGCTCTCCGTCGCCTTGTGCCAGCATGTTCCCGAGGTCGTCGAACATGCCAATAGGCTGGGCTGGGAGTTCTTCAGCCACGGCATCTACAATACGCGCTACAGCTACGGGATGGACGAGGCGCAGGAACGCCTCATCATCGAGGATTCGATCCGCACGGTGCGCGAGGCAACCGGACAGACGATCAAGGGCTGGCTCGCCCCGGCGCTCACCCACACGCCGCGCACGCTCGATCTCATCGCCGAATATGGCATGCGCTACACCTGCGACCTGTACCATGACGACCAGCCGATGCCGGTCGCGACGAAAAGCGGGCAACTAATCTCCATGCCGTACAGCCTGGAGGTGAACGACCATTATGGCTTCTTCGTCTACAATATGAGCCCGCGCGAATATGCCCAGACGCTGATCCGCCAATATGAGCGGCTGGCCGAGGAGGGCGCGGCATCCGGCACGGTGATGTGCATCCCGCTCCACAGCTATCTGATCGGTCAGCCGCATCGCATCGGCCCGTTCGAGGAGGTGCTGCGGCATATCGCGGCGGACGGGCGCGCATGGATCACCCGATCCGGCGACATCGCCGATCATTATCTGGCGCAGCAGGCGGGAGCCACGGCATGACGCTCGACCCCGGCTATCTCGAATATGCCCACCGTCGCGAGGGCATGGACCACGACCTCTATCCCTGGTCGAACCTGTTCGCCCGCAAGCCGCTCGCCTGGCCAGGCGGTGCGGCGGTGCTGACGTGGATCGTGATCGATCTCGAATGGTTTCCGATCACGCCGGTGGCCAATCCGTTCCTCGCGCCCGGCCACATGCAGACCGCCTATCCGGATTACCGCCACTATACCTCGCGCGATTACGGTAGCCGGGTGGGCATCTATCGCCTGCTCGACGCGCTGGAGAAGGTGGGTGCGAAAGCCAGCATCGCGATGAACGGCGCCATCGCCGACCGCTACCCCGCGCTGGTGCAGGACATCGTTGCGGCCGGGCACGAGATCATCGCGCATGCGACCGACATGAACGCCACGATCGCAACGGGCGTGCCCGAAGCGGAGGAGCGCGCGATGATTGCCGCCGCGCTGGACGGCATCGCGCGGGCGACCGGCACCCGGCCGACAGGTTGGCTTTCAATAGCCCGCTCGCAATCCTTCGCCACGCCCGCGCTGCTGGCCGAGGCGGGCATCGCTTATTGCTGCGACTGGGTGAATGACGATCTGCCCTACCGCATGGCGACCGCAAACGGCCCGATCCTGAACCTGCCGCTGAACCACGAATTGTCCGATCGCCAGATCCTGAACGTGCAGCAGCAATCGATGGCAAGCTATTGCGAGCAGATCCGCGACGCGTTCGCGTGGCTGTCGCACGAGGCCGAGGTCTCGGGCGGAGGACGTATGCTGCCGCTCAACCTGACGCCCTACATCACCGGCCTGCCCTACCGCATGGCGGAGTTCGAGGGGCTGCTTCAGTGGCTCGGCCAACAGCCGGGACATGGCTTCGCCACCGGTGCTGCCATCGCGGCGGCGGCCGATGCGCAGCTCGACTGACATCATGCCGCGGACGCTGTACGAGAAGCTGTGGGACGCGCATGTCGTTGCCGAGGCCGGCGGCAAGGCGCTGCTCTACATCCATCGCCACCTGCTGCACGAGGTATCGACGCCGCAGAGCTTCGCGGCGCTGCGTGACGACGGCCTCGACGTGCGCCGCCCGGCGGCGCAGCTGGCGGTCGCCGATCACAGCGTGCCCACCCACGATCGCGACCAGCCAATCACCGACCCACAGGCGGCGGCGCAGGTTGCCTTGCTCGAGGCGAATTGCGCCGCGTTCGGGATCGAATATCTGCCGCTGACCGGCGACGATCAGGGGATCGTTCATGTCATCGGCCCCGAACAGGGCTTCACCCTGCCGGGCATGACGCTCGTCTGCGGCGACAGCCACACGAGCACCCACGGCGCGTTCGGTGCGCTGGCATTCGGCATCGGCGCCTCCGAATGCGGCACCGTGATGGCGACGCAGACATTGTGGCAGGCGCCGGCGCGGACGATGCGGGTGATTTTCGACGGGCGGCTCTCGCCACGTGTCGGCGCGAAGGACATGGCGCTCGCCTTCATCGGCGCGATCGGCGCAGCGGGCGCCACCGGCTATGCGGTGGAATATGCCGGTGAAGCGGTATCGGCGCTCTCGATGGAGGGCCGCATGACGCTATGCAACATGACGATCGAGGCGGGCGCGCGCAGCGGCCTCGTCGCGCCCGACGAGACGACCTTCGCCTATCTGAAGGGGCGTCGGCGCGCGCCGCGGGGCGAGCAATGGGATGCGGCGGTCGATTTCTGGCGGACCCTCGCCAGCGATGCCGATGCCACGTTCGACCGGGAGATTGTGATCGCGGCGGGCGACATCGCGCCGCATGTCACCTTCGGCACCAGCCCGGATCAGGTCGTGCCGATCGGCGCCATGCTGCCGGGGGACGCGCGCTTCGGCAAGGCGCTACGCTACATGGACCTTCAGGCTGGCGGAGCGATCGAGGGGCTCGCCATCGATCACGCGTTCATCGGCAGCTGCACCAACGGCCGCCTCGAAGACCTGCGCGCCGCCGCCGCCGTGGTCCGCGGCGGGCATGTCGCCGCCGGCGTGCGTGCACTGGTGGTGCCCGGTTCGATGCGGGTGAAGGCGGCGGCGGAAGCCGAAGGGCTGGACCGGCTGTTCATCGCCGCCGGCTTCGAATGGCGCGATCCGGGCTGCTCGCTGTGCGTCGCAATGAACGACGATCGCCTGCCGCCCGGCGCGCGCTGCGCCTCCACCTCCAACCGCAACTTCGAAGGGCGGCAGGGGACCGGCGCGCGCACCCACCTGATGAGCCCGGCGATGGTCGCCGCCGCCGCGCTTGCCGGCCGGATCGTCGATGTGCGGCAGATCGCGGCGTGAGGGCGCTTAACACGGTGACGGGGCGGGCGATCTCGCTGCCCGATGCCGATGTCGATACCGACATCATCTATCCCGCGCGCTTCCTGCTCATCACCGAGAAGAAGGGGCTGGGCGCCTATGCCTTCGCCGATCGGCGGGGGGAACCCGGCTTCCCGATCGACGGCGACAACGATCGCCCGATCCTGATCGCCGGGCCGAATTTCGGATGCGGATCGAGCCGCGAGCAGGCGCCCTGGGCGATCGGCGATCTCGGCATCCGCGTCATCGTCGCGGAGAGCTTCGGCGAGATCTTCTACGGCAACTGCTTCCGCAACGGCATGCTGCCGATCCGGCTCGACGCGGCGCAGGTCGCCACTCTGCGGGGCGTGGCCGAGGCGGGCGGCACGATCGCCGCCGATCTCGCGGCGCGGACGGTGCGCGCCGGCGATGCCACCATCATGTTCGATATCGCGGAGGATCGGCGCGAGGCGCTGCTCAAGGGCTGGAACGACACCCTGCGCATTCTGGCGCTCCACCGTGACGACATTACCCGCTTCGAGGGGGCGCAGCGGCGCGCCGCACCGTGGCTCTGGACAGCAAGGACGTAGCATGACCGATACCCGTCTCCGCGACAGGCTCGCGAGCAAGGACTTCTTCGTGGTGCCCGGCATCCACGACATGATCTCGGCCGTGATCGCCGACCGCGTCGGTTTCGAGATTGTGTACGGCACCGGCTATTGGCTGACGGCATCGGCTTATGGCCTGCCGGATGCGGGGCTCGTCACGTACACGCAGATGCTCGATCGCCACGCCACGATCATGCGGACGAGCAAAGCGGCGCTGATCGCCGATGCCGACACCGGCTTCGGCGGGCTTCTCAACGTCCAGCATACGGTGCGCGGCTATGAGGCGGCGGGCATCTCCGCGATCCAGATCGAGGATCAGGAATTCCCGAAGAAGTGCGGCCATACGCCGTTCCGCCGCGTGATCCCGGTCGAGGACATGGTTCAGAAGATCAGGGTCGCCGCCGAGACGCGCGACGATCTGCTCATCATCGCGCGCACCGACGCCCGCCAGTCCGAGGGGATGGACAGTACGCTGCGCCGGCTGGAGGCCTATGCGAAGGCGGGCGCGGACGTGCTGTTTCCCGAAGCGATGGAGAGCGAGGAGGAGATGCGCCTCGCCTGCGCCACCTTCGACAAGCCGGTGATGGCGAACATGGCCAATGGCGGATCCACCCCGATCCTGAAGGGCGATGTGCTGCGCGATATCGGCTATGCTTTTGCCATCTATCCCTCGCTCTCCAGCCTGGTCGCCGCCTCCGCGATCGAGACCGCGTTCACCCGGCTGCGCGACGCGGGCGACGGCGAGCCGAGCGACGTGCCGATGTTCGACTTCAAGGCATTCTGCGGCCTGATCGGCTTTCAGGATGTCTGGGATTTCGAGAAGAAGTGGGCGCTCTGAAGCCGATGCCCATGACCATCACCGCCGCCGTTCTGGCACGCACGGGCGACAATCCGCGTCCCTATGCCGCCAATCGCCCGCTTGAACTCGCCACCTTGACGCTCGATCCGCCAAGGCATGGCGAGCTGCTCGTGCGGATCGATGCGGCAGGGCTGTGTCATTCGGACCTTTCGGTGGTGAACGGCGATCGGCCGCGTCCGATGCCGATGGCGCTCGGCCACGAAGCCACCGGCATCGTCGAGGCGCTCGGCTCCGCCGACGACACGCAGTTCGCGGTCGGCGATCGGGTGGTCCTCGCCTTCCTGCCCTCCTGCGGGGAGTGCGTGCGCTGCAAGGGCGGCGAGCCGTTCATGTGCGCGGCGGGCGCGGCGGCGAACGGGGAGGGGCGGCTGCTGAACGGCGGGCGCCGGCTGCACGATGCCGCCGGGCATGACGTCCACCATCATCTCGGCGTGTCGGCGTTCGCGACGCATGTCGTCGTCGATCGCCGCTCGGCCGTGAAGGTGGACAGCGACATACCGCCGCACATCGCCGCGCTGTTCGGCTGCGCGGTGCTCACCGGCGCGGGGTCGGTCATCAATTCGGCGGCGGTGCGGCCGGGTGAGACGGTGCTGATCTACGGGCTCGGCGGGGTCGGCCTGGCCGCGTTGCTCGCCGCGCGGGCGAGCGGCGCGGGGCTGATCGTCGCGGTGGATCCCTTTGCCGAAAAGCGGGCGGTGGCGGAGGAGCTGGGCGCCGTGGCGCTGGACGTAAGCGAGACGGAGCGGCTCGCTGCTTTACTCCCGGCCGGCGGGGCCGACGTGGTGATCGAGACGGTCGGCAAGGCGGCGGTGCTGGAGGCGGCCTATGCGGCGGCCCGGCGCGGCGGGCGCATCGTCACCGTCGGACTGCCGAACCCGGCAGAAAGGTTCAGCATAGCCGCCGTGTCGCTGGTCGCCGACGGCAAGACGCTGATCGGATCCTATATGGGATCGTCCATCCCGGCGCGCGACATTCCGCGGTACATCGCGATGTGGCGCGCGGGACGCCTGCCGGTGGAGACGCTGCTGACCTCGATCAGCCCGATGTCGGAGGTTAATAGCTTGCTCGATAGTCTGGCCGAAGGGCGCGCGATCCGCCAGGTGATGGTGCCCGATCCGGTATGAGCGGGCGTCGGGCCGCTCCGAGGCTCAGCGCATCGCCTGCTCGTCAAGGCCGTCGATGCGTGCCTGCAGGCGGGTGACCACCGAGGCGCGAACGGGCTCCCCGGCGATGAGCTTGCGCCAGGTGTTGTAGCTGATCCCGAACTGCTCGCTCAGCGCCGCGTCGGTGCGGCGATCCACCATCGCCTGAAGGCGATCGACCAGCATCGGATCGACCGGGCGGCAGCCTTTTGAATGTGGTTGGGCCTGATGGTGCATGATCGCCCTCACATCGGTGGAAATGCGGAAGGGACGCCGCCGCTCCGCCTTCATTTGATATAAAGACAATACATTTGTGGCAAGCGCGAAGCGCGCCCGCGCTGTAGTTTGGCGGATCAGGAGGCGGACAGGGCCGGCGCCTGATCGAGACCCGGCAGTTTTCGCGTCCGCCAATGGCCACTGCGATAATAGAGCCCGTTCAGCAGCATCGAGATCGCCGTGGCGAGCGGAAAACTCCACCAGAGCGCATTTACGCCGAGCAGCGGCTCCAGAGCGATCGTCGCGCCGATCCGGCCGGGGCCGAACGCGACGAACAAGGCGATCAGCGGCACCACACCCGCACCGTTCGCCCGCACGACCGACGACATGGCCAGCGTCGATCCCTGCAGGATGAAGCCCCAGCTTGCGATCATGTTGAGATGTTGCGCGATGGCGATCGCATCCGGATCGTGCGGCAGGAAGAACCGCAGCAGCGTGCGATCGAACAAGGTGGTGAGCAGCACGAGCACAGCCGTGGCGGCCGCATTGATCGCCACGCCGATAGTGGCGATGCGAGAGACCCGGTCCCACGCGCCCACCCCGATATTCTGCGCGGCCATGCCGCTGATCGCCATGCCGATCGCGATCGCGGGCATCTGCACATAGGCCCATAGCTGGTTCGCGGCGCCATAGGCCGCGATGGTGGCGGTTCCGTAGCGGTTGACGAAGCCCATCATTACCAGCGCGGAACCGGCGATCACCAGCATCTGGAGGCCGAGAGGAACCCCCTTCAGCAGGTAGGCGCGGACCAGCGACGCCGCAGGACGCAGATACCGCCACTCGGCCCCGCGCAATCGCACCGGCCGATCACGCGCATAGATGGCGCCCAGCAGGATGGCGATCGTCAGCGCGCTTGCCAGCGCCGTCGCCAGCGCGGAACCGGCCGTGCCCATCGCGGGCACGGGGCCGAAGCCGCGAATCAGCAGCGGGTTCGCCGCGATCTCCACGACGATGCCCGGCAGCATCGCGAGCAGCGGCGTCACCGCATCGCCCGCGCCGCGCACGATCATCGATACGGCGATCGTCAGCAGCGTGGCGGGCAGGCCGACGAACATCATGCGCAGATAGGGCAGCGCATGGGGGTACACGTCCGTCGGCGTGCCCAGCCAGCCCAGGATGCGCGGTGACAGGATCCAGCCGGCGATGCCGACGCCGATGCTGATCGCCACGAACAGCGTGAAGCCCGATCCGGTCGCCCGGCGCGCGCCCTCCAAGTCACCGCGCCCGATATGCTGCCCGACCGTGACCGAGACGGCCGTGCTGAAGCCGAACATGATCGAGTAGAGCAGGAACATCACGAGATTGGCGTTGGACGTCGCCGCAAGACCGATCCCGCCGAGATAGTGCCCCACCCAGATCGCGTTGACCGACGCGTTCACCGATTGCAGCGCGTTCGCCCCAAGAACCGGCAGCGCATATCGCAGGAGCGCAGGCAGGATCGGGCCGGAGGTGAGCGCGTTCGGCCGATGTTTCACGAAAAGAATCTCCTCCCGCATACGCCGTCACGCCGTGGCCTGACCGCGAGATTAGCGGATCGCTGATGGCAGCCGTGCTCAGGTCGGCGTGGCGACGCCGAGGAAGGCGGCGAGCGTGACGAGAACCCACAGACTCAGCACGGAGACGCGCGCCCGGTTGTTGACGCGGGTGATCGTCGCATCGGTCGCGGCGGTCGGGCCGGTGGTGGTCATCTCGCGGATGGCGCCGAACAGCGGCACGAGCTGGCGCCGGACGACCAGCCCGAGCGCGACGCACCCCGCCAGCAGGCACAGCTTCAGCGCGATGAACAGCGGCATCGTCCGCCACCCCGCCAGCCCGGCGATGCCGGCCAGCCCGAACGCCACGACGCACAGGTAGCGGATCGCAAGGTCGATCTTCCTGATCGCGCCGCCGCCGCCATGCTGGAGATGGACCGCCCAGGCCAGCGCCAGCCAGCCGAGGAACAGGATCGCGGCGATGGCCGGCATGTAGCCCGGCATCTCGACCCAGCCCTTGGCCCAGGCCAGCGCAAGCCCGGTCGGGTAGGCGAGGATCAGCGTGGTGCGCGGCGCCATGTCGATGTTGTTGAGGATTTTGAGCGCCATCATCCGCTCGGCCACGGAGCGCTTGGCGTCGGTCATGAAGCCCGCCGTGTAGAACGCGCCGAGATCGCCGCCGAGCCAATAGACGAACACCAGCAGGTGCAGCAACGTAAGCAGCGCAACGACCACGACCCAAATCCCCTTCGCTTTACCGGATGAGGCTTTCTGGTCGCGCGGGCCGACCGGCGTCAGTTTGAGTAATGCGCGCGGCGCGGAGATGGCCGGCGGGCCGCTTGCGGTCGGCAGCCGGCTGGTACAGTTTCGTGGCGGACCGGTGCCGGCGCCGACCTGGCCAAGTCCGACCGATCGCCACAGATGACCGAAAGGAACCACGAACATGCCATTCGTCACCACTGCCGACGAGGTGGATATCTTCTACAAGGATTGGGGTGCGAAGGATGCGCGGCCGATCGTGTTCCATCACGGCTGGCCGCTCTCGTCGGACGACTGGGACGCGCAGATGCTGTTCTTCCTCGCGCACGGCTTCCGCGTCGTCGCGCACGATCGGCGCGGCCACGGGCGATCGGCGCAGGTGTCGGACGGCCACGACATGGACCATTATGCGGCCGATGCCGCGGCGGTCATGCGCCATCTCGACCTGCGCGACGCGGTTCATATCGGGCATTCGACCGGCGGCGGCGAGGCGGCGCGCTATGTGGCGCGACATGGCGAGCCGGACGGGCGGGTCGCCAAGCTCGTCTTGGTCAGCGCCGTGGTGCCGATCATGGTGACGACGGACGCCTATCCCGGCGGTCTTCCGATCGAGGTGCTGGACGGGTTGCGCCAGGCGCTCGCCGCCAACCGCGCGCAATTCTTCCGCGATCTGCCGGCCGGTCCGTTCTACGGCTTCAACCGCGACGGCGCGACCGTGAGCGAAGGCGTGATCGCCAATTGGTGGCGGCAGGGCATGATGGGCAGCGCCAAGGCGCATTATGAAGGCATCAAGGCGTTTTCGGAAACCGACCAGACCGATGACCTGAAGGCGATCACCGTGCCCACGCTGGTCCTGCACGGCGAGGACGACCAGATCGTGCCGATCGATCATGCCGGCCGGCTCAGCGTCGATCTGGTGCGGAACGCCACGCTGAAGACCTATCCCGCTTTCCCGCACGGCATGCTCACCACCAACGCCGATACGCTCAACGCCGACCTGCTCGCCTTCGTGCAGGGCTGACCAAAAGGCGGCCAAATGGCGATGGTCGTACTCCGACCGGGCGGATATGACTCATGCGAGTCGGACGAGAACGATCCCAAGCCCCCGAACCGCCTGGGTCAGGCGCATCGCCGCATCGCGACGACTATCGGCATTGTCGACGACGGGCGCCTGTCCGGCTCTGCACGCGACCGCCCGGGCCGGCGCTCGCGGCTGGCGAAACGGCCGTGACGCCGTTCGTGCTGAAGAGTGTCCGACGCGGCGGGATGCTCGCGATCGCGGCGGCCTCGCTGTTCGGGGCATCGACGCCGGCGGCGAAGGCGGTGATCGCCAGCGTCGATCCGCTGATGCTGGCAGGGCTGCTTTATCTCGGTTCGGGTTTGGGGCTGATGCTGTTCCGACTGGCGACCGGCCGCGTCCGCCTGCCGTTCAAGCGGTCCGATTTCCCCTGGCTTGCGGCGGCCGTGCTGTTCGGCGGCGTGCTCGGCCCGGCGCTGCTCATGTTCGGCCTCACGACCGTCAGCGGATCGGCGGCCTCGCTCCTCCTCACGCTGGAGGGCGTCTTTACCGCGCTTATCGCCTGGATCGTGTTTCGCGAGCCGTTCAATCCGCGGGTCGGGCTGGGCATGCTGGCCATTGTCGCGGGGGCGGCCGTGCTGGCGCTGGGCGCGGGAGGTGGCCGTGCGGCGCTGGGCGGCTCGTTGGCGGTGGCCGCCGCATGCCTGTGCTGGGCGATCGACAACAATTGCACGTCGCGCATCGCGGAGGCCGATGCGCCGGCGCTGGCGTCGATGAAGGGGCTTGTGGCGGGTACGGTCAATGTCGGTCTGGCGCTGACGGCCGGAGCGATGCTGCCGGCCCCCGGACAGATCGCGATCGCCGGCCTGATCGGCCTGTTCGGCTACGGCGTGAGTCTCGTGCTGTTCGTGCTGGCATTGCGCGAGATCGGGGCGGCGCGGACGGGGGCCTATTTCTCGACGGCGCCGTTCCTCGGCGCGGCGCTGAGCCTGGTCCTGCTGCGCGAGCCCTGGAGCGGAGCCCAGCTTGCGGCTGGCGTGCTGATGGCGTGGGGCCTGTGGCTGCACCTGACCGAGGAGGCACCGCCGGCAGGCTAGAATTCGGCGACCTTGCCCCATGACGACTTGCTGAACCGGGCGGGATGCAGCGGACGGGGATCGAAGATCGGTTCCGCGCCGCTGACGATGTCGGCGATCAGGTGGCCGGCGCCGGGGCCGATGCCGAAACCGTGGCCGCTGAAGCCAGCAGCCAGCACCAGCCCGGGCAGGCTCTCGATCTCGCCGATGCCGGGCACGCCGTCCGGCGTGCTGTCGACATAGCCCGCCCAGGTGTGCGTGACCTCGCGCGAGCCGATCTGCGGGATCAGCGCCACCGCCCGTTCATAGGTCAGCCGGGCGGAACGCTTGTCGGGCGCCGGATCGAGGATGCGCATCCGTTCCATTGGGGTCGGCCTGTCGAGGCGCCACCGGGACAGCGTCTCGTGGTTGCTGCGCAGATAGTGCAGGCCGCCCGGGGCGAGTTTGCGCCAGCGGCTGGCGAACATCGGCAGGAACTGGGCGGAGTAGCGCAGCATCTGGGGCGTCGGATCGACCCGGCCGAACCCGCTGATCGCCAGCATGTAGCCGCCGTCGCTTCGCCGCGTCATCGAGACGCCGGCGGTGTGGAGCGCGGCCGGAATGGCGTGGTTGTCGCCGGGCGAGGTGACCAGCGCCGTCTGCCGGATCGTGGCCTGCGGAAAGCGGATGCCATATTGATGGCAGAAGGATGAGGCCCAGGCGCCCGCCGCGAGCACGGCGGTGCCGGTGCGGATCACCCCGCTTTCGGTCACGACGGCCGAGAGCCGGCCGCCCTCGGTCTCCAGCCCGCGCACGGCACAGCCCTGATGCACCGTGCCGCCGGCCTTCATGATCGCGCGTGCAACGGCGGGGGCGGCGCGCGAGGGATCGGCGGTGCCGTCGGTCGGCGAGAAGACGCCCCCGCGCCACGCCCTGCCCGTCGCCTGCCCGTGTTCGGCTGCCTGCGCGGCCGAGAGCATGTGGGTGGTGACACCGACGCCGCGGGCGAACTCGCCCCAGCGCGCCCAGCCGGCAAGCTCCGCCTCGTCGTCGCTGAGGTAGAGCAGGCCGCAACGGCTGAAGCCGGTCTCTTCGCCGGTTTCGCGACCGAAAGCCTCCCACAGGTCGAGCGACTTGGTGGCCATCGGCAGTTCGCGCGCATCGCGGTTCTGCTGGCGGCACCAGCCCCAGTTGCGGCTCGATTGCTCGGCGCCGACCAGACCCTTTTCCACCAGCGCCACCTTGATGCCCCGGCGTGCGAGATAATAAGCGGTGAAGCTGCCGATGATCCCGCCGCCGATGACCACGACATCCGCCGACGACGGGAGCGCAGCCGAGGACAGGACGCGATCGAGGGGGGCGGGCATCAGGACGGCTCCGGGAAAATGGGGTGCCAGGGCGGCATGATCGGCTGGCCCCGTCTACCGGCCATTGTCGTCATGGCGACCGGTAGAAGATGCCGATTGCGTGGCACCCCGCGCCAGTTCGTCCCGCGCCGCATGGCCGCACGACCTATGTGTATCGCGCCCTGCCGGGACAAGGCCGCGCGGCTGCCGATCAGTAGCCGCGCCGGCGATCGACCAGCCCCGGCAGCGGGGCACCTTCGCGGTGGGCGCGGATGATCTTGCCGACGAGGTGGGCGGCGGCGTCGCGGTCGGTCGTGCTGGCGATATGGGGGGTGAGCAGGACACGGGGATGCGCCCAGAGCGGATCGTCCGCCGTCGGCGGCTCCGGCTCGGTCACGTCGAGCACGGCACCGGAGAGATGGCCGGCATCAAGCGCGGCGATCAGGTCGGCCGCGACGAGGTGGCCGCCGCGCGCCGCGTTGACCAGCCCGGCCCCGCGCGGCAGCTGCGCGAACAGCCGGGCGTTCAGGATGCCGCGCGTCTCGGCGGTAAGCGGCAACAGGCAGATGAGGATGTCGCAAGCGGACAGGAAGCGGGGCAGCCCCTCCGCGCCGTGATGGCAGGTGACGCCGGCGATGTCGTGCGGAGACCGGCTCCAGCCGTGCAGCGGGAAACCGAAGGCCGCAAGCCGATCCAGCACCGCCTGCCCGAGCATACCCAGCCCCATCACGCCGACCGTGCGGCCGGAGGCGGGGCGGGACTTCACCGGCGACCACCGCCGCTCGCGCTGATCCTCGCGATAGCCGATCATGTCGCGGTGCAGCGCCAGCGTGGCGAAGACGACATATTCCACCATGCCGGCGGCGATGCCCGGTTCCGTCATGCGCGCCACCGGCACGTCGGGCAGCGCGGAGAGATCGATCTGATCCACGCCCGCGCCCATCGAGACGATCAGTTGCAGGTTAGGCAACGCGGCGATCAGTCCCTCGGGGAGGGTCCAGGCAGCGACGACATGGACGGCGGCGAGATCACCGGCATCGGGCCATTGCCGGACGACGAGGCCGGGAACCAGCCCCGGCAGTATCGCCGCCATCCGCTCGCCCCGCGCGGGATCGCCGACATGAAGAAGAACCATCGCGTCATTATCCCCGGGAAGGTGGTGGGCGGTCGGCGCGTGCTGCCGGGTACTTGGGTCACGGCCATGCCCGCGTCGGGCCGAGGCGGGATCAGTCACGCCGATCCGCATCATAGGCCGGAGGGCGGCCACCCTCCCCCGCAGCCGGGAGCAGATCGGCCGCGAGCTGCGCGAACCAGGCGATGCCGGTGGCCATCACATCGTCGTTGAAATCGTAATGCGGGTGGTGGAGCGCGGGGCTGGCATCGCCGCGTCCCTGCCCGAGCCACAGATAGGCGCCGGGCCGCGCCTGCAACATGAACGAGAAATCCTCGGAGGTGAAAGCCGGCTCCGGCGCCTCGGCGGCGTCGTCGCAGACGGCGGCGGCGGCGGCGAGCGCCAGGGCGGCCGATTTCGCATCGTTGATCGTCGCGGGATAATAGCGATCGTAGCGCACGTCGATCCGCGTGCCGGTCGACAAGGCGACGCCGGCCGCCATGTCCCTGAGCGAACGCTCGACCAGATCCTGGATCGCCGGATCGAAGGTGCGCACGGTGCCCACCAGGTTAACCTCGGACGGGATGACGTTGTGGGCGAGGCCGCCGGCCACCTTGGTGACAGAGAGCACCGCCGATCGGGTGGCGGGCACGCGGCGTGAGACGATCGTGTTGAGCTGGCCGATCAGCTCGGCCGCGGCGAGGATCGCATCGGGCGTCTGGTGCGGGAAGGCCGCGTGGCCGCCCTTGCCGCCGATCACGATCTCGAACTTGTCGGCGGCGGCCATGATCGGGCCGGGGCGGGTGCGGATGCTGCCGGCGGGCAGATCGGGCCAGTTGTGCAGCGCGAACACCCGGTCGCAGGGAAAACGATCGAACAGGCCGTCGGCGATCATCTCGCGCGCGCCGCCCTGGCCTTCCTCGGCCGGCTGGAAGATGAAGTGGATCGTGCCGGAAAAGCCGCGGATGCGGGCGAGATGGCGGGCGGCGCCGAGCAGCATCGCGACGTGCCCGTCATGCCCGCAGCCGTGGAAGCTGCCCGGAACCGTGCTGGCATAGGCCAGGCCGGTTTCCTCGTGGAAGGGCAGCGCGTCCATATCCGCGCGGAGGCCGAGCGAGCGGTTGGAGCCGCCCGCCCGCAGCGTGCCGACCACGCCGGTGCCGCCGATCCCGGTCGTGACCTCCAGCCCGAGCGCGCGCAGCTCGTCGGCGACGATGCCGGCGGTACGATGTTCGGCGAAGCCGAGTTCGGGATGCGCGTGGATATCGCGGCGGATCTCGGTGAGGGCCGGGACCAGCTCGGCGATCGCGTCATGATCGGTGCGCATCGAACGTCCTTCGTGGGTGGGCAAGGCGGAAGCCCGCCATCAGATCAGCCGTTCGTCGAACAGGGTCTCGATCGGATCGTAGCGTTTCACGATCGGCGACTTGATGACGATGTAGCTGAAATATTTCTCGATGCCGAAGTCCTTGTCGAGGATCTCCTCAATGACCTCCTGATAGTGGCTGACATTCTTGGTGATGAACTTGAGCAGATAATCATAGCCGCCGCTGACGAGATGGCATTCAACGATCTCCGGCACCGCGCGGGCGCGCTGTTCGAAGCGGGAGAAATCGCCGCTGCGGTGATCGGACAGCGTCACCTCGGTGAACACCGTCAGCGTCTCGCCCAGCTTGCCGAGCGCGACATGCGCGCCGTAGCCGGTGATGTAGCCGTGCGTTTCGAGCCGCTTCACCCGCGACAGGCAGGGGCTGGGCGACAGGCCGACCGCATCGGCCAGATCGACGTTGGTGACGCGCCCGTTCTTCTGCAGGTGCGCGAGGATCCTGAAATCCAGCCGGTCGAGTTTCGGCCCGGTGCTCATGACGATGCTTTCCCGGCTCCCCGTTTCGATCAGACGATTGCGCGACGGACGTCAGGCTCGTCAAGCACGGCGTCGAGCGTGCGGCCGAGACGGGCGAGCAGTTCCGCCATGTCGCCTTCGTCGCAGCTGATCGCGGGCGCCAGCCCGATCGTGCCGTCGGCGAAGGCGCGGAAGATGATGCCGTTGCGGTGGCCGGCGTTCGCCAGCCGGTTCGACAGATCGATCGCGGGATCGAAGCGCGTCTTTTCGGCTTTGTCCGCAACGAGTTCCAGGGCGGCGAGCATTCCGATGTGGCGGACGTCGCCGACCAGCGGATGATCGGCCAGCGCCCGCAGCCCCGCGCCGAGCTGGCTCCCACGCACCTGCCCGTTGGCGAGCAGGCCGCCTTCCGTGTAGAGGCGCATCACCTCCAGCCCGACCGCCGCCGAAACGGGGTGGCCGGAATAGGTGGCGCCGTGGCCGACCGGCAGATGATTGTCCGGGCCGTCGGCGATGCCGGCATAGACCTTCTCGCTCATCAGCACGGCACCCATCGGCGCATAGCCGGCGGTGAGACCCTTGGCGACCGTCATCAGATCGGGCGAGACGCCTTCATGGTCGCAGCCGAACATCGGGCCGGTGCGGCCGAAGCCGGTGATGACCTCATCCGCCATCAGCAGGATATCGAGTTCGTCGCACAGCGCGCGCATCGCCTTCAGCCAGCCCTTGGGCGGTACGATCACGCCGCCCGATCCCTGCACCGGCTCGGCGAAGAAGGCGGCGACATGGTCGGCGCCGAGTTCCGCCACCTTCGCGCGCAGATCGGCGACGGACCGGTCGATCACCGCCTGCGGATCGTCGCCGACCGGCGAGCGATAGGCGTAAGGCGCCGGGATATGGTGCTGCCACGCGTGCGGCACGTCGAACTGGCGGTGGAAGGCGGGCAGGCCGGTCATCCCCGCGCCGGTGCTCGACGAGCCGTGATAGCCCTTGTCCAGCGCGATCATCTGCTTCTTGGCGGGCCGGCCGGTGGCGTTGAAATAATGGACGATGAAGCGGATCGCGCTATCCACCGCATCCGATCCGCCGAGCGTGAAATAGACGCGATCGAGGCCGTGAGGCGAATGTTCCACGAGCTTCTCGGCGAGGCGGACGGCCGGCTCGTTGGTGTAATGGAAGTAGCCGGTGGCATAAGGCAGCCGGCGCATCTGCTCGGCCGCCGCCTCAACGATGCTTTCCTGCCCATAACCGACATTGACGCACCACAGGCCGGCGAAGGCATCGAGCAGGCGATTGCCCTCGCTATCCGTCAGATACATGCCCTTGGCCGATGCGAGCACCGTGGCGCCGCGCTTCTCATGCGTGCGGTAGGCCGTGACGGAGTGGATCAGGTGGTTGCGATCGATCTCGATCAGGGAATTGGCGGTCATCGGTCAGCCTCTGCGGGGATCGTCGGCAGGATAAGCCGGCGCATGAGGCATGGTCGCCAAAGCGGGGCGCAGGGTGGGGGCGGGATGCCGTAATCGGCGGCCGTGCGGCAGATCGTGCCGCGCGGTCCGCTCCCGCTTCGCCGGAATCAGATCGCCACCGCCACCATCCTGCCGCACGCCACCGTATCGGCCGTGCCGCCGAGATCGCGGGTGCGGCCTTCGGGCGTCGCCAGCACCGTTTCGATCGCGGCGACGATCGCGGCGGCCGCCTCTGCCTCGCCGATATGATCGAGCATCATCGCGACCGTCCAGATCATGCCGACCGGATTGGCGATGCCCTTGCCGGCGATGTCGGGCGCGGAGCCGTGCACCGGCTCGAACAGCGAGGGCACCGAGCGATCGGGGTTGATGTTGCCGCACGGCGCCACCCCGATCGTGCCGGTGCAGGCCGGGCCGAGATCGGACAGAATATCGCCGAACAGATTGGAGGCGACGACCACGTCGAAACGATCGGGGTTCATCACGAACTGCGCGCAGAGGATATCGATATGATATTTGTCGGTGCGGATCTCGGGATAGGCGGCCGCCATCGCCTCCACCCGCCCATCCCAATAGGGCATGGTGATGGCGATGCCGTTCGATTTCGTCGCCGAGGTGAGATGCCGTTTCGGCCGGGTCTGCGCCAGATCGAAGGCATATTTGAGGATGCGGTCGACGCCGGTGCGCGTCATCACCGTCTCCTGGATCACCACCTCGCGATCGGTGCCGGGGAAGGCGGTGCCGCCGATCGCGCTATACTCGCCCTCGGTATTCTCCCGCACGACCATGAAGTCGATGTCGCCCGGCTTGCGGCCGACGAGCGGGCAGGGGACGCCGGGCATCAGCCGCACCGGGCGCAGATTGACATACTGGTCATATTCGCGGCGGAACTGGATCAGCGATTCCCACAGCGAGATGTGATCCGGCACGATATCGGGCCAGCCCACCGCGCCGAACAGGATCGCATCCGGGTTGCCGATGCGGGCCTTCCAATCCTCCGGCATCATGCGGCCATGCTCGGCATAATAATCGCAGCTGGCGAACGCATGGTCCTCCAGCGTCACCGTGAAGCCGAACCGTTCGGCGGCCGCCCGCAGCGAGCGGATACCCTCCGGCATCACTTCCTTGCCGATGCCGTCTCCGGCGAGGACGGCGATGGTGTAGTTGCGCATGGCTTCGATCCCTGTTCCTCGCAAGCCCTCAGGGCTTCAGTCCACCCCAGTGGAAGGCCTTCGTTTCGAGATACTCGTCGATGCCCGCACGGCCGCCCTCACGGCCGAGCCCCGACTGCTTGACGCCGCCGAACGGGGCCATTTCCATCGCGATCGAGCCGGTGTTGAGGCCGACCATGCCGAAGTCGAGCGCCTCCGCCACGCGCCACGCGCGATGCAGGTCGTCGGTGTAGAAATAGCTGGCGAGGCCGAACGGGGTGGCGTTGGCGATGGCGACCGCATCGGCCTCCCGCTCGAAGCGGAAGACCGGGGCGAGCGGGCCGAACGTCTCCTCGCTTGCCAGCCGCATGTCCGTCGTCGCGCCGGTCAGCAATGTCGGGCGCGAGAAGCGGGACGGGTCGAGCGTGGAAGCGGCGGTGGCCGCTACCTTTGCGCCCCGCGCCAGCGCGTCATCGAGATGGGCCGCCACCTTGGCGGTGGCCGCCTCGTTGATGAGCGGGCCGATGGTGGCTCCGGCCTCCCGCCCGTCGGCGACATGCAGTGCCCGCACGGCATCGCCGAGCCGCTCGACGAAGCGATCGTGGATGCCGGACTGGACGAGGATGCGATTGGCGCAGACGCAGGTCTGGCCGGCGTTGCGGAACTTGCTGGCCATCGCGCCGGCGACCGCCATCTCCACATCGGCATCGTCGAACACGATGAAGGGGGCGTTGCCGCCGAGTTCGAGGCTCAGCCGCTTGATGCTGTCGGCCGACTGCCGCATCAGCAAGGCGCCGACGCGGGTGGAGCCGGTGAAGGATATCTTGCGGACGATCTGACTCTCGGTCAGCACCGCGCCGATCCGGGTCGGCAGGCCGGTGACGATGTTGAGAACGCCCGCCGGCACCCCCGCACGTTCCGCCAGAAGCAGAAGCGCAAGCGCCGTATAGGGCGTGAGTTCCGACGGCTTGACCACCACCGTGCAGCCCGCCGCCAGAGCGGGGGCGCATTTGCGGGTGATCATCGCGGCGGGGAAGTTCCACGGCGTGATCGCCGCGCACACGCCGACCGGCTCCTTGAGCACGGTGATGCGGCGATCGCCGCTTGGCGACGGCACATCATAGCCGCCGATGCGACGGCCTTCCTCGGCGAACCACTTCACGAAGGTGGCGGCATAGCGGATCTCGCCTTCCGCTTCGGGCAGCGGCTTGCCTTGCTCCGCCGTCATGATCCGGCCGAGATCGGCCAGGTTGGCGAGGATGAGATCGTGCCAGCGTTCGAGGATGGCGGCACGATCGCCGGCGGTGCGGCGGCGCCATGCCGGCAAGGCGGCGGCGGCGGCGTCGATCGCCTGCTGCGTGTCTGCCGCATCGGCATCGGGGATCGTGCCGATGATCGCGCCGGTGGCGGGATCATGGACGTCCAGCGAGCCGCCAGCCGAAGCCATGATCCACTCGCCGCCGATCGACATGCGCTCGACGAACAGGCTCGCATCGGCGAGATGGGCGATGCCGGCCATCAGAGGAGCGCCTGGCTGACGATGCCGAACGAGCGCGCCGGCCCGCTCGGCTGCGGTCTCTCGCCGCGCACCATCGTGACGAAGCGATCGACCCCGACCAGGCCGAGTTCCTCCAGCCAGTCCGCCAGGCCGCTGTCGCCCGGAATGTCGATGCGGGTGAACTTGCCCGCGCGCGAGCCGATCCAGTGGGAGATCAACGCTCTGGCGCGATGCTGATCCGGTGCGACGACCGGCCCCACGACATAGCCGCGGCCGAAGCGGCGGAACAAGGCGACACCCATAAGCTCTCCCTCTCGATCGATCGCGATGCCGCGGGCCTTGCGCAGCAGCGCGTCCATCAGCGCCGGGCGGTGCAGGCCGGTGGCGCCCTCGACCAGCGCGGCGACCGCCGTGCTATCGCGCAGGCCCACTGGGCGGATGCGCTCGCCGGCTTCCAGCGGCACGATCGGGGTGGAAAAGGCCGCGCCCTGATGCTGCAATATCTCCGAGACGCCGTGGAAGCCGAGCTTCCGGTACAAGGGCAGCGCGCGTTCGGTCGCGTTGAGCAGGACCGCGCGGTCGCCGATCCGGTCGAGCACCGACTGCATCACGATCCGGCCGAGACCGGC
>CAXTTS010000007.1:0-36749 GCA_964247265.1 uncultured Sphingomonadaceae bacterium
GTCGCTGCAGAGCAGGTCGTCGATCAGGTTCGGCGCCCGCGCGCGCAGGTTGGTCGCGCGGCTGGCCTTCAGCCCGATCGCCCCGCAGCTGGCCGCCGGGATGCGGATCGATCCGGCGGCATCACTGGCATGGGCCAACGGCACGAGGCCGGCCGCCACCGCCGCCGCCGCGCCGGTGCTGGAGCCGCCGGCGGAATGGCCCGGCGCGTGCGGGTTGCGCGTGGCGCCCACCAGCATCGCCTCGCCGCCGGTCAGCAGGCCGAACTCGGGCATGGTCGACATGCCGACCGGCACCAGCCCCGCCGCATCCAGGCTCTGGACGAACGGAAAGGCGGTGCGGCCGACCGCACCGGTGCGCGCGCGCGAGCAGGACGTCAGCGGCCAGCCCGGATATTCCAGCGATGCCTTCAGCAGATAGGGCACGCCATCCAGCGGGCCATCGCCGCCCGGCGCGTCGGCCTGCGCCAGCGCGGCATCGGCGGCGACGTGGCAGACGGCGTTGATCTCCCCATCCAGCGCCTCGATGCGCAGGATCGCCGCCTCGATCAGTTCCCGGCGGGAGAGTTCGCCACGGCGCAGCAGCGCGGCCTGAGCGTGCGCATCCTGTTCGCCGATCAGCAGCGCGGCGTGGGTGGTGAGCGTCATCGTGGGTCTTGTCCTTGCTGGGCGGGTGCTTCGCTCTGCCACCATGATGGCGGCAGCGGGCGCTGGCGCGGCCAGAGTTCGTCGAGAGTGGCCGCATCGTAGAGCCGGCCGTTCTTCATCACCTGCGCTATACGGTCCAGATTAGCCGCATCGGCCAGCGGATCACCGTCCAGCACCAGCAGATCGGCATATTTGCCGGGTTCGAGGCTGCCGACGTCCGCCTGATGGCCGATCACCTCCGCGCCGCCGATCGTGGCGGCGGCCAGCACCTCGCGCGGGGTAGCGCCACCGGCGGCGAAGGCGGCGAGTTCCCAATGATAGCCGATGCCCTGCACCTCGCCGTGGCTGCCCATGCCGACCAGCCCGCCGGCGCGCTGGATCGCCAGGGCATCGGCGGCGAAGCGGGCGTAGGTCTGCTGCGAGTGGGGCAGCCAGCGGCGATCGCGCAGCTTGTCGACGATGATGTTCTCGGGCGTGAAGCGGCGGAACTTGGGATCATCCTCGATCCGATCGCGGATGATCGCCTCGTCCAGCGCGCCGCGCCCACCATACAGGACGGACAGAGTGGGCGTGTAAGAGGTGCGGCTTCTGGCGAAAAGCTGGACGATATCGGCGTGCAGCGGCGAGATCGGCAGCGCATGCTCGTTGCCGGAGAAGCCGTCGATCGCATGCGTCAGATCGAGCACCAGATCGCTCGCGCCCTCCGTGGTCGGCATCATGCCGAGTGCCGCGGCGCCCTCGATCATCGCCTGCCGCTCCTGCCGGTCGCCGACCA
The DNA here is from genome assembly GCA_964247265.1 of uncultured Sphingomonadaceae bacterium. GTDB lineage: Bacteria > Pseudomonadota > Alphaproteobacteria > Sphingomonadales > Sphingomonadaceae > Alterirhizorhabdus. The sequence goes on from CAXTTS010000007.1 coordinate 1,421, forward strand.
TGTACGACTTGATGTTGCGGGTGCGGTAGGCGTCGCGATAGCGGGTGAGCACGTCCACCGCATCGGCCTTGCTCTCGATGCGGCTGTTGCGGAACACGCCGGGGCCGACCGACCAGGCGCGCGGGCCGATCATCAGCCCGGCATCGATCAGATCCTGATAGACGAAGGCATCGATCGTGAAGGTCTGCGGATCGAGGCTGCTCGTCACCCCGTAAGCGAGATTGGCGAGGTAATCGGCCTCCCCCGCATCCTGGATCACGCGGCGCTGCGCAAAGGTGTGGGTGTGGACATCGACGAAGCCGGGAACCAGATATTTGCCGGACATATCGCGGATGGTGGCGCCCGCCGGCAGCGCCACGGTGCCGCGCGGACCCACCGCGACGATGCGGCCGCGATCGATCACCACATCGGCGCTGGCGATCACCTCGTCGCCGCGCATCGTGACGGCGGTGGCGCCGCGCAGCACGATCGCGCCGTCCGGCCGATCGCGCGGCAGGCTGGCGGGGACGACGAAGCGTTCCGCCTGCGCCTCCGCTTGCGCCGAGGCGGCGGCGGTGGCGATCCGGCGATAGTCCGATCCCAGCGACCAGCCGATCGTGCGCCCGCCATCCGCCCAGTCGAAGAAGTCTGCACCGATCCGCGTCAGCCGCGCCCGGCGTCCGGTGGGCGCGTCGAGATCGAGGGTGGGCGGCGTGGCGCCGTTGGCGGGCGGCACGTCGATCAGGATCAGTTCGGAGGCGGTCTTCACCAGCGCGCGGTTGCCCGCCGGATCGAGCCGCACCTCCTCCACCGGGATCGGCACGCCGACATATTGCGAGGGCGACTGCGCCACGACGACCAGCTCGCGCCGCAGGTCGCCGCCGTCGAGCCGGACCGACTTGACCCCCTCCGCATCGTAGACGCGGAGGCGGTCGCCGGCGAAAGTGAGCGCGCGGCCGCCGATCGTGGCGGCCACCGTCCGCACCGGTCCACCGGATGCGGCGACGGTGACGATCTCGGTCGGCCGGTCCGCCGCGATCTCGGACAGAGCGAGCAGGCGCTCGCGGTGGCTGGCGCGCAGCACCGCGATGGTGCGCCCGTCCGCCGACCATGCTGGCTCGGTGAAGAAGGCGGGCGCGTCGGTCAGCCGCCGGGCGGTGCCGCCGCCGGCCGGGATCGTCCACAGGAAGCCGCCGCCCGCCGCCGTCCACGTCACGAAGGCGAGGCTGCGGCCATCGGGCGACCAGGCCGGCTGATAGGCCCAGTCCGGCGCGCCGCGCACTGGATGCGGCACCGCGCCGGGCGCCAGATCCTGCACCCACAGCCGGCCAAGCGCGGTGAAGGCCAGTCGCCTGCCATCGGGCGACTGGCGCGGCGCCTGGATTATCCGCGCGCGCACCGGCCCCGACTCGTCCTTCTGGCTGACGCGGGTGAGCGGCCCGAGGCCGAGATGGACGGGCGCGGTGAACGGAATATCGGTAGTGCGCCCGCTGGCGACATCCAGCCGCGCGAGCTTGCCGCCGACGCTGAGGATCAGCGCCTTGTCCCCCGGCATGAAGGCGAAGCGCGGCGTGAGATCATAATAATAGCCCTGATCCTGCGCGTCCGGATCGATCGGGAAGGCCAGCCAGCGATCCGCGCCGGTCGTCAGATCGCGCAGGCGCAGGCCGGTCTGCTGGCGCCACCGGCTCGCATAGACGAGCAGGCGGCCATCGTGCGACAGCGCAGGGCGCATCGCGGCGCCGGTGCTGGAGACGGCGGTGGTCGTCTCGCCGGTGCGCAGATCACGCCGGGCGATCTGCCAGTTGGGCAGATCCTTGAGCGTCCAGAGATGCCCGGTCTTGGCCGAATAATAGATCGTGCCGCCATCGGGCGTGGGTGCCGCGCCCAGCGCGTTCTGGCGATCGTCCCACGCATCGTTGCCGTTCGGCTGCGCCTTGGTGATGCGGACGCCCAAGCCGCCATCGATGCCGAAGCGCCACAGCTCGAACGCCAGCACCGAATGGATCATGCGCGAGACGTAGACCGATCGGCCGTCCGGCGCCCAGGCGGGCGAGGTCATCACGTTCAGGCTGGTTTCGCCCGAGAGCATGCGCGGGTTGCGCCCGTCGGCATCGGCGATCCACAGGTTGGTGGTGCCCGAGCGATCGCTGATGAAGGCGAAGTGGCGGCCATCCGGCGAGAAGACCGGATGATGCTCAAAGGCCGGCCCGGTCAGCACCGGCCGCGCGGCGCCGCCGGCGATGTCGAGCGCGTAGATGTCGCCGAGCAGATCGAACAGGATCGTCCGCCCGTCCGGCGAGACATCCGGCTGCATCCACGTCCCCTCGCTGAGGGTGAGGTCGAGGGTGCGGGTCGGCTGCAGCGTCAGCCCCGCCGCGACAGCCGGCGCGGCGATCGCGGCGAGGAAAAGGGCGAGGAGGCGCTTCACGCCGGGCGGATCAATATTGCCAATCGACCCGCAGGCCGTAGGTGCGCGGCCGGATGATCGAATAAGCCGGCGTCACCTGCGACGTGAACGGCGCGTTCAACACGCCGCGCTTGTCGGCGATGTTGTTGACGAAGCCGAGCAGGCGAAACTTCTCGAACAAGGTGACGGAGGCGCGCGCATCGAACTGGCTGAAGCCGCCGCGCGTGTTCGGGTTGCCGAACGCCACCGGCGCCTTCGAGATGTAGCGATGGGCGAACTCGATCGTCGGCGAGAACTTCGCATCTGGGATGTCGAGTACGACGTTGTTCGCAACCGACCAGTGCGACGATCCCGGCAGGCGGGTGCCGCGATCATAGCCGCCGCCCACCGCGAACGTATCGGGCAGGAACTCGGTCAGCTGCGCGTTCTGGTACGTCGCGTTGGAGCTGACGGTCAGGATCGGCAGGATCTTGAAACTGCCGGCGAACTCGACGCCCTCGACATCGGCGCCGCCGGCATTGGTGACGAACGAGTAGAAGGATGGGCCCGGGCCGAACAGGCGCGCCTGGATGTTGTTCCAGTCGATGTGGAAGATGGCGCTCTCCACCGTCAGGCGGCGATCGATCGCGCTGAACTTCACGCCGGCTTCGTAATTGTTCGTCTTGTCGCTCTGATAGGAGGTGGGAATCGCGGCGAGCAGGCCGGCATTGGGATTGATGCCGCCGACGCGGAAGCCCTTGGAATAGGTGACATAGGCCATGAACTGATCGGTCGGCCGCACGGTGAGCGTCACCTTGGGGGTGAACCCGTTTTCCTTCTGGTTCACGCTGCCGGACAGATCGGTGAGGCTGCCGCTGACGAAGCCGGCCTGGTTCAGAACGTTCGCCTTCGCCTTGGTATCGTAATAGCGGCCGCCGACGGTAAGCTCCACCGCCTCAACCGGCTTGTACGAAAGCTCGCCGAAGATGCCGAGATCCTCGTTCAGCGAATTGGCGAGATAGCCGTAGACGCGGTCGCCCGGCGCCAGCACCGCGCCTGATATGCCGCCGAACTGGCCGGGGTTGGCGGTGATGAACGCCTGCGCGCCTGGGGCGATGATCTGGTCGTAGCTGTTCTTCTTGGCGCGCAGGTAGCTCGCGCCGATCAGCCAGTGGAACGGTCCGTCCGACGACGAGGCGAGCCGTGCCTCGATCGTCTTGATGTTGGCGGATGCGCGGCCCGGCCCGTAGGCGGCGTTCGGCCCGGTGAAGATGCCCGTGACATAGCCATAGGGGTAGGAGAAGACCGAGCGGTTCGTCTTCTTGTCCACCGAGCCGAAGATCGTGAAGTTCGCGAAGCCGAGTTCCTGATCCAGCCGCAGCGTGTTCAGGAAGAAGTGGGTGCTCTGCGGCTCCGCACGGGGCACGACGCGGACGAGCGCGTCGAGGCTGGTCAGATAGGTCTGATCGTCCAGCTGGGTATCCTGATAGGTGGAGAGATAGGTGATCTTGGTCGTCTCGGTCGGCGTGGCGACGATCGATCCGCGCAGGCCGCGCGTGCGGAAATCGTTGCTGCCCTGTTTGGCGATGCTCGGATTGTCGATGTAGCCGGCATCATGGCGTTGCAGCGCCATCACCCGCACGGCCAGTTTGTCCTGGATGATCGGGATGTTGACCATCACCTTGCCGGCATAGTTCAGATTGCCGCCGGCATTGCGGGTGGAGCCGATCAGGCCGGAGGCGGCGGCGTCGATCTTGGACGTGTCCGCCGTGTTGACGATATAGTTGACGAGGCCGCCGAGCGTGGAGGAGCCGAACAGCGAGCCCTGCGGGCCGCGCAGCACCTCCACCCGCTCCAGATCGAACGTGTCGATGTCGGGGATGCCGATGGGGAAGCCCGGCTCGACGATCGGCACCTCGTTCAGATAATAGCCGACGGTGGTCTGGCCCTGCTCGTGGTAGGTGGTGGCAGCGATGCCGCGGATCACGACTTCGGAAATGCCGGGCTGGTAATCGTTGAACACGACGCCCGGCAGTCGGTTGATATAGTCGGCCAGGCTGTTTGCATTGGCCTTCGCCAGCTGCTCGCCGGTGACGGCGCTGATCGCCAGCGGCACGTTGCGGATGCTCTCGTTGCGCTTGGTGGCGGTGACGATGATGTCGTCGGGATTGCCCGTGATCGCGTCGATGGTGCCGCTGGCGGCGGTCTCCTGCGCGAACGCCGGCGCTGCCGCGATCGCCCCTGCCCATGCCAGGGCGGCCAGGCCGGTCACCATCCGCAAACGTGCATTCCCCATCGTCTTTTCCCCCAAGTGTGGCGCGCTGGCGCCTGTTCGAACCATTCCTCGGTCGTTCCCCGGCGATCGGCCGTGCCGCTTCGCTATTGCGAACGAGCCGCAAACCAAGGCAACTTCAAACATCCAAAAAAACGATGTCGATGGGTCCAAGCAACCGCCCGGCTCAGCCGGAGCGGGCGATGATCCCGGCGAGCGCGGTCAGCGCGCGATGCGCCTCCGCCTCGGTCAGGCTGGCGAAGCCGAGCCGCAGGCCGCGCGGCGCACCCTCCCGCTGGGCGAACGAGCGGGAGGAGGCCATGCCGATGCCGATCGCCGGCGCCTCCGCCTCGATCCGGTCGAGATCGGCCGGATCGCCGAAGCGCAGCCAGAAAGCGAGGCCGCCATCCGGCAGGCGCAGATCAACCCGATTGCCGAGCGTATCCGCGATCGAACGGGCGAAGGCGGCGCGGCGGCCGGCATAGACCTGCGTGACCTTGCGGGCGTGGCGGCGCAGTTCGCCGCTGGCGATCAGATCGGCGGCGGCATCCTCCGTCAGCGTGTTGCCCATGCCGTCGATCAGCGACACGTTGTGCGCGATCGCATCGATCACCGGCCGGGGCGCCGCGAGGTAGCCGATCCGCAGGGCGGGCAGCAGCAGCTTGGACAGCGAGCCGACATAGATCACCCGGTCCGGCGCATAGCTCGCCATCGGCAGCAGCGGCTGCGACTGGAAGTGGAATTCGTGATCGTAATCATCCTCCACGATCGCGAAGCCGAACTGGCGCGCCAAGTCGAGCAGCCGCAGCCGCCGCTCCGGCCGCAGCGCCACGGTGGTGGGGAACTGGTGATGCGGCGTCAGGAAGATCGCGCGGACGCGGTGGGCGCGGCATTGCCGCTCGACATCGGCAACGTCGGCGCCCTCCCCGTCCAGCGCGACCGGCACGATGCGGGCACCGCAGGCGGCGAAGGCGGCGACGGCGGGCTCGTAGGTCAGCTCCTCCACCAGCACCGCATCGCCGGGGCGAACGATCGTGCGCGCGGCCAGGAAGATGCCGTTCTGGCTGCCACGGGTGATGCAGATATTCTCGGGCGTCACCGCGAGGCCGCGTTCGGCGCGCAGCATCGCGGCGATCGCCTCGCGCAGCATGGTCGATCCGCGCGGATCGCGATATTGCAGCCGGTTGTCGCGCACCGCCCGCCGCACGGCCGTGCGATAGGCGCTCGACAGGATCTCGGCCGGGAACAGGCGGCCGTCGGGCGAACCCTCATCCAGCTTCAGCCAGCGCCCGGCGGGCATCGCCAGCGGCCGATCGGGCGGCGGCAGGAAGGCATAGCCCGGCTGCACCTCCGCGCTCGCGGCAATACCCACGGCGGGCTGGCCGGCGGCGGGCCGACCGGCGACGGGCAATTCGGCGGACACCATCGTGCCGCGCGTGCCGCCGGCGGTGAGCCAGCCCTGCGCGATCAGATCCTCATAGGCCTGCACCACCGTCTTGCGGTTGACGCCGAGCGTTGCGGCAAGATCGCGGCTGCTCGGCAGGTAGGCGCCCGGCGGCAGGCGCCCGCGCTCTATCTCGTGGATCAGCGCGTGGACGATCTGCATGTAGATCGGCGCCGATCGCGCCGGATCGATGCGATCGCCGATCGTGATCGTTCTCGGCCGCAGCATCGGACCCGTCATCCGCCTCGTTCAGCCGGGATCGGCTGGGCCACCTTAGCCGATGCCGGCCGATCCTCAAGCCGGCTTGGCCCAGCGGCTTTCGCGGATCTGGCGCTTGCGGAGGCGCCATCGGCCACCGATCAGGATGGCGGACAGGGTTCAACCGGACAGGGATGCCGCATGGGCGACGCGGACACGGCTATGGCGGCGGAGGCGCGTTCTCCGTTCGCGGTTTACGAGGAACGCGACGTGGCGGACCTGATCGCCGCCCACCCCCTCGCCTGGATCACGGCGCAGGGCGGCGGCGCGGCCAGCCTGCTGCCGCTGATCGCCGAACTGAACGACGCCGGCCGCTTGACCGGGCTGATCGGCCATGTCGCGCGACGCAACCCGCTGGTGGCGGCGCTGACCAGCGATCCAGCGGCGAGCGTGCTGTTCACCGGGCCGCAGGCCTATGTCTCGCCCGAACTCGTCAGCCAGCCCGGCTGGGCGCCGACGTGGAACTATGCGCAGCTGCGGATCGAGGGCGACATCCTGTTCGATCCCGCTGGCGGCGATGCCGCGCTGGCGCTGCTGGTCGAGCATATGGAGCACGGCCGCGATCGTCCGTGGCGGATCGCCGACATGGGGCCGCGCTACGAACGGCTGCGATCGGAGATCATCGCCTTCCGCGTCCGCATCCGGCATGTCGAGGGGCGGTTCAAGCTGGGCCAGGACGAAAATGTCGCCTCCCTGCGGGAGATACTCGCCGGCCATCCCGATCCGGCGCTGGTGCAATGGATGCGCCGGATGAACGCGGACCGGCTGTAGCGCCGCAGCCGGTTGCCAAGCCGGACCAGATGCCTAAGCTCACGCCATCGATCCGGGGGGTAACATGCTGAAACATCTCATGCTGGCGGCAAGCCTGTTGTCGGCCGCAGCCGCGTCGGCGCAAAGCCCGCGCCCCGGCGAGCCGACGTTCCGCGCGCTCTACAAGGAACTGGTCGAGACCAACACGACGCTCTCCGCCGGCAGCTGCACGCTCGCCGCGCAGCGCATGGGCGCGCATCTGAAGGCGGCAGGCTTCGCCGATGCCGATCTGCATTACTTCGCCGTGCCCGATCACCCGAAGGAGGGCGGGCTGGTCGTGGTCATGGCCGGCCGCGATCCGAAGGCGAAGGCGGTGCTGATGCTCGCGCATCTCGACGTGGTGGAGGCGCGGCGCGAGGACTGGACGCGCGATCCCTTCACGCTGGTGGAGGAAGGCGGCTATTTCTACGGGCGCGGCACCTCCGACGACAAGGCGATGGCGGCGATCTTCGTCGATACGCTCGTCCGCTACCGGCAGGAGGGCTATCGCCCGCGCCGCACGCTGAAGCTGGCGCTCACCTGCGGCGAGGAGACCAACGGCGCGTTCAACGGCGCGCAATATCTCGCCACGCACGAGCGCGCGCTGATCGACGCCGCCTTCGCGGTGAACGAGGGCGGCGGCGGCCAGCGGGACGCAAACGGCAAGCCGATGTTCCAGGCGATCCAGATCGGCGAGAAGCTGTCGCAGGATTTCCGGCTGGAGGCGACCAACCCCGGCGGCCACAGTTCCCGCCCGCGCGCCGACAATGCGATCTACGCGCTGGCCCACGCGCTCACCCGCGTCGAGGCCTACCGCTTCCCGGTCATCTTCTCCGCCACGACGCGCGACTATTTCGGCAAGCTCGCCGCCACCCGTTCCGGCGAGGAGCAGGCGGCGATCCGCGCGTTGCTCCGCAACCCGCAGGACACGGCCGCGCGCGCGATCGTCGAGCGCGATCCCGACAGCAACGCCGTGCTGCACACCAATTGCGTCGCAACGATGCTGGATGCCGGCCATGCGACCAACGCGCTCCCCCAGCGCGCCCGCGCCAATGTGAACTGCCGCATCTTCCCGGGCACCAGCGCGGCCGAGGTGCAGGCGGCGCTGGTGCAGGCGATCGGCGACCCGACGGTGAAGGTGTCGATGCGCGACGTGCGCAACGCCGCCGCCCCGCCGCCGCCGCTCGATCCCAAGGTGCTCGGCCCGGCCGAGGCGCTGGCAGCCGAGATGTGGCCGGGCGTGCCGCAGCTGCGCATCATGTCGGCGGGCGCCACCGATGGCGCCTTCCTCACGCCGGCGGGCATCCCGACCTACGGCATCTCGGGCGACTATGGCGACCCGGACGGCAACGGCGCGCACGGCCTGAACGAGCGGTGGAACGTCAAGGTGCTGCTCGACAGCCGCGACTATCTGTACCGGCTGATGAAGGTCTATGCCGACCAGACCGGCTGAGGCGACGGTCATGCGGTTCAGGCTGGGTCAGGCGCTGCTGGGATTGCTCGCGCTGGCCGGCTGCACCCCGCTCGCCACGTTCAACGCGCTGGTGCCGAAGGATGGCGGCACCGTGCTGGCGGCGCAGGCGATCCGCTATGGCGACGATCCCCGCCAGCGGCTGGATGTCTATGCGCCGCGCCGGGCGGGCGCGGCCACGCTGCCGACGATCGTCTTCTTCTATGGCGGCTCGTGGAATTCCGGCGAGCGCGGCGGCTACGGCTTTGCCGCGCGGGCGCTCGCGGCGCGCGGCTTCGTGGTGGTGGTGCCCGATTACCGGCTGGTGCCGCAGGTGCGCTTCCCCGCCTTCCTCCAGGATGGGGCGGCGGCGGTGCGCTGGACGATCGCCAACATCGCCCGGCACGGCGGCGACGGCCGGCGCATCGTGCTGGTGGGCCATTCGGCGGGTGCCTACAATGCCGCGATGCTGGCGTTGGATCCGCAGTGGCTCGGGGCAGATCGCGCGGCGGTGCGCGGCCTGATCGGGCTTGCGGGACCCTATGATTTCCTGCCGCTCGACGGCGCGGTTACCGTCGCCGCCTTCGGCGCATGGCCGGTGCCCGCCGAAACGCAGCCGATCACCTTTGCCGGCGCCGGCGATCCGCCCGCCTTGCTGCTGACCGGCGCGGACGACGACACGGTGCTGCCGCGCAACAGCGTCGCGCTGGCGGCGCGGCTGCGCGCGGCGGGCGTGCCGGCGGAAGTGAGGACCTATCCCGACATCGGCCATGTCGGCATCGTCACCGCGCTCGCCCGGCCGTTCCGCGGCAAGGCGCCGGTGCTGGCCGATGTCGCCGCCTTCGCGCACCGCGTGACGGACACGGCCGAGATCCCGGCGAAATAGTCGGGCAACCAAGGAACGCGCCACGCCTTCGCTGGTTCGGGGCGGAGTTTATCGACGGGGGACATGATGCGGCTGAGCATAGAGGCGGTGCTGGACTATCGGATGGCCGAGCCGGTGGACGTCTTGCTGACGATCGAGGCGGCCCCCCTGCCCGACCAGATCCTCATCAGCGACAGCCTGACGATCGACGGCAGCGGCCCGCTGCGCACTGTGCCCGGCGAGGAGAGCATCGGCCGGCGGACCTGGATGCACGCGCACGGATCGTGGCGCGCCACCTACAAGGCGGTGTTCGACGTCAACCGCGACGTGCCGCCGCTGGAGACGCTGGGCCTCGCCCACCGCTACGACCTGCCCGCGCTGGTGATCCCCTATCTGTGGCCGAGCCGCTATTGCGAGTCGGACCAGTTCGGCGAGTTCGTCGAGAGCGAGTTCGGCGGCTATGAGGGCGGCGCCAAGGTGCAGGCCATCGCCGACTGGGTGCACGATCACCTGAGATATATCGCCGGCTCCAGCGACGCCACGACAACCGCCAAGGACACGTTTGTCTCGCGGCAGGGCGTGTGCCGCGACTATGCCCATCTGATGACGACGCTGACCCGCGCCGCCGGCATCCCGGCGCGCGTCGTCTCGGCTTATGCGTGGCAGCTCGATCCGCCGGATTTCCACGCGGTGGTGGAGGTGTGGCTGGAAAATGGCTGGCATCTGGTCGATGCGACCAAGCTGGCGCCGGTGGAGGGGCTGGTGCGGATGGCGGTGGGCCGCGACGCGCTCGATATCGCCTTCATGACCGTGTTCGGTGGTTGCGAGTTGATCGAGCAGAAGGTGTCGGTCGAGCGAGTCGACTGATTCGCCTCCGCCTCGACGTTCGTCGGGCCGGGCATGTCGTTGGTCGGCGCGCTTGCATCTGGTGGATGCCGGCGGTGGCCTTGTCGAAGCGCAGCTGAGCGGCGGGCGCTCTTTCCGTAAGGGATTTCGGGACGGCGAGCCACGCGATGGCACGCCGCTCCGACCAAAGATCCCAGCTCCGGAAGGAAGTTTTTATGCTCGCCATCGCACGCCACGCCGCCCTCGCCGCCACTGTCGCCACCGCGACCCTGGGCTTCGCCGCCGCCCCGGCCAGTACCGCCGAACCTGACGCCGGCCGCACCGCGACGGTACGCCACGCCGATCTCGATCTCGCCTCGGCGGCCGGCGTCGCCACGCTGGGCCGGCGGGTGAAGCTGGCCGTCACCACCGTCTGCGGTCGCGCCGACCCGCGCGACCTGACCGCGCAGGAGCAGGAGAAAACGTGCCGTGCGCACGCGCTCGCCTCGGCCGAGCCGGGTGTGCAGCTGGCCATCGCCGATGCCCGTTCCGGCACGCGGATGGCGCAGAACGATCGCGGCGCCACGATCGTCACCACCGCTCGCTGAGTATCGCCGCCTACTTGCCCGCCAGCGCCTTGGCGGCGGGCAGATAGGTCCGCCCGATGCGGACGGTGCCGCCGTCGCGCAGGTCCGCATGCCACACGCCGAGGCCATCGTGGCGCAGCTTGGCGACCACGTCGCGGCGGACCAGGGTCGATCGGTGCAGGCGGATGAAGCAGGCGGGATCGAGCCGCCGTTCAAGCTCGCTGATCGTCTCGTGCAACAGGAAGCTGCGATCGCCGACATGCAGCCGCATATAGTCGCGCTCGGCATCGATCCGGTCGATGTCGACGGCGGCCAGGCGGATCATCTCCGATCGGTGCGGCACCCAGAACTCGTCCGCGAACACGGATGGCGGCGCCGGCGGCGGCGCGGCCGGCGCGCGCATCCGCTCCGCCACGCGCCCGATCGAGCGTTCGAGACGCTCGGCCGAAACCGGCTTCAGCAGGTAATCCACCGCCGCGACATCGAAGGCGGACACCGCGAACTGGTCGAACGCGGTGCAGAAGATGATCGCCGGCCGCTGCCTGCGCTGCGCGAGCGCGGCCGCGACATGGATGCCGTCCAGCCCCGGCATCGCGATGTCGAGCAGCAGCAGATCGGGCGCCAGCGCATCGACGAGCCTCAGCGCCGCCTCGCCATCGCCGGCCGTACCCACCAGATCGATGCCCGGCACGCGCGCGCAGAGGATCTGCAGACGCTCGATCGCCAGCAGCTCGTCGTCCACGATCAGCGTGCGAAGCGGGGCGGTCGGCTCAACAGTCACGGCGAACGATCGGCAGGATCAGCGTGGCGATGAACCCGCCCGGGCGGCGCGGCCCCCATGTCGCCACGGCGGCGTCGCCGAAGCGGGCGGCGATGCGATCGCGCACGTTGCGCAGGCCCACGCCGGTGCCGTACGGCTCCTCCCCGGGCAGGGGCGCGTCGCCATCATCCTCCACCGTCAGCCGCAACGATCCGCCCTCCTCCCGCGCGACGATACGGATCGAAACGGGCCGGCGCGCGCGCGCCACGCCATATTTCACCGCATTCTCCACCAGCGGTTGCAGGATGAGGCCGGGCACGCAGGCGCCGGCCAGTTCGGGCGGAACGTCGATCTGGACGACCAGCCGCTCGGGAAAGCGCGCCGCCTCTATATCGAGGTACAGGCGCTGCAGCCTGATCTCCTCCTCCAGCCGCATGTCTTCGGTCGGATCGCCGGCCAGGCTGGTGCGGAAGAAGGTGCTGAGATTCAGGATCATCCGCTCCGCCGCTTCCGTCTTGCCCGTCATCACCAGCGACGACAGCGAGTTCAGCGTGTTGAACAGGAAATGCGGATTGACCTGATAGCGCAGCGCGCGGATCTCCGCCGCCTGCGCGGCGGCGCGGAAGCGGGCGGCGCGGCGCTCGGCCAGTCGCACCTCGGCGGCATAGCATAAAGCGAGGTACAGGGCGGCCCAGGCGGCGATGAAGAAATAGCCGTTGGCGGCATTGTCCGCGATCGCCTCCACCGGCGTCATCTCATGGCTTTCCTCGGTGCCGCCCACCTGCACCATGATGCGGCGGCTCATCTCGGCCGGCGGCGGCGGGGCGGGCGGGATCGCGGCGCCCCATCCACCGGGCGGCATTGGCGGCACCGGCGGGCGGATGCGCGCGGCGGATGGATCGCCATGATCGCGTGGTCCTTCGATCACCACCACCTTGGTCGTATTGCGCTTGGTCGTCATGTCCTGATCGACGGCGCGGAAGGCGATCCAGTTGACCGTGGAATAGAGGATCGCCGCCGGAATCGCGAGCAGCGCGGCGGTGGCGACGCTGAGCCCCAGCGAGCGGCGCGGGATTCGGCGCAGCACGAGGTACAGCAACAGCGTGGCGCCGGCGCTCGCCACCACCACGATCGTGCGGCGGGCGAGCAGATCCCACTGGTCGCCGAAGCCGATCACAGCCGAGCGGACCGAGACGATCGCGAAATAGAACAGCCAGAAGCCCAGGATCGACAGGAGGGCGACACGCGGGCTGAGCGGGACCGGGCCGGCCATCTCGTCGGGTTGGTTCATCGCATCGGTATAGCGCCGGCCACCGCCCGGGGGAGTCCGCCGGTCGAACCATGTCGCGATTTGGTCGAAACGCCGCCGGAACGGGGGCATTGCGGGCGCGTTGGCAATGAAACGACAGGAGACGGCATCATGGCGGACGAAACCAAGCCTCAGGACACGGCGAGCGAGACCCCGGCGGTACGCGACGCGCTCGATGCGAGCGACAGCAAGCGGCTGACGGCAGATCCCTCCGACGAAGACGCGAAACTGGACGTGGCCCTCGACGAGACCTTTCCGACATCGGACGCGCCATCGAACACCCAGCCCGGCAAGGGCAAGGATCCCGCGCCCTCCTCCGGCTATGACGAAGCCGCCGAGAAAGAGCGGATGGCGTCCAAGGAATAGGTTCGGCCGGCGTCCGGTCGCAACCGGGCGGCGAATGCGACGATCCGATGACGCCCATGTTGCAATGCAAAAGAAAAGATGCTCCCTTCATGACCGTCGCGGCACGCGGCGCGGTTAAGCCCTGCGTAATTATAAGGGCTTAAACGTCATTCGAGGTAATCCAGGTTCGGGGGAGTTTGCTATGGGCACCCAATCGAGACCGGCGGACGGCGCGATGGCGCTGGCGGAAATGAAGGAATTTGCGGCGTTCCCCGGGGCGACGCAGCGTTACATCCGGCGATCGCTGGATGTCGGCCTCGCGCGGGAGGACGCGCTGACGCGCTGGTCGCGCGACGTGATCGAGGCGGCCAGCATCCGCGCGCAGCGGCGGGTGTACGATCGGCTGGAGCATGTCCGCGAGACGGTGCCCGACGATAGCGGGCTGGATGCGGTGGAGCCGTTCCTCGCGCCGCTTGTCACGATGACGGCGTTCGATCTGGGGCAGGACCGGCTGGCCAGCTTCGGCTCCTACCGCTTCCTCTATGAACGGCTGATCGGTGCGAATGTGCGGCCGTGGCTGCCCGGTGCGTTCTGCGCGGCGGCCGCCCTGCCGCATCTTCATCCGGAAAAGCGGCGGGTGCTGCTGCAATCGATCAGCGAGGCGGCGGCGACGGCACCCGGCTGGTCCAACCGCGAGCCGAGCTTCTTTCCGGAATGGGTCGAGAAGGTGGAGATGCGGGCGAACTGAGCGCCCGCTCCTCCGGCCGGGGAGCGGGTGGCGTCTACCGTTCCGCCATCGTCTCCAGCAACTCCGCCACGCGCGCAAGCCGCGCCTCGTCCGCCTCCGTCGCTTCGCGCAGCAACAGGCGATCGCCCTTGGCCTCCAATCCGGCCGTATCGGCCGAGAAGCCGGCATGTGGGGTCAGCGCGATGGCGGCCGGGCCGGCGACGATCTTCTGGATGCAGGCCGCCACGGCAAGCAGGCGGATGCGCGCCACGGCGAGCAGGGTGCGCGCCTCCGCCGGCGGCGGACCGAAGCGATCCTCCATCTCCTCCGCCAACGCGTCCAGCGCATCGGCCGCCGTGATCCGGGCGAGCCGGACATAGAGGTTGAGGCGCAGCTCCACCTCGGGAATCCATGCTTCGGGCAGGCTGCCGGCAATGCCGAGCGACAGTTCCGGCGTCCAGCGATCCACCGCCTCGCCACGCGCGGCGCGCAGCGCCTGACCGAGCAGATGCTGGTAGAGATCGATGCCGATCAGCTTCATGTGGCCGGCCTGCTCGTCGCCCAGCAGATCGCCCGCGCCGCGCATGTCGAGATCGCGCGCGCTGATCGCAAAGCCCGCGCCCAAACGATCGAGCGCCTCCAGCGTGCGCAGCCGCTTCAGCGTCGCCGGCTTGATCGCGGTAGCGGGTTCGGTGAGCAACAGCACCTGCCCGCGCCGCGCCGCCCGGCCTACGCGGCCGCGCAGCTGGTGCAGCTGGGACAGGCCGAAACGATCCGCCCGCCATACGATCATCGTATTGGCACGCGGCACGTCCAGCCCCGCCTCGATGATGTTGGTGGCCAGCAGCACGTCGCCCTCGCCCTCGGCAAAGGCCACCATCGCCTCGTCGATCGCGGCGGCGGGCATCTTGCCGTGCGCCTCGCGCACGATCAGTTCGGGGACGAGGCCGTGGAGCATCTCGGCCAGCTTCGCCATATCCTCGATGCGCGGCACGACGACGAAGCTCTGCCCGCCGCGTGCCTTCTCCCGCAGCAGCGCCATGCGGACGAGCGCGGGATCATAGCCGCCGACGCTGGTGCGGATCGGCTGTCGGATGGCGGGCGGCGTGGCGATCACCGAGAGTTCCTGCAGGCCGACGAGCGCCGTCTGCAGGGTGCGCGGGATCGGCGTGGCGGTGAGCGTCAGCACATGGCAGGCATCGCAGATCGAGCGGAGCTTCAGCTTGTCCGCCGCGCCGAAACGCTGCTCCTCGTCGATTACGACAAGGCCGATCTCCTTGAACGACACGCCCTTGCCCGCGATCGCGCTGGTGCCGACGACGATCCGGATCGAGCCATCCGCCAAGCCCGCCTTCGTCGCCTTCGCCTCGGCGGCGGAGGACAGGCGGGAGAGGCCCGCCACCGCGATGCCGAGCCCGTCGAAGCGCCGGCGAAAGGTTTCGAGATGCTGCCGCACCAGCACGGTGGTCGGCGCGACGATCGCGACCTGCCGGCCGGCAAGCGCGGCAACCGCGGCGGCGCGCAACGCGACCTCGGTCTTGCCATAGCCGACATCGCCGATGACCAGCCGGTCCATCGGCTTGCCGGAGGCGAGATCGGCGCGCACCGCCTCGATCGCGCGCAGCTGGTCACGCGTTTCGGTGAACGGGAAGCGGCCGGCGAAGCGTTCGTAATCGGCCACCGCCGGCTCCAGCACCGCCGCCTTGCGGCCCGCCCGTTCGGCGGCAAGCGCGGTGAGGCCCTTGGCGCTTTCCGCGACGGCGGCGGCGATTTCGCCGCGCCGGCTCTGCCAGCTCGATCCGTCCAGCTTGTCGAGCGTCACGGCATCGGCATCCGCGCCGTAGCGCCAGATACAGTCCGCCTCCAGCACCGGCACGAGCCGCTGGCCGTCCTTGGCATATTCCAGGCGGATCGCGTCGCCGGTCTCCTCGGCCGCCGTCACCGGTTCGATCCCGCGCAGCACGCCGATGCCGAAATCCTCATGGATCACCACGTCGCCGAGCCGGAAGTCCACCGCCTCGCCGGACAGCGGATCGATTCCGGCGATCACGCCCTCGTCGCCCGCCCGCGCGCCGAGCAGATCGGCGGCGGCGATCACCAGCAGGCCGGCGCCGTGCCAGCCTCGTTCGATCGGGGCGGCAAGCGACAGCAGGGCGCCGCCCGCTGCGTCGAGCACGGCCTGCCAGTCGGCGGCGGGCGCCGGCGCCTCACTCAGCGCGCGGGCAATGCGGCCGGAAAGGAAGCGGAGGTCTCGCGCGCCGCCGGCCAGCACCACCGTGTCGCCGGCAGCCCGCGCCGCGCGGATCGCCCTAGCCACGGCGCGCAGCGGCTGGCGCTGCTCGACGAAGCGTGCCCCTTCGGCCTCGTCCCCTGTGGCAAGATCGATGGTGGCACGGCCGGCGAGGGCATCCGCCCAGCGCGCCCCATCCGCCAGCTTGGCGACCAGCGCCGGCCCGCGATGCGCCTTGCGGGTGCGCGCGCCGTCCGCCGCCAGTTCCACGAAGCGGTCGCGCCGCGCGGCGGCATCGGGATCGAGCGCGATCGCCGCGCCGGGCAGATGATCGAACAGGGTGGCGTCGGCGGCGGGCGGCTCGCAGGCATCACCGATCGCGATCCGATCGATCGCGTCTTCGCCACGCTGCGTCACCGGATCATAATGGCGGATCGCGGCGATCCTGCCGTCGGTCATTTCGATCCGCACCGGAGCGTCCGCATCGGCGGGAAACAGATCGACCACATTGCCGCGAACCGCCATCTCGCCATGTTCGTCGACCCGGTCGTCGAGGAAATAGCCGAGGCTCTCCAGCCGCCCCTGCCATTCCGCCGCGTCGAACGGATCGCCTACCGCCATGATCGTCGGCGTGCCGGAGAATGCCCCCGGCGCGGCATAGAGCGCGGCGGCCGCCTCCGCCGTGGTAATGAGCGCCGCGCGCTCCTCGTCGCGATGGGCGAGGCGGCGGAAGGCGGCGACGCGCTGGCCGATATTGGCGGGCGTCGCCGGCACATCGTCGCCGGGCAGGCCGTCCGCCTGTGCCAGCAGGACGATGGCCGCATCCGGCGCCATGCCGGCCAGCGCGCGGGCGACCGCCTCCGCCCGCTGTCCGTTGCCGGCCACGTAGATCAGATCGCCGGTCGCCAGCGCCGCTGCCAGCCGGGCTGCGACGACGCCGGTGGCCGCCGAACCCGGCGGCGACTGTTCGTTCAAACCGGAAGTCTCAGGCGCGGTCGCTTCGGCAACATCTTGTTCGACAAGCACCTGATTCTCCCCGCTTCCCTTTCGATCAACGCGGGGCGGTCGGCGGCCGTTCCGCCGCGCTCAGATCACATGGAACAGCAGCAGGGCGATGACGACGACGCCCGGTACGCCCAGCAACCACAGGATAAGGCCCTTGCCCATCGTCATCTCTCCCACGCACCATGATGGTGCGCCTGTGTAACGAAATGTTGCCGGGGGCGTTCCCGCCGTCACTCGGCCGGCTGCGGCACCCCGGCGGCGGGGCCGCGCAGCCAGCGGATCAGGCGCGGTAGCGGAGCATGGCGGTCCATCCATTCGGCATAAGCGCGATAGGCCGGGTCCGCACCGAGATGCCGCTCCTCCGTCCGCGCGCGCCAGTAATAGACGCCGTTCACCGCCGCGATGATCGCCGTGTTCCGCGCCATGTCGGTCAGGCTGCCGGTGGTGACGAGGAACGGCATGGCCGAAACCCACCAGAACAGGTTCTTCGAAAGATAGGCGGGGTGCTTGCTCCAGCGATAGGGGCCGTGGGTCAGGATGCCGCGATGCGTGAGGTTGGAAAAGCGCGGGCCGAACGCCACCGTGGCCCAGGCATAGATGGCGGTCAGCGCCACCAGCACCGCGCCGGTGGCCCACAGCAGCAGCGGGTGCCCGGCAAGCCAGACGGACCATTCCTGCGTGCCGACATGATAGTTTAGCGGCCCGCCCGCGCCCATCAGAATGAACGGCGGATAGCAGATCAGCGCAGCCATCCACCCGGCGGCATAGGGGTTCGCCGTGCGGATATGGGCATCCAGCGGCTTGCAGGTCAGCAGATAGCCGACGGTCGCGATCGATACGTCGATCAGGAACATCCACGCGATCAACCAGCGCGACAAGGCGACGGGATCGGAGAGGGCCGCCGTCACGTCCCAGTTCACCACGTCGGCATAATTGCCCGGCACGATCGAGATCATGAAGGCGGTGAAGAAGCCCTTCACCGCCCATTGCCGGAAATGCTCGTACAGCGCCGCCCGGTCCACCGCGCCAATGCCGAGCAGCAGGCTGCCGAACGCGAACGCGCCGTCGCGCGGCTCGACCAGCCGCCGGTCGAGCCACAGGACATAGGGGATCGAGGCGAGCACCAGCAGCGGCGCGGCATATTGGAAGAAGCTCATGGCGAACTGGTAGGCGCCGTCCCAATACCAGCGGCCGCAGGCGTAGAAGATCGCGATCGCGCACCAGGTGGACCAAAGCCCCGCCAGCTTGGTGAGGCTGATGTCCAGCGTGTCGCGCAGCGGCCGGGGCGGCGTATCCCAGTCGATGCCGGTGGTGGGATTGCGGTGGACGCGATCGACCAGCAGCGACCACAGCAGCATCGGCACGCCGCAGGCGATCAGCGCCAGCAAGGCGGAAAGCGCGCCACCCATGCCGAAATGCCGCGCCACCGCGACCCACAGCAGCAGCCCGCCCAGCCCGACCAGCCCGACCGCCCCGCTTACGGCCGAGCGCGGGCGCGGATCGCCGGTCATGCGCGCTTCCGCTTTATCCACCGCCATCGCACCCCTCTTGCCCCCGCCTTGCGGGTATACGCGATTCGTGGCCAAGCCGTGAAGACCGCGTGGCGCTTGGCGGATGCGCCGGGCTGCGGCTATGGACGCGCATGATCCCGCACCGCCCCCTGCGATCCGTCGCGGCATGATCCACCTGGCGGTGCTCGGATGGCCGCTGCGGCTGCGCGCACGCAGGCACGCGCGCGCGGCCGAATGGGCGGCGGCGGCGGCGATCTACCGGCGGATGCTGGCACTGGGCATCGGCGGCGCGCGCGATCGGGTGCAGCTGGGCCACGCCTTGATGAACGCCGGAGAGATCGCGGCGGCCGAGGCCACCTACCGCGCCGCCACCGCCGCCTTTCCGCTGCGGCTCGATCCGCAGCGGCAGCTCGGACGCTTCCTGCGGTTGCATGGCAGCGCCGAGGAGGCGGCCGACGTGCTGGCCCGCGCGCTCGCACTGGAACCGGACGCTCGGGCCATCGGTGACGAACTGGACGAGATGGGCTTCACCGGCGGCGCGTTGGACGAGCGGATGATTGCCGGCATCCTTGGCGGGGTCACGGTGCCGCCGCCGCGTCGCTGGTCCGGCCATAGCGCGCGGGGCCGGTCGTTGCTGGCGCGCGGGCAGGCGGAAGCCGCCGTGCGCGCCTTTCGCCAAGCGCTGATCCGCGCACCGCGCAAGCCCGCCGGCTATGTCGCGCTGGGCGCGGCGCTGATCGCGGCCGGGCGCCGCCGCGCCGGCATCCAGGCCTATCTCACCGCGTGGAACCTGCAACCCGGTCGACAGGACGCCGCAGCCGCGCTGGCCGATGCGGGCTGGACCCGCGACGATCTCGCCCGGCTGACGCGCCGCGCGTGGGGCTATGCCGATCCCGCCGCGCCCGAAGGCCTTTCTCCGCGCGAACGGGCGATCTGGGCACGGCTGGCCCACGCCACCGGCTATGGGGACTGAGGGGCGCTCATGCGGATCGTGATCGATCTTCAGGCCTGCCAGAATGGCAGCCGGCTGCGCGGCATCGGCCGCTATGCGATGGCGGTGACGCGCGCGATGATCGCGCTCGATCGCGGCCATGCGTTCCACATAATGCTGAGCGACGCCTTCCCCGATACGATCACGCCGATCCGGGAGGCGTTGGCCGATCTGCTGCCGGCCAGCCACATCCACATCTGCGCGATGCCGGGCGGATCGGCTTCGGCCAACCCGGCGAACGCCTGGCGCACCCGCGCCGCCGAGCTGGTGCGCGCGCAGTTCATCGATGGCCTCGCGCCGGACCTGCTGTTCGTGCCAAGCCTGTTCGAAGGCTATCACGATGCGATGGTGACATCGGTGGAGCGGGGCGCCTACCGCACCGCGATCACCCTGTTCGATTTCATCCCGGTGGAATATCCCCGCCACTATCTGCCGCAGGAGGGCATCAGGCGGGCCTATCAGCGGAAGCTGGCTTTCGCCTCGGCGGCCGATCTGCTGCTGCCGATCTCGCATTATGTCGCCGCCGAAGCACCCCGCTGGCTGGGGCCGGGCGACACGCGGCTCACGGCGGTGCCGCTGGGGGTGGAGGCGATGTTCCGCCCACCGCCGCCCGGTGCGATCGACCGCGCGGCGCTCACCGCACGCTATGCGATCGACCGGCCGTTCGTGCTGAACACCAGCCCGCTGGAGCATCGCAAGAACATACCCGGCCTGATCGCCGGCTTCGCCGCCCTGCCGCGTTCCCTGCGCGATCGCCACCAGCTCGTAATCGTCGGCCGGATGGACGATCGCGCGCGCGGCACGATCGAGGGCCTGGCGCGCGGTGCCGGCCTGGCGCGCGATGCGGTGGTGCTCGCCGGCTTCGTGCCCGATGAGGATCTCGTCGCGCTCTACAGCCAGTGCGCGCTGTTCACCTTCCCGTCGATCAGCGAGGGGTTCGGCCTGCCCGTGCTGGAGGCGATGGCGTGCGGCGCGCCCGTGGTCGGTTCCGCCACGACGAGCATCCCCGAGGTGATCGGCCGCGAAGACCTGCTGTTCGATCCCGCCGACCCGCAGGCGATCGCCGTCGCGATGGCGCGGGTGCTGGACGATCCGGGCCTGCAGGAGACGCTCCGGCGGTTCGGGCCGGAGCGCGCCGCGGGCTTCACCTGGGAGGCGACGGCCGTGGCGACGCTGGACGCGTTCGAGGCGCTCGATCCACCGGCTGCCCTGCCCGCGCGCACCGAACATGCACCGCCCGGCCGGATCGTGCTGGTCGTGCCGACGATGGCCGATGGCGAGGTGGCGGCGCACGTCTCCGCATTGCTGCCGGCGCTCGGCCTTCCGGGCGAGATCACGCTCGTTCACGGCGACGGCGGCTCCGTCGATCCGCGGATCGCGGCGAACTGCGAGGTGCGCGATTTCGCCTGGTTCGAACGCCACGCCCCACGCTTCGCCGCGCCGATCTATTATGCCGGCGCAGGCCCGATCGCGCCGATGCGCGACCTGATGGACATGTACCCGGGCCTCCTGCTGCTGCACGACGAGACACACGACCCGGATGAGCGGGGCACCGCGCACGTTGTCGTCGCAGTCGGCGCCGACGCGAAGGCCGAAGCGGCGTCGCTGCGCGCGGCCATAGCCCGCTGCGAAGCCACGGGCACCAGCGATCCGGCGCGGCGTCTGGCGGCGCGACTGCCGAGGGCGGTGATGGATGTGCGGCCTTCGAGCGACGATCTCGCCGCCGTCGCCCGCGCGCTTGCCTACAACGAACGGGTACTCGATCTCACCGGCTGCCCGCGCTGAACCCAGCGGCTACCGCAGGGCCGCGTCAGCGACCCCGGCTGAGATCGTCTACCTCGTTCATGATCGTCTGGAGCGCGGTGCGGCCGGTAGTGGGCACCTGGTCGCGGCGCGACGGCAGCTTGCCCTCGCTCAGCAGCGTTTCCAATGCGACACGGCCCCGCGCGACGCGGCTCTTGATCGTGCCCACGGCACAACCGCAGATCTCCGCCGCTTCCTCATAGGCGAAGCCACCGGCGCCGACCAGGATCAGCGCCTCGCGCTGCGGCTGGGGCAGATGCAGCAAGGCGCGCTGCATGTCGCCGAGCTCGACGTGACGATCCTGGCTGGCGGGCGCCGCCAGCAGCTTGGAGGCGGTCAGTTCGTCCCACTCGCCCTTGAAGCGGGCGCGGCGCATTTGCGACAGGAACAGGTTGCGCAGGATGATGAACGTCCAGGCACGCATGTTGGTGCCGGCCTGGAAACGCTTGCGCGCCGCCCAGGCCTTCAACAGAGTCTCCTGAACCAGATCGTCGGCTAGGTCGCGGTTGCCGGACAGCGACCGCCCAAAGGCGCGGAGATGCGGGATGACCCGGCCCAGCTCCACCTTGAACTCGTCGTCGGATAGCGGAACCGGCTCGATATACTCCTCGGTCCGTTCCTGATCGTCCTGCATCAATGAATCCCACACAGCGCCCATGCGAGCATCCGACCGGCCACACATAGTGGCCCGATCGGATTTTACGAGCGGCGCAGTCCCGTCCCGACGATTAAACCGAGCTAGCCTTTGACGACGAGCAGGATGCCAAAGGCCACGACGATCAGGACGAGCGAAATCGCCAGCACATAGCGGGTGACATGGGTCGATGCGCCCGCGCGCGCCTGCCGGCGGTTGAGATGAACCTCGTCGTCGGCCATGATACAAACCTTCTCGCTATCCAGCCGTCACAAACGCCGCGCCCGTCGCCGGGTTCCGGTCGATCAGGCCGGGATCGTCTGGAGGTCGAAGAACAGCGCCTGCGCGATCGCCGCCTTCACCGTGGACCGCTGGAACGGCTTGGTGATGAGGAAGGTCGGCTCCGGTCGCTCGCCGGTGAGCAGACGCTCGGGGAATGCGGTGATGAAGATCACCGGCACCGCAAATTCCGCCAGGATGTCCTTCACCGCGTCGATGCCCGAGCTGTCGTCCGCCAGCTGGATGTCGGCGAGCACCAGGCCCGGCCGCTGCGCCAGCGCCTGCGACACCGCTTCGTCGCGCGTCACCGCCACACCGGTGACATCATGGCCGAGATCGCGGACGATCGTCTCCAGATCCATCGCGATGATCGGCTCGTCCTCGATGATGAGCACCTGTGCGCGGGTCTGCCGCTCGATCTCGGCAAGCGCATCGGCCACCAGCGTGTCGATCTCGTCCGGCGACGCATCGATCAGATAGCCCGCATCCTCGGAGGTAAAACCCTCCATCGCGGTGAGCAGCAGCGCCTGCCGCGAACGCGGTGTAATGTGGGCGAGACGCGCCTGCGCGATCGACTCGCTGTCGCCATCCTCCACCGTCAGATCGCCCGATTCATTGTCGTTGGTCGATGCCCAGATCCGCTGGAACGTGCGGTACAGGCCCAGCCGGGCATCGACATCGCGCGGAAAATCGCCCGGCGCCGCCACGATGGCTTCCAGCGCGGCGCGGACATAGGCGTCGCCATGCGTCTGGTTGCCGGTAAGCGCCCGCGCGTAGCGACGCAGGAAAGGGAGATGCGGGGCGAGTTCCTGGCCGAGCGACATGATGATACGATACTCCCTGATGGCGAAGGCCGCACGGCCAGCGCCTAGATGATAAGCCCGGAACCCGAAAGCAAGCGGGTGATGCCGCCGCGCCGGTTCGTCGAGATGCGGACTGCCAATCCGCAGCATCCGTGCAGGGACGGGAACCATCATCCCAGTTTTTTGTTTCGTAGCCGCGAAGGCCATTTTATCGGCATGTTGTTTCGTGGGCGTCGGACTACGGTCGGCGATTGCGAGGAAGTGTTGCGTTTCGGATTCGGCTTGATGGGAAGACATGGCGGCCGGTCGCTGGGCCGCCACGGTTTCGGTTCGTGAGGGGAACGGCGAGTTGGTTGCTAAAGAAGAGAGGGATGGCGTGGCGCGAGCGGCGACGCAGCGGCCGAAGCGGCCAGCCGGCGATGCCGCCTCCGGGGGCAATGTCGGCAATGCGCTGCGCTCGGTCTATGACGAGACGGTCAACGAGGTCATACCGAACGAGATGCTGGATCTTCTCGGCAAGCTCAGCTGACGGCGGCGATCGTGCCGTGAAACCCTGTGATCCGCCAGCGCCGTTCGTTGCGAGTATATCGCCGCGGCGCTTTGTGCGATGATTTCCACCCTGTTCGGCCGCCTTTCGACCGGCCTCAAGATGCTTATCATCCTGTCGGCGGCGCTGCTGCCGCTGGGGTTGATCGCGGTGTTCGCCTCGATCGAATCGGCCAAGACCAACGGGCTGACCCGCGAGGCGGAGGTGCGGCTGATCGCCGCCGCCGGTGCGCGCCGGCTGAGCGAATCCACCGTCGATGTCGCCCGTGCGCTGCGCCAGGCATTTGCCGAAGGCCCCGATGGCCGCGACGGGCGTGGCTGCAACGCAACGCTGGCCGCGATCGCGGCGGCCCGGCCTTATCCGCTCCGCCTCGGGCTGTTCGATGCGCGTGGCCGCAGGATCTGCGTCACGACCGGCTTGGGAAATACGCCCGCCATCGCGCCCGCCGCCGGCATCGGCACCGAGGTGCGGGCGGTCGACGGGCCGGAGCTGTTGCGGCTGAGCGTCGGCGGCCTGCCGCGCGGCATCGTGGCGATCGGCGAGCTACCGCGCGAATCTATCGCCGCGCTCATCGCGATTCCCCATGACGGCGCGGGCTTCGGCGCCCGGCTGCGCGAAGGCGACGCCATCATCGAGCTGACCGAACAGGCGCGACCCAGCGGCCCGCTGGGCCACAGCGTCGCCGTGTCCGTCCCCGTCGCCAACGGCCAGCTGTCGCTGGAGCTGATGACCCCCGCCACGCCGATCCGCGCGATCGAGGCGCTGATGATCCTGCTGCCAATCCTGATGTGGCTGGCGGCGGCGCTGATCGGCTGGCTCGTGATGGACCGGCTGGTGCTGAAGCCGCTGAGCCAGCTGCAACGGGCGATCACCGCTTATGCACGCGCCGGCGGCGGCACGCTGACGCTGCCGACCTTGACGACGCCGTCGACCGAGATACGCGCGCTCGGCGAGGCGTTCGCCGCCGTCACCCGCACGCTGACCGCGCATGAGGCCGAACTGGAAAGCGGCCTCGCTCGCCAGACCAAGCTGACGCGCGAGGTGCACCACCGCGTGAAGAACAATCTCCAGGTGGTCTCCAGCCTCATCAACCTGCACAGCCGGGGCGCCGCCAGCCCGGAGATCGGCGCGGCCTATGCCTCGATCCAGCGGCGGGTGGATGCGCTCGCGGTGGTCCACCGCAACCATTTTGCCGAGCTGGAGGAGAATCGCGGCGTCGGGCTGCGCGCGCTGCTGGGCGAACTCGCCTCCAACCTGCGCGCGACCGCCGCGCCTGCCGCCGCCAGCATGGCGATCACGCTCGATGTGATCCCGGCCTTCGCCTCGCAGGACGTGGCGGTGCCGGTGGCGTTCCTGGTGACGGAGCTCGTCGAACTGGCGATGAACTGCGATCCGGCCGGCGGCGTCGCGATCCGCCTGCGCGCCGGCGAACGGCCGGACCGTGCGCAACTGTCCGTCACCGCGCCCGGGCTAGCAAGCGAGGCCTGCCGCACGCATCCTTCCTCCGATCGATCCGCGCGGGTGATCGAAGGCCTGTCGCGCCAGCTGCGCGCGCCGCTCGTCAGGGATAGCGACGGCGCCCGCTACACGATCGAGATCACGGTCGTGCCGCAGACGGACCACTGAAATGCGGGCTCTCGCGCAAGCCCGGCCCCACGGCTCGGGCTGAAAAACTTGGCCGCGATCGGAACCGATCAAGCCAAGGGCCGTTCTCATATTAGGACGGCGACCTTATGCCCCCCCGCTGTCGCTGTCCGCCATCAGGGCCCGGACCGCTGCTCCTCCCCCGACAGCGTTCCGGGCCCAACTTGTTTGCGGGCAGCCGATCGCCGCTTCGGTTCAGAGGCGGAACAAAGCCGTTTCTTCGAGCATTGTTTCGGCGGCTGGACCGGATGCGGGTCATCCGGCGACGCATGGTTTCGATTAAGGGAGCAACGAAATGGTCCGGAAAATTCTCGCACTGGCGCTGGTGGCCGGTGGTCTCATGACGGCGGCCTGCAACACGGTTGCGGGTGCCGGCAAGGATGTGTCGTCTGCGGGTGACGCGGTGACGGGTGCCGCCGACAAGTCGAAGTAATCGGCGAGCTGATCTGAGAAAAGGGCCGCGCCGGGCAACCGGCGCGGCCCTTTTCATGCGTTCAGCCGGTGACGATCTCACTCGCCTGCTCGCGCGCGCGGCGGCGTTCGGTGAACCAGATGGCGATCAGCGCAAGTTCGTAGAGCAGCACCAGCGGCACGGCCAGCAGCAGCTGGGAAAACACGTCCGGCGGGGTGAGCACCGCCGCGATCGCGAAGGCGCCGACAATCGCATAGCGCCGCCCCGCCTTCAATTGCAGCCGCGTGACGACACCCGCGCGCTCCAGCAGCATCAGCAGCACCGGCAGCAGGAAGGCCACGCCGAAGCCGAACAGGAATTTGGTGACGAAGCTCAGATAGTTGCCGACCGCCGGCAATGCCATCTGCTGGATGCCGCCGAGATTGCCCTGATACCCCAGCAGGAAATGCAGCGCGAGCGGCATGGCGACGTAATAAGCCAGCGCCGCGCCGCTGAGGAAAAGCACCGGGGTCATGACCAGGAACGGCAGGAAGGCGCGCTTCTCCTTGGCGTAGAGGCCGGGCGCGACGAACTGCCAGAGCTGGCTCGCCATGATCGGAAAGGCCAGCATCAGCGCCGCGAAGAAGGCGACCTTGATCTCGGCGAAGAACGCCTCGAATATGTCGGTGTAGATGATCCGTCCCTGCCCGGCGCGCAGCAGCGGCTGGACGAGGAAGGCGAAGATCGGCCGGGCGAAATAGAGGCACAAGGCGAAGGCCCCGCCCAAGGCAGCGAAGCTCCACAGCAGGCGCCGGCGAAGCTCGATCAGATGCTCCATCAGCGGCGCGCGCGTGTCGTCGAGATCCTTCATGATCGGGCCGGGCCGTCGCCCGGGGCCGCATCGCCGCGCGGCAGCGGCGTCATCACCGCGCCACCGGCCGGGTCCACCGCGCCGCGCTCCCCGTCTTCGGTGTGGACGGCAGGCTTCCACTCATCCTGGCCGGTCGGGTCATGCGGCGGATGCTCGCGCATGATGCGTTCGTTCTCGGCTGCCCATTTCTTTTCCATCTCGTCCAGCTCGGACTGACGGATCATCTCGTCGAAGCCGGAGCGGAAATGGCGGGCGACGCCGCGCGCGCGGCCGACCCACTGCCCCACCACCCGCATCACGCGGGGCAGATCCTTCGGCCCGATCACCACCAGCGCCACCAGGGCGACCAGCAGCAATTCGGTCGGCGCGATATCCAGCATCGGTCGGGCGGCAGTCCGTCAGGGGATCAGTTGGCCGGCCGGTCGTCGTGCATCGGCCGCAGATCGCGATCGGGGTTCGGCTCCAGCGGCGCCTGGGTTTGCAGGCGCGCGGCAGGGCGCGGCGGCACCTCCGCCTCATGATCGTCGTCCGCCATGCCTTTCTTGAAGCTCTTCAGCCCCTTGGCGACGTCGCCCATCATGTCGGAGAAGCGGCCCTTGCCGAACAGCAGCAACACGATGATGCCGACGATAAGCCAATGCCAGAGGCTGAGGCCACCCATGATAGATCTCCTTGATGTTCCCCACACCTAGTCGTCCGCATCGCCTTTTTCCACCTCCGACTGCGCGGTCGCATCGCTGAGGGCGGACTCGAGCGCCAGATCGACCGGATCGAGCAGGCCGGCGGCGCGCAGATCCTCGATCCCGGGAAGGTCGCGGCGGCCGGCGAGGCCGAAATGGCCGAGGAAGCCGGCGGTTGTCGCGTAGAGCAATGGCCGCCCCGGCACCTCGCGCCGCCCGGCCGGCCGCACCCACCCCGCCTCCATCAGCACGTCGAGCGTACCCTTCGATATCTGCACGCCACGGATCGCCTCGATCTCCGCGCGGCTGACGGGTTCGTGATAGGCTATGATCGCGAGCGTCTCCAGCCCGGCGCGGCTGAGGCGGCGCGGCTCCTCCCGCTCGCGGCGGAGCAGATGCGCCAGATCCGGCGCGGTCTGGAAATGCCAGCGGCCGCCGCGCTCCACCAGGTTGATGCCGCGCCCTGCATAGTCGCCGCGCAACTGCCCCAAAGCGACCGCCAGCCCCTCCCGCGCGTCGATCGCGGCGGCGATCTCGGCCAGCGTCATCGGTCCCTCGGCGGCGAACAAGGCAGCCTCGATCGCGCGGGCGAGATCGTCGGGCTCGTCGATCATGCGCGGCGGATCATCAGCGGCGCGAACGCGCCCGCCTGCGCCAGTTCCACTTTGCCCTGCTTGGCAAGCTCCAGCGCGGCGAGGAAGCTGGAGGCAAGCGCGGAACGGCGATAGTCGGCATCGCCGCCCACCGGCATGAACTGTTCGAGCGCGGTCCATTCGATTCGCCCGCCGATCAGCGCCTCCACCCGGCGGATCGCCTCGTCCAGCGTCATCACCGGGCGGCGCGACACGACATGCACCGCCGGCGCCCGGCGCGCGCGGATCGCGCCATAGGCCGCGATCAGGTCGAACAGATCGGCCTGCCACGCGGCGCGGCGGACGAGCCGCAGCCCCTCGGGGGCGCCGCGCACGAACACGTCGCGGCCGATCCGGTCCCGCGCCAGCAGGCGCGCGCCGGCCTCGCGCATCGCATCCAGCCGTTGCAGGCGGAACTGCAGGCGCAGCGCCATCTCCTCCGGGCTGGGATCGGCCGCCGGATCCTTCGGCAGCAACAGGCCGGATTTCAGGAAGGCCAGCCACGCCGCCATCACCAGATAGTCGGCGGCGATCTCCAGCTTCAGCGTGCGCGCGTCCTCGATGAAGGCGAGATATTGCTCGACCAGCGCCAGGATCGAGATTTCGCGCAGATCCACCTTCTGCGCGCGCGCCAGCGTGAGCAGCAGGTCGAGCGGCCCCTCCCATCCATCGAGTTCGAGGGTGAGGGTATCGGGAGCCTCGGGCGCGGCGTCAGCTGTGGGCATAGGCCAGCAGCGCATCGCGCCTGCCGACGAGATCGGCGAACGCCTCCGTCGACCCTGCGCCCGCCACCGTCGCCATCGCGCGCTCGAGCCGGGCGGCGGCCTCCGCCCCGATCGCGCCGACCGCCCCTGCCACCGCGATCATCTCGGCCATGTCGCCGGAGCAGTGCAGCGCGATGTCGCAGCCCGCCGCCAGCACGCCACGCGCGCGATCGGCGAAATCGCCGGACAAGGCGCGCATGCCGAGATCGTCGGACATCAGCAGGCCGTCGAAGCCGATCCGGCCACGGATCACCTGCGCGATCACGGTGGCGGAAAGGCTGGCGCAATCGGCCGCGTCCCAGGCCGGGTAGACGACATGCGCGGTCATCGCCATCGGTGCGCCCGCCAGCCGGATGAACGGCTCCAGATCGCGCTCCAGCGCAGCCGCGTCGGCGGTGACGACGGGCAGCTCGACATGGCTGTCCGCCATTGCCCGGCCATGCCCCGGCATATGCTTCACCACGCCGACCACGCCGCCCGCGCGCAACCCTTCGATCGTGGCGCGGCCCAGAGCGGAGACGCGCATCGGCTCCGCTCCGAACGCGCGGTCGCCGATAATGTCGTGCCCGGCGGGATCGCGCACGTCGAGCAAAGGCAGGCAGTCGACGTTGACGCCCACCTCCACCAGCAACGCCGCGATCGCCTGCGCATTGGCGCGCGCCGCCTCGATCGCCGTCATCGGCGCGATGTCGTAGAGCCGGTCGAACGTCTCGGCCGTCGGGAAGGCCGGCCATTCCGGCGGCGCCATGCGGGCGACGCGGCCGCCCTCCTGATCGATCAGGATCGGCACGTCCGCCCGGCCGGACAGTGCCCGCAGCGAGTCGGTGAGGTCGCGCATCTGCACGCGATCCACGCAATTGCGCCGGAACAGGATATAGCCGGCCGGATCATGCTCGGCGAAGAAGGCGCGCTCGTCCGCCGTCAGCACGGGTCCGGCAAGGCCGAGGAACAGGGGTTTCACGCTGGCGTCTCCGATGGGATCGTCCCGCTCGCTAGCCTGAAACCGCCCGCCGCTCCACCCGGACGAAGCGCGTCAGCCGACGACGTTGCAGGCCTCCTTCGCGTGGCTCAGCGCGCGGCATACGGTGGCCGCCTTGTCCCTGCTGCCGGCGGTGGCGCGCAGGCGATACAGCTTCTTGCCGCCCACCTCCGCCAGCGTGACGCTGTGCGACAGCGACTTCAGCGCCGGAAAGCGGCCGGCCAGACCGGACCAGGCGGCCTGGGCCTTGGCCTCGCTGCCGAACGCACCCAGCTGCACCGCCGGCCCGCCGGACGCCGCCACCGCGGGCTTGGCCGGTTCCGGCTTGCTGGCGACCTCGACCGGCCTCTTCACCTCGGCGGGCTTCGGCGGGGTCGGCGCGGACACGGGTGCGGCCGGCTTCGTCACGGGCGGCGTTACCGGCGCGGCAGCGACCGTCGGGGCCGGGGCGGCGGTGGAGGCGGGCAGCGGCACCGTCTTCACCGGGGCCACCGGCGCTGTCGCCGGCTGGGGGGCGCGCTGGCCCGCGACAGGCGCCTCCGGCTGCTTGGAGATATCGATCGCCGCATCCACCGGCACGCCCTGGCTCGCGGCGAAGGTGGCGTCACCCTCGCCGGCCACGTTCATCCCGCCCGGATCGCTCGGCGCCACCTTGTAATCGCCGGGCGGCGCCTGGATCAGGTCGCCGCTGCCGCCCGCCACCTCGGAGGTGCCGCGCTCCCGCAGCCAGAAGAGGCCACCGACGATCAGGCCGAGCGCCAGCAGTGCCACCACCACGGCGGCGATCAGCTTCCCGGCGGCGACCCCGCCCTCTGGCTGCTCGTCCTCGACCGGCTCCAGCCAGGGCAGCCGATCCTCGTCGCCGCCGCCGATGTGCCCCCGATCGATATCGGTCATCAGTTCATCTCCTCGGCCGCGACCACCCCCATGATGGCCAGCCCGTTGCGGATGATCTGCCCGATCGAATCCGCCAAGGCCAGCCGCGCGGATGTGGTTTCGGCATCGTCGACCAACAAAAAGCGCTTGGCCGGATCGTCGTTGCCGCGATTCCACGCCGCATGGAACGCCGCCGCCAGATCGGACAGGTAGAAGGCGATGCGGTGCGGCTCGCGATTCGCCGCCGCCGCCTCCACGATGCGCGGGAACATCGCGGCCAGCTTCACCAGCGTCAGCTCCTCCTCGTCCAGCAGCGCCAGATCGGGATCGGCGGCGATCGCCAACCCCGCCTCCGCCGTGCGACGGTGCAGCGACCGGATGCGGGCATAGGCATATTGCACGTAGAATACGGGATTGTCCTTCGATGCCTCCACCACCTTGGCGAAATCGAAGTCCATCTGCGCATCCGCCTTGCGGGTCAGCATGGTGAAGCGGACGACATCCTTGCCAACCTCCTCCACCACCTCGGCCAGCGTCACGAAATTGCCCGATCGCTTGGACATCTTCACCGGCTCGCCATCGCGCAGCAGCCGCACCATCTGCACCAGCTTCACGTCGAACGGCTTGCCCGACAGCGCCTTCATCGCCGCCTGGATGCGCTTGACGGTGCCGGCATGGTCGGCGCCCCAGATGTCGATCAGCTGGTCGGCGGTGTCCGCCTTCTGCGCGTGATAGGCCAGATCGGTGCCGAAATAGGTGAGGCTGCCGTCCAGCTTCATCACCGGCCGGTCGCTGTCGTCGCCGAACCGGGTGGCGCGGAACAGCGTCATCTCCACCGGCGCCCAGTCGTCGGGCACCTCGCCCTTCGGCGCCTCCAGCGTGCCCTGATAGACCAGCCCGTCATCGCGCAGGCGATCGAGCGCGGCGATCACCTTGCCGGATCGCTGCACCTCCGCCTCCGACGAGAAGACATCGTGGTGGATGCCGAGCGTGGCGAGATCGGCGCGGATCAGGTCCATCATCGCCGCCACCGCGCGGGTGCGGAACAGCACCAGCCATTCGGCCTCCGGCCTGCCGACATAGGCATCGCCATAGTCGGAGGCGAGCGCGGCACCGATCGGCATCAGATAGTCGCCCGGATACAGCCCCTCCGGGATCGTCACCGTCTCGCCCAGCGCCTCGCGGTAGCGCAGGTGGACGGAGCGGGCGAGCGTATCCACCTGACCGCCGGCATCGTTGACATAATATTCGCGGGTCACCGCGTAGCCGGCATATTCCAGCACGCTCGCCAGCGCATCGCCCACCACCGCACCCCGGCAATGGCCCATGTGCATCGGCCCGGTCGGGTTCGCGGAGACATATTCCACGTTCACGCGAACGCCCTGCCCCGCCTGTGACCGGCCATAGCGTTCGCCCTCGGCCAGGATCGCGCGCAGTTCGTCGCGCCATGCCTCGGCGATCAGCCGCACGTTGATGAAGCCGGGGCCGGCCACCTCCGCGCTCGCAATCTCGGGCAGGTCGGCCAGTTTCGCCGCGATCAGCCCGGCCAGCGCGCGCGGGCTGGTCTTCGCCGGTTTCGCCAGCACCATCGCCGCGTTGGTGGAAAGATCGCCATGCACCGGGTCGCGCGGTGGCTCCACCCCCACGTTGCGGCGATCGAGGCCGGCGGGCAAATCGCCCGAGGCCTCCAGCGCGTCGAGGATGGCGGCGATGCGATCGGCAAAGCAGGCGTGCAGGGTCAAGGCGGTCTTCCGGGTGGCTGCGGTTGGCCGCGCTCTACCGGAAAGCGATGCGGTTCGGCTAGGCCACCCGCGCCCGCAACGCGATGACGAGGCCGCCGAGCACCAGCGCCACCCCCGCCACCGCCGGCCAGCCCCACACATAATGTTCGAACACGGTCGACAGCGTCGTCGCCAGCACCGGCACCAGCACGCTGGAATAGGCCGCCCGCCCCGGCCCGATCGCCTGGATCACGCCGAGATACAGCGGAAAGGCCAAAGCCGAGGCGGCGATCGCCAGATAGAGCAGGCCGGCGATGTAGCCGGGGCTGGCGTCGAACAGCGGCGGCCCCACCGTGGCCCAGCTGAACAGCGCATCGGCCAGCGCGCCGTACAGCATCGCCCAAGCCAGCAAGGTGATGCTGGGCAGGCCGCGCGCCCGCCGCGTCGCCTGCAACACATTGGCGATCGAGGCGAACAGCACCCCGCCGAGCGTCAGCGCGATGCCGAGCGCCACCGCATCCCGGCCGCTCGGCGACACCGCGAGTTCATGGCGGAACAGCAGCATCAGGCCAAGCACCGCGATCGCCGATCCGGCGAAGAACCGGCGCGACACGCCTTGCCCGAGGAAGAAGCGCGCGAAGATCGCGTTCGGCACGATCAACAGCGCGAAGACGAGCGCGACCAGCCCGGAGGTGATGTGCCCCTCCGCCCGGTACACGAAGTTGAAGTTCATCTCGAACAGGCAGACGCCGATCAGCGCGGCAAAGCCGTGATCGCGCGGCGCCAGCCGGATCGGCACGCGCGTCGCCAGCGCATAGCCGAACATCGCCGCCGCCGCGATCGCGAAGCGGTAGGCGATCGACCAGCTCGGCGGCACCGCGCCGAGCTGGTGACGGATGACCAGCCAGGTCGAGGACCAGATCAGGGTGACGATCGTGAACGGCACCAGCACCCGCATCTGTGCGGCGCGGTTCAGCGGCGGCTCGGTCATCGCGGCAGGCGTCACCCTGTCAAAACTCCCCGAGCGCGGCGGCGAGGGCAGCGATCTCCGCCTCCGGCTGGCTCCACGAGACGACGAACCGCGCCTCGCCGACAGCCCAGTCGTAGAAATCGAAGCCGGCCGCGCGCAGGGCCGTCGCCTCGCCGGGCGTCAGACGGAGGAATATCTCGTTCGCCTCCACCGGGTGCAGCAGGCGCGCGCCCGCCGCCGCCGCGATCCGGGCGGCGCCGGCATTGGCCGCGCGCGCATTGGCCAGCCACAGATCGTCCGCCAGCATCGCGTGGATCTGCGCCGCCAGATAGCGGCCCTTGGACAGCAGGTGCCCGGCCCGCTTGCGACGAAAGCCGGTGTCCGCCGCCAGCGCCGGATCGAAGAAGACCAGCGCCTCCGCCGACATGCCGCCATTCTTGACGAAGCCGAAGCTCAGCACATCCACCCCCGCGCGCCAGGTGAGATCGGCCGGCGCGCAACCGAGATGGACGACCGCGTTGGCGAAGCGGGCGCCATCCATGTGCAGCCGCAGCCCGCGCGCGCGACACAATGCGCCGAGCGCCGTCACCTCCGCCGGCGTGTAGACGCGGCCATATTCGGTGGCGTTGGTGATCGAAAGCGCGGCAGGCTGCACGCGGTGGACGTCGTTGGCGATGCCGTCCAGCACGGCGGTGACGCCCGCCGGCTCCAGCTTGGCGCCCTCGCCCTCCGCCAGCAGCAGCTTGGCGCCGTGGGTGTAGAATTCGGGCGCGCCGCATTCGTCATTCTGAATATGCGCGTCGCGGTGGCAGACGATCGCGCAGTGCGGCGGGCAGAGCGCCGCCAGCGCCAGCGCATTGGCCGCGGTGCCGGTGGCGACCCAGAAAGCGGCGACCCGCGTTTCGAACAGGTCGGACAGGCGCGCATCCAGCGCACGGCTGGCGGCATCGCCGTCATAGGCGGTATCGACCTGATTCGCCGCCACGATCGCATCGAGCACGGCCGGCGCGACCGGCGCCGCATTGTCGGAAAAGAAGCGCATCGCCGACCTGTGCGGCGCGTCGCCCGTCAGGTCAATCGGGGCAGCGGCGCGACAGCGCGGCCGCCCCGCCCGATCACTTCAGCTTGCGAATGTCGTCCTTGCTGAGGCTCGTGACGAAGCCCTTGTCGCCGGTCGAGATGGTGGTGACGGGCACGGAGACGAAGCGCGAGTCGACGATGATGCTGGCCCAGCCCGGCGTACCGTCCTTCGCGGGGATCAGCCGCTCGACCCGGCCGATGCGCTTCGCGTCCGCCGAATAGAGATAAGCGCCGGCCTTCAACGAAGAAGCAGCCTCCGGGGCCTGCGCGTGAGCGGCAATCGGAGCAGCAGCGGCCAGCAGAAGTGCGGTGCAACAAGAGACAAAGCGCATGACTACGTTCCTTTGGAAAGTACCATGCTGCAATGCACAATCGTTTCGCAGGTCGCAATCGGTTCTGGTTGCGAAATCACTCACAGCGATTGCGCCAAGCGCAACGATCAGAACGGAACGTCATCGTCCAGGTCGCTGTCAAACGCCGGCGCCGGCTTTGACTGGCCGCGGCCACCGCCGCCATAGCCCGAACCGCCTCCGGAGCGGCCGCCGCCGCCACCGCCGCCGCCACCGCCACGGTCGTCGTCGAAGCCGCGATCGTCGCCGCCACTCCAGCCATCGCCGCCGCCCGCAGCACCGCCCGGCTTGTCGAGCAGGGTGAGCGTGCCGTTATAACCCTGCAGCACGATCTCGGTGGAATAGCGATCCGCGCCGCTATTATCCTGCCATTTGCGCGTCTGCAGCTGGCCCTCGATATACACCTTGCTGCCCTTGCGCAGATATTGCTCGGCGATCTTGCCCAGCGGCTCGCTGAAGATCGCGACCGAATGCCATTCGGTCTTCTCCTTGCGCTCACCCGAATTGCGATCCTTCCACGATTCGGACGTGGCGATGCGCAGGTTCCCCACCTCGCCGCCATTCTGGAA